>JAKMEQ010000085.1 GCA_022425805.1 Acidimicrobiales bacterium
CGAGTAGTTAGCACTCTGTTTCTCTAAGCGGGTTTGTGAGCCTTTCGTGCACCGGTTTCCCAATCTTCCATAGCAGGTTCGCTTGATAAGGATCCGAGGACGTTGATCTGAGGGACCTCTCTTAAAGATCGTTTCATTTCAGCAAACCCAGGAAAACCAGCTAATTCTATAACGGCATTCCATAATGGAACCGCTTGATCATCGTCGGGTACGCGTGAGAGCACAGGGCCAAAAAAAGAAAGTCCTTCTGGGGGTTTAAAGGAAATAATTGGAGTGCCTACGTCACGACCGGTTCGTTCTAAGGCAGTTTCCGTTTCTGTTTCGATGATGTGGTCCCAGGACTGATCATCTACTGATGCCGCAAAGTGGGTTGGAAGTCCAGCAGTTCTAAAACATTCTTCTGTGTGGGTGACTGTGCCGAGGGGAGTCCGCCTTCCTGGCTGGCGGTCAAGGTCCCAATAGTGTGTCCCGAAGGCACTATAGAGAGCAGACATCGGCTCTTTCCCGAGTTCTTGGCGCGCATGAGCTGCAGCTCGAAGAAAACGCAGCCCTGATGTATGCCCAACTTCGTAACCGGCGGGAAACTCAGTGTCGTAATCTTTATCTTTGTTGAGGATTCTTAGGGATATGAAACGCCAGTCAACTGAATAACCGGTCTGTTTGACGACTTTTTCTATCCATCTCGATGTAATCCAAGCGAATGGGCAGATTGGGTCCCAAAAGAATTCGATGTCATAGGTACTGTCAGTGGCTTCCATAGAACATTCTTAGCAGTCCCGGAACCGCAAGAGACCCGTGTTGCTGATATTGATAATGAAACAAGTAGATTCAGTTACATTTTGGTAGACGAATTATTAGGTGTGTAGGTATGTCTGAGTTATCTGAGTTGGTCGATCCGGTGATGCTTCCTTCTATCGGAGGGGGAGAGATAGCGCTCCATCACTTGGGTGGCACCGGTCCTTCTGTGATGTTTGTTCACGCGACAGGATTTAATGCTCACACGTATGGTCCCTTTACTGAACGGTTATGTAAGGGATACTCAATTTGGGCGCCAGATCTTCGGGCTCACGGTTGGAGTACAGCGCCCACTAATGGAGATTATGAATGGACAAGTCTCGCTGAAGATCTTCTAACCGTTGTTGATTATTTAGAAATTAGGACAGGGGAGTTGGACTGCATCGGTCACTCGGTCGGAGCGGCGACACTTTTACTCGCTGATTCACTTCGCCCTGGGCTGATTCGATCAATGTACGGATATGAACCGATCATGTGGCGTCCAGGAGAATGCTTCGCCAAAGGAGAAAACCCATTAGTTGCAGGTGCTCAAAAGCGACGCCAAATCTTTGATTCTCGAGCGCAAGCTCTTGAGCGATTTGCCTCCAAGGGTCCTTTTCGCGTCTGTAGAGCAGATGCCTTAAAGTCATACGTCGATTTTGGGTTCGAAATGCTTCCGAACAAATCAATTCAGTTGCGTTGCTCGGGTATGCATGAGGCCGCTGTCTACGATGGCGAAAGAGTATCTACGACTGATCGTATTTTGAATTGTTTGGCTCCGGTGGTAATTGGTAAAGGAGCTGATGAGGGGTCTGGAAACTTAGGAACGCCAGCTTTTGAGGCACTTCCTAATGCATCACTAAAAATTCATGCCGATCTCGGGCATTTTGGCCCACTAGAAGCTCCTAATCGCATAGCTGATGACGCAATCGCTTCGCTATGGTCACCGAGCTAAGTGCAGGTTGCTTACTGACTTGCTAAAAATTGTTTAACGCAACTGATAATTACTTCCGGTTGGTCTTGGTGCGCCATGTGGCCACAGTTTTGGATTATGTGACCGACAGCATTCGGCGTTTCCCTCGTAATCCCGTCGACCATTTCCGTTGTTCCGTAATCATCGTGATCACCCTGAAGGGCTAACACAGGGCATTCAATCTTGGAAAGTAAACTTCTGATATCGAACCTAGCGAATTCAGGATCTAGCCAGATACGTGCCCACCGGTCGAAAGTCGAAGCAGAGTCCTGGTGATACTTACTTAAAGGCGAGAGTATCGAGTCGCGATTCTGCTTGATTTTTTCGATACCAGCGATGCATTCGATCTCGACAAATATGTGAGCTGCAATAGTGATTACGGCAGAAGCTTCTACCGCCCTGCTGCCCGAAGCAATTAAGGCGATGGAAGCTCCATCGCTATGTCCCAGAAGTATGGGATTTGTGATTTCAAGGTGCGCAATTAAAGCAGGAAGGACCGACTGTCCTTCATAGTGCATAAAGTCAGTTTCATAAACCTGAGGTCCTGAACTAGAACGACCATAACCACTCCGATCATAAAGAAGAACTGGCGATTGAGTTTGTTGATGGAGCAGCTCCGGCAGAGAGCGCCA
>JAKMEQ010000012.1 GCA_022425805.1 Acidimicrobiales bacterium
GAGTTCGGCGCATGGTTCAGCGTCCTCAACGGAAACCTCATCATAGGATCCCCCGGACGCACCGTATCAGGACTCGCAAATGCTGGAGCCTTCTACTACCTCGACCTATAACAATCAAAATCAATTAGTGTTCGACAAATCGGTGTAGGGCAATTGTGTGATCGTAGTTGCAATAGGTATTGACGCTACAAGAAGTGTTTAAGCTTTATTTAAAGAAACATTTGGGAAAGAGGAAAGACTCTTCAAGAAGTTTGCTGCTGAGCGAAGCTTTATATCCTCATAGCCCCTGACATCCATGGCAAGGGCGGCTAAAGCGAGAACATCACCATAATTATCCTGTGTAAGAGTTCCAAGGGCATCAACAACCGCAGTTCTATAAAGGTCTCGTATCTGCCGTTCGACTTTTCGAACTTCGGCGTACCCAAATACATCAAAGGGCGTTCCGCGCAAGATCTTTCCTTTAGAAAGTATTCTCATCAATGGGGAAGCGACTTTATACGGAATTCTAAGTTTCTTTTTCATCCCGAGAGCACGGAGAAAAGGAGGGTGGAGGTGCCACATGCCTTGGCCGGTAGATCCCTCTACCTGTAGCATCTCCATTTTTACTTCTGGTGCTAAGAACAGACGGGCAACTTCATATTCATCTTTGTATGCGGTTAATTTGTGAACACCCCGAGCAACGGTCTCTACGAGTTCGTCATTCCCTTTTTCCCAGGATATCGACTGTGACGACCGGATCGTAGTTTCCACTATTTCTAGGAACTCTTCAGCACAGCTTCTGTTTTGGTAACCAATAAGGTCTTCACTGAGAAAACGTATCAGGTCAGAAGTTTCAGCTTCGACATTCAAAGATTCGATTCGGGCTTGAAGGTCCTCCGGGAACTTTGCGACACTAGATGCAGAAGCCAGATCTACCTGAGCCTCTAGGTGACTGTCCACATGCAGGGAATCATGAGCCCAGATTCTCCCCCATCGGAAGGCAGATATATTTTTTTCGGTTGAAACTCCATTGAGCTGAATTGCATCTTCAAGACATTTCGGATTGACGGGTATGGCTCCTTTTTGGATAGCTACACCTAGAAGAAAAATATTCGCTGATGCAGCATCTCCAAAGAGTTCTTCACAAACACGAAACGCGTCAACGTACACATTCGCTTCAGATTTTGTTACGCTGGCGACACGATCCATCAACATCTCTCTGCTGGGTAAAGCCTTATCTGGTTTACCGATCATGGAACCGGTAGGGGTCGGTGAATCAGACGCTATAAGAACGGTATGTTCAGATTTGGCGACACCAAGAGTTTTACTATCTGCCCCTACAAGTAAATCAAATGCCAAAATGACATCTGCACTTTGCGCTGTTAAGAGGTTCGATACAGGTGGGACATCCCGAGATAGCCGGATATCACTTACTACTGGTCCTGCTTTTTGCGATAGGCCTGTCTGGTCCAAACCACGGACTTCAAACCCATCTAGCATCGCTGCAGTTGCTAACACCTGAGCAGCTGTTACAACTCCCGTGCCACCGATACCCGCCATTCGTAAATTGAGTTGGTCGGCGGAGAAATACGAATCTGGTTTGGGTACTACTCCAGAGTATCCAAGCGTCGTAATATGATCCCCTGATTCCTGATTGGGGTTTGTTTTGACCGTGAGAAAACTTGGGCAGTCTCCTTGAAGACATGAAGCATCGAAATTGCAGGACCCTTGGTCAATAGTCGTCTTTTGACCCAATAGCGTTTCCTTTGACTGGACGGATAGACAGTTGGAAACCTCACCACAATCCCCGCACGCCTCACAGATTCTGTGGTTGATAATGACACGGAAATCTGGTTTTTCTTCAACCCCGCGTTTGCGGTGTCGACGTGATTGCGCCGCACAAGCTTGATCATGAATCAGAACGGTTACTCCAGTTACTGAAGCCAATACTTCTTGTGCTTCCACAATTCGGCTTCTATCCCAGACTTCTACTCCAGCGGGAAGAGAAGCTCGCGAATAGCTTTTAGGGTCTTCGGTCGTAATCAAAATCTTCTTTACACCTTGTGCAGTTAGGACTCGTGTAACGTTGAGGACGCTTAGGCCTCCCTTTGGATCCTGCCCCCCTGTCATCGCAGTAGTTCCGTTGAATAACAGTTTGAAGGTGATATTGCTTCCAACTGCTATGGCTGAGGGGATTGTTAATTGTCCAGAATGGAAATAAGTACCATCACCAATATTTTGGATAAAGTGCTCTCTATCGACAAATGGTTCCATTCCTATCCATTGCATTCCCTCATTTCCCATAGCGGTGACACCGGAAATGTCACCAACACGTTCGTCATCCATCAGAAGTACCATCGTGTGGCACCCAATTCCAGCGCCAACCAAAGCGCCTTCGGGAACTTTGGTACTCGTGTTATGTGGGCAACCAGAGCAGAAATATGGGCTCCGCTCAGTTGAGAGAGGAATAAGAGTTTTCTGGCTTTCGCGTCGCTCCGGTGGTTTGAGCCGATCAGGAATTCGCTGAGACAACCGTTCATAAATTCCCGAAACCATTGTGTCAGCATCAAGAATCCCGTGACTGGGCATAAGAGTCCTTCCATCGGGATATGACTTTCCTAACACTCTCGGCTGATGTGAGCTTCCGTAAAGAGCATCTTTCACAAGCCATTCCGCCGTGGGATTCTTCTCTTCTATAACAATAATTTCATCAAGCCCTCGAGAAAAGTTCCGAATGTTTTGTGGATCGAAGGGAATTGGTAGTTGAAGATGGAGGAGTCGTATGCCTGCTGCTGCGATCTCTTCACTGGTATGTAGTCCGATATTGCTTAACGCATGAAGCATTTCGTGATAAGTAAACCCGCTTGCGATTAGCCCAATCCAAGCATCAGGTGGGTCAACGGTCGTTGGGTTGAGCTTGTTAGCAACCATATATCTTCGAACCAATTCGGCTCGTGATGTTCTTAGACCCTGTTCTATATCTAAATTATTTGGCGGTAATAATTTTGCGTCAGGATGATGCAGGTACGGTATCCCATCAATTCGTAGATCAGGGACAATCGGATTCACTATCGTTGAGGAAAGGTCAACCGTTGCATTCCCGTCCGCTACTGCAGTGACCACTTTAAGAGCCGTCCAAGCTCCGGTGATTCTACTCAATGCCACAGCGTGCATCCCTAGTGTTAGTACTTCTTTAATATCGCCGGGATAAAGAATTGGCATGTGAAGGTCAACTAATGCAGCGTCCGAGCTAGAGGGTAAAGTCGAACTTTTCGCCGCCGGATCGTCGCCAACGATCACAACAGCACCGCCATTTCTGGATGCTCCTGTAAAGACTGCGTGTCGAAGCGCATCTGTCGAACGATCTAAACCCGGTGCTTTCCCATACCAAAGTCCGACAATACCGTCGTACTGGCAATCAGGTTGCTCGGCTGCAAGCTGGCTTCCCATTACTGCAGTGGCGCAATGTTCCTCATTGAGAGCCGGGCGATGGACTATCGGAAGCTCAGGAACAGTTGCTCTGGCCTTATCGATTTCAAAGTTCAACCCGCCTAAAGGTGAACCCGGGTACCCCGCCAGGAATGCAGCAGTGTTTAACCCCTGTTCTTTATCAGCACGAAGTTGTTGGATCGGCAGACGGGCAAGAGCCTGAACTCCTGATAGAAACACACGTCCCTCATTGCGCTCGTACCTATCAGTGATCTGATACGTTTCAAGATTAGAAATTGACTTCTCCTGTCAAACAGAAATAATTAGGTTACTTATTTAGTTTCTAGTCTTCCATACTCCACTAGATTCTTGTACCTAGTGTAAAGATTATCTATCGCGAAGCGCCCTCGACAGGAATCGAACCTGTGACCTACCGCTTAGGAGGCGGTCGCTCTATCCAACTGAGCTACGAGGGCTGATCTGCTGATGATACTCTTAGCATGGCTCCCTCGTCACCAGTTGACTTGAAGTTCCTCGAACTCTGATCGGTGAAATAAGTTTATTTGCCATTCGATTGAGGTTCTTTTATCTATCCTTATACAAATGCACTTATTTGACACGATGCAGAATCGCTTTGTTGAGCTAGATCTAAGAGAGTCAGGGCATGTTTCTATCTACGCCTGTGGTCCGACCGTCTACGATGTTCCGCACCTTGGGCATGCCCGAACAGCCCTTACGTACGATATTTTGAAACGCTACCTGCAATGGTCCGGCTACACAGTGACGCTGGTAAGCAACATCACCGACATCGATGACAAGATCATTTCACGATCGGCGGAAGAAGGTATTAGTGAGCATGACCTAACTACGACCTACACAAAAATCTACATCCAACAGCTACGAGAATTTGGTATCGCCGACCCTGATCATAGACCACAAGCGACAGAGTATGTATCTGAAATGATTGAGATTATTTCACGACTGATACACCAAGAAGCGGCCTACGAAATCGTAGGAAGCGGGGTGTATTTTTCTGTAAATGCATTCGATGGTTACGGAGCACTTGTCGGTCGCACTGCCGGAGATTTACGAGAAAGCGCGCAGGCAAGAATCACATCGGATGAAGAGAAGGAAGACCCATTGGATTTCGCTCTTTGGAAGGCAGCTAAACCCGGCGAACCTACATGGGAAAGCCCTTGGGGGCCAGGACGACCAGGTTGGCATATAGAGTGTGTCGCTATGTCACTTGACATCCTCGGAGATGGATTTGATATCCATGGTGGTGGAACAGACTTAGCATTCCCTCATCATGAAAACGAACGAGCAGAAGCAGAAGCGTCAGGGCATGCTTTTGCCCGCCACTGGATGCATAGTGCCATGCTTAATGTAAATGGGGAGAAGATGGCAAAATCTCTTGGAAATTTCAGAACCCTTGGAGATGCTCTCAAAGAATATGGTTCACGATCTCTGAAACTAGCGATGCTCCAAGCTCATTATCGGTCGATCATGGAACTATCTGATGAAACGATGGCAGGTGCAATAGGAGGAATCGAAAGAATTGATGCTTTTTTTCGGCGTATGCGAGGAGCAGGAATTGAGAAAAGTTCAATATCCGAAGGCATGAAACAACGTTTCGTAGCAGCGATGAATACCGATATGGGTACGCCAGATGCTATTGGAGTTATTTTCGAGACTATTTCCGGTGGTAACTCAGCACTGGATGGGGAGAACATAGACGATGCAGAAGTAGCTTTAGCAACCGTCACCGAGTTGTTAAGTGTTTTGGGACTTGACCAAATAGACCAAGACACTGACAGCGATATCGATTCGCTACTTTCCAAACGGGAAATAGCTCGAACTAAACGCGATTTCGCTGCCGCCGATAAGATACGAAACCTACTGCAAGACAAAGGTGTTGAGATTGAAGACACTCCTGATGGGCCGATCTGGAGGCGCCTTTAATCTCTTGTTCAATTTCGACTTACCTGCCAGTTACCTCGTAGGAAATTATTGATGCTGCCATTGCCACATTTAGTGATTCAACCTCGTTATGCAATGGCAAGGAAACGGTCCGAGAACAAAGTTCATCAATTTCAGGTGAAATTCCTACTGTCTCGTTACCAAAGACCAGAGCAACACGGTCACTAAATTCTGCTGCGAAAACATTCTCTCCACCACTGTCCACAGCAACGATTTCGAATCTTTTTTCTTCAAGCTGTGCAATAGCATTAAGAGCATTATCTATACGCAAAATCGGTGCTTTAAATGCAACTCCAGCTGATGCTTTAATTGCAACAGCACCTACGCTCGCTGTTCCCTTATCCGGTACGATGACTCCATCTATCCCTGCTGCTGTTGCGCTTCGAAGAATCATCCCAAGGTTTGCAGGGTTATGTATTCCATCAAGAACTAGCACTGCTGTGCTATAACTCCGACCTGTTCGTTGTTCCAAGAAATTAGATAAATTTTGCATGCGGTGGGCACGAACATCAGCAGCAACACCTTGATGCTGACCACTACGCGTTAGAGCATTAATCCGATTCTCTGAAACATGTTCAACTTTGACACCCCGTTCACGCGCAATTTCTTCTATCGCGTTGATCGCTTCACCTGATGCTCGTGAGCTCATGTGGATCAATTCGATTTCATAACCGGTATTCAATGCTTCCAACACAGGCTTTCTACCGTGGACTATCAAGTACTGATCACGCAAAGACATAATCCTATGCTGCCACATCTTTGCCTGGAACGAAATGATGACATGTTGAAAGTGTTTCGAAATGATCGACTTCGTGTAAGGTCTTTGAATAGGCCAATCTCTGGATAAAAAATTAATGACTGAAACACTTTCGACAGATCTTCCTAAACATCAGGAAGTCAAAGCAGCTACCGATCTTAAAGGGGTCCCCGAAGGAACCCAAGGGCGAATAATGCTCTCCAACGGTCTGGACTGGATTAGGTACTGGGTCAAGTTCGACAATGGTATTGAGATGGGAAGCATCCACAGAGACAAGTTAGTAAGAGTTGACGAGTGGGACCAATACTTGCTAGATCGAGAAAGTGGCGCCCTTATCAAAGAAACCATTTCTGAAGGATCCGATTTAGACAGTGCCAGTGAAAGTTCAAGCGGAGGCGTTGAAGTAAATGGAGTCCTGGTTCCACAACTCCTCATTGACCGAACAAAAGCAGCTTTAGAACGGTTCGGAGTTGCCAGATAGGTAAGGTTCTTTGCAGCGCGACTGTTGAAATTACGTTAGTAAGAGTATGGGTATGCGCCCAACAGGTCAACTACGAAAATGAGTGTTTCATTTGGTGCGATGAGCCCATTTCCTGCCCCATCCTCCCCATAAGCTAAATCTGGAGGGATGACCAACTCTCTTCGCCCTCCGACTTTCATCCCAATCAACCCCTCTTCCCATCCTGCAATAACCTGTCCCTGTCCAATGATAAGGCCGATAAATTCTTTTCTTCCCCGATCCCACGAAGCATCGAATTGTGTATCTGTCGATTGGGATCGCCCGACATAGTGCACATAGATGACATCACCTTCGATGACTTCTCGACCTGTACCTTCGGATATATCTGATATGCCTAAGCTAGTTGCCTGTGCCAGCGGTGACAGAACATCTGGCTTCTCAAGTCCCGCTGGAACAGAGGCAAGTAGGTCAACTATGAATATGAGCGTTTCGTTTGGGCCTATTGACCCCGAACCAGATCCATTTTCGCCATAAGCTTGGCCAGGAGGGATTATCAATAGTCGCCTCCCACCTGGAGACATACCTGCGATTCCTTCGTCCCAACCCGAAATGACTTTTCCTGCTCCAAGTTCAAAAGCAAAAGGCTCGCCTCGGTCCCAAGACGAATCGAACTGAAGACCTGTTGAATAGGAAACACCGACATACTCCATGATGAGGAAATCCCCTGCCGCCACAGGGTCGCCGCTACCGCCAACTATGTCTTCTGACAACAGTTCTTCTGGCGGGGGGCCCTCTGGAACCTGAACAAAGGGTTTAGAGAGCATGTCGGTATTGTCGATATTCTCTGTCGGGGTCGGCGTGGGTACAGGTGCTTGAGTTGCGTCTGGCTCGACAGCGGGTGTGGGCAGGGACGGAATCGAATCACCATCTGATCCGCAGGATACGAAAAAAGCGAAACCGAAGACAGAAAGAACCACAATTTTTAGTATCGAGCGTGAAGACATAGAATATTCCTTGTAGATCTAATCTTTACCAAATGGTAGTAGCGGAATAATGCTTTACACCTTTCACCTTCCACGGGCCATAGAATAGGATTCGCATGCTACTGGGAGCTTTCATGAAGAAAACATCATTAGTGTTGATGGCCGCTGGCTTGGGTAGCCGGTTCGGTGGCACAAAACAACTCGCACAGATAGGTCCAGATGGTGAAACTATTCTCGACTACACCATCCGAGATGCAAGAACAGCTGGCATAACAAAGGCTGTCATCATAGTCAGAAAAGAAATCATTGGTGAAGTGAGAGCTCACATAGAGCAGGTCCATGGACAAGATCACGGATGCAATTTCGTTTGCCAAGATGAATTTGGGCCAAAACGAGCAAAGCCTTGGGGCACTACCCATGCAGTCTTAGCAGCAGCAGAATTTATTGACCGTGATAGCACTTTTATTTTAGCGAATGCTGATGATTACTATGGCCCTAGATCTTTGGCTGTAGCTGCTACCCAGTTGCCGACTCTCTCAAAGCAAACTGGAATGCTCGTTACGTTTCAGCTATCAAAGACATTGCCGGCCACTGGAGAGGTATCCAGAGGCATATGTCAAGTAATCGATGGGGAACTGGTTCAGATTATCGAGACAGGGCGGATTGAAGCACAACAGGATGGGACTATCACAGATTACGTCAATCGAAAAAACCTCAAGGGAGATACACCTGTTTCGATGAATCTATGGGCATTCCATGGAAGTGTTTTGGAACCTTTATCGTCACAGTGGGAGCAATTCCTTTTAAAAAATGCGACTTCTGAAGAGGCTGAATGCTTACTTCCAACTTGTATCGCAAATTTGATGACCAACAGGACTCTAACAGTTTCTGCTATTCCTAGTTCAGAAGCGTGGACAGGACTAACCAATCCAGAAGATTACAAAACCGTTCGGAAAACAATTAGAGAGCTTCGACATTAACTCACTGACTAGATCTCAAATCCTACGATTGTTCCTTGTCCCTCATCTGGACTCTCAACGAATACTTTCCCTCCATGGGCTCGAATTACCTCATCGACGATACTGAGACCTAACCCAGAACCAGGCATTGATCTAGCGGTTGCAGCTCGAAAAAATCTATCAAACATTCGTTTCTTGTCTGTTTCATTTACCCCAGCTCCATAGTCTCGGACAGACACTTGGCCGCCATCTACGAGAATATCTATGGGCGTTTCATCAGGACTGAACTTGATAGCATTCTCGACTAGATTCGACACTGCTCTATCAATTCTAGATAGACGTATGTCTCTCGTGCTTTCCCCACGAACTACGACAGTAATGCCTCGACCTGACCTGCGTTCAAATCGTTGCGCAACCAACTCAACGATTTCTCCAAGATTGCCCTCGACGAAAGCCTCTTTCTCTTGAGATACCGCCGTGGCAAGTTCTACTAATTCAGTCACTAGAAAACCTAGCTCTTCTGTTTCCTGCTTAAGATCATTAACGATGGTTGAAAGCTCTGTAGCCTCTAATTCTGGTGAGCGAAGAAGGACTTCAATATTTGTCCTTAAGCTCGTTAGTGGCGTCCGCAATTCGTGACTTGCATCTTCAATCAGTCGGTGTTGCTGCTCCCGTGATGTAGCGAGCGCTTGCAGCATAATATTAAAACTTTCTGCAAGACGGTCAATTTCACCACCCCCACCGCCTACTTCAATAAATGCAGTCAAGTCTTGTGTTTGAGAGACATGTTCAGCTGCTTTTGTCAATCGAAGAACCGGCCGCGTAAACCTCGAGGAAGCGATCCATGCAACTAGTGCTGCTATGAGAATCCCTACGCCTCCGAAAATAAGAACGCGTTGTTTCATCCCTTCCAGTGCACTATCTACTTCAGAAAGGTCTCGTCCGATTTGAAGAAGGCCTCCATTACCAAATCCCTTAGACAGCACCCGATAATGCGCCTCCTCTACTTTTACATCTCGAAAACGTTGACGCGTGATATTTTTTCGCAGACCCTTTCCAGTAGCTAAAGAGAGGTCCGTTTCATCAACGGGAAGCTCTAGTGGCCAGCTAAAGACAATTGTTCCTTTACTATCAAGAAATTGGGTAACGGTATCGGGCCTAGTAAGAAACTCTTCAAAGTCGAAACCTTTTGGAAGCCTCTCATCTACAGCCTTAACACGGATAGCTAACTCGACTCGCGTTGTACGTTGGTTTAGAAACGAATCAACTCCGCCGCGTAATTCATTCCTAGCCGTCTTGAGGATAAACACACTCGTTAATACGACAATTATCGCTATAAGCGCCGCAACCACGATAGTTAAGCGAGTGCGTAAACTCATGCTGTTCTAAAGCAGTAGCCCACACCGCGAATGGTATGGATAAGTTCCGGCATATTTTCTTGACTGATTTTACGGCGTAAATACCCTATGTAGACATCGAGTGATTTTGAGTGGGTTTCAAAGTCATACCCCCAAATAAGGTCATAGATTGTGTCACGGGTCAAAACAATCTCTGCATTACGCATCAAAAGTTCGAGAAGGTCAAACTCCGTTTTCGTTAATTCGATTACTTCTTCGTTTCGGGTTACTTTCCTCGCCATTCGATCTAACCGCAGACGTCCCATCTCAAGGACTTCCTCTCCGGTAACGACTGTAGACCTGCGAAGAAGAGCTCGTATTCTGGCGTGCAGTTCGTCTAAAGCAAATGGTTTTACTAGATAGTCGTCTGCCCCTGCGTCTAGTCCCGCGACACGGTCAGATATCTCATGCCGTGCGGTAAGCATAAGAACCGGAGTCGTGTCGCCACGTTGTCGTAATGTTCTACAAACAGACAGGCCATCGACGAAGGGCATCATGACATCTAGCAGGTAAAGGTCAGGTGTTTGTTCGGCTGCTAGTTCTAAGGCCCGAGCGCCATTTTCTGCTAGTACCACTTCGTACCCTTCGTATTCAAGCGCACGCTCTACAGCGTTACGAACCCCCCTATCATCTTCGGCAAGAAGAATACGGTTCGTTGAGCTCATCGGCACCTAGAAGTCAAATATTTAGTCACTGTCCCATTGTGCGTTCTAAATATGGCTATAGCCACTCTTCGAAGCGGTTCTTACCCAATTCTTACAAACGGTAAATGCCCTTACCAGAAGAAACTAAGGGCTAATCAAGGAAGATCAAATCGGACTTCGCTAGGGTAAGGGAAAAATTCTCCAGACTCTGTTCTCCGACTGTGTTCCTGAAGAGCAAGCCAAGTATCAGGGTCACATAGGTCACCATGCATCTGGTCGAAATCTGCTCTTATACTTTCAGGAAATCGAAAAAATTTCTTGAACTCCTCGGGAAAAATGTCGTTAGCTCCCACAGTAAACCAGGGTTGGGAAGACATTTCTTCCTCGTATGATCGCGCTTCTGGTATCAAACGGAAGTTCGCCTCATCTAGCAATGTCAATTCGTCATAGTCATAGAAAACAACGCTGCCGTGGCGTGTAACTCCGAAATTTTTAGCAAAAAGGTCACCGGGGAAGATATTAGCTGCCCCTAAATCTTTTATTGCGTTTCCGTAATCAATAGCCGCTTCCCTTACAAGGTCCTCCGGCATCTCATCGAGATACAAATCAAGAGGGTAAACTTTGCGCTCCGTATACAGATGGTGGAAGATAACATCGTTTTCGGTAATCGTCACGGACCGAGCTGCTTCAGTCGCAAGTTCCTCGAGAAGTTCCTCCCCGAACCGGTCTCGTGGGAAAGCAAGATCTTCGAACAGTTGGGCGTCAACCATCCTGCCCACCCGTTCATGGCTAAAAACCATCTGATACTTTTCCATAACTTGCGTACGCGTGACTTTCTTCGATGGAGGAAACTTATCTTTTATCACCTTGAACACAACCCCGAATGAAGGAAGGGTAAACACTATCATTACCATTCCCTTTATCCCTCTAGCAGGTTGAAACCGGTCTGCAGAGTTTGATAGATGTCGATAAATTGCTCGGAATAGGCTTGTCTTTCCATGCGAACTATGTCCTATCGCTGTGTATAGCTCAGCAACAGGCTTCAGAGGTATGAGGGACTTGACGAAGGCAACGATTGCGCCGGGCTCCTTTGCATCAACATGAAAGTACGACCTAGTAAAGCCGAATATGCGGCTGGTTAAATTTTCAGTCAGCAATACCGCATCAGCTACTACTCCTTTTTCCGTAGATCGCAAGGGAATAATAAGCGGAGAAACTCTTGTCAGGTGACGAATACGTCCCACAAGGTATGCTCCACGATTCCTGTAGAAGACAGGCCGCAATATGTCGATTTCCACCGGCATGGTAGATTCCCAAGTCTCAGAGAGGTGTTGTTCAATTGCTTCAGCCACATTGGCTGCGTCCCTTTTGATATCCACCCAGGGGATCCCTAGATCAAATGATCCCAAAATAGTCTGCAATAATTCAGTAGTTGTCGTTCGAAGGCGAAAAGTCGAAACTTCACCCTGCCCTGGATCCACTATCGAAAGGGCGACGCCACCAAACCATCGGAATTCTAAATCATCATCGAACCCAACCATCGTGAATACTCTTCGGGTAACGGAATTAAAAAATGTTTCTGCTAATTCAGAATCTGATCTCCATGCTATTGATTGCGCGAAACGTTGACGTGCTTCTACCCACACCATCCTCTGTTGTTCTTCCTCAAATCCTGACAAAAGCGAAATGACCGCTTCGACGCAGACCGTTACACTCTGCCGATGCAAAAGGAGTCTTATCTGACTATCAATATGCTGTAATGAAAATTGCCGGTTAGAGAAATTTTTCGCAGCTCTTCTGGTCACCTCCTGAAACTCACTTCGATAGGTATCAAATGCCTGCTCGACTCGTATAGCTACTTCTGGCGCAAGCCTTTCATGGGGAAGGTCTTCCGCTGCCATCCACTGTTCTACGAGGTGCGTGATCGGAACGCCTACGTTTGTATTTTGATTTCTGGCTCTTCTTCTAAGCCAACTAGGAGAAAGAGCTGATGGAATTTCCACACCATGCTGCTTCAGGAGTTCGCTATCTGTCAAAAGATCGATTGTCGATCCAGAAGCAACAATCTCACCTTCATCAAGGATGATGACTTTATTGCACGTTTCAATAGCCACGGTTATATCGGCAGAAAAAACTATGAGAGTCTCATCACGATTACTTAATGCTGCTACAAGCGTGTCGGCCGATTTCACGTCAAGCATGGCAGAAGGCGCATCAAGAACAAGTAGGGGCGGCCGATTAGCTAATTGGGCTGCAATAGCGACACGGTATCGCTCACCTTCACTGAGCTTGCCAATGTGACGAGTAAGGATTTCTTTACCTAACGCCACAGTTGCCAGAGTTTGTTCTGGAGCATCTCCCCCTCCTAGAGCTTGGAGAACGGCAGCGACTGTTGAATCCTTATCGAAACGTCGAAGGTCCGCTGCTGTGCCTACGTCGTGCGGCCGCCGACAAGTTCCACTAATATCGCCTTCTGTTGGATCTAGCTGTCCAGTAATAATCCGAGATAAAGTACTTTTCCCGCTTCCGTTACCTCCAACAACTGCTAGCCGATCGCCCTCTTCCACAATCAAATTTATGTGGCTTAAGCCATGTCCATCTTGGTAGCTATAGCCCACATCATCGAGAATAAGCAGAGATTCACTCATCTATAGATAATGGCCTAATTTCGCAACTGTTTTACTTATTAATCAAAAAACATGAATCAATCTGGTTTATTTACGTCTCTATGCTCTTTAGGACTTGCTTAACTGGATTCTGCCGACAAGACTTATTAGAAATAAGCCCAGTGAGTCTGGGAACATAGAGGGGTAATTTTCATATGTCTAACTCGAAATTCTTGAAGATGCTTGCATTGGTACTTGCGTTTTCTCTTATCGCCGTAGGGTGTGGCGGTGGAGACGATGATAGTAGTAGTGAGTCTTCATCCGATACAACGTCAGCTTCTTCTGAAGAAGAAGCACCAGCCGCTGAAGAAGAAGCTGAAGAAGAAGCACCAGCCGCTGAAGAAGAAGCTCAAGCCGATGAAGAAGAAGCTGAAGAAGAAGCACAAGCCGGAGAAGATGAAGCTGAAGAAGAAGCAGCAGCCGCAGAA
>JAKMEQ010000013.1 GCA_022425805.1 Acidimicrobiales bacterium
GAGTTCGGCGCATGGTTCAGCGTCCTCAACGGAAACCTCATCATAGGATCCCCCGGACGCACCGTATCAGGACTCGCAAATGCTGGAGCCTTCTACTACCTCGACCTATAACAATCAAAATCAATTAAGCGCTTATCTAAGTTATTAGGCGATTAATTCAGGGAGAAGTGGTGCGGGTTGACAATGGTCTTCGAGATCAACAATTTGGATTCTGTCTCGATTCTCCCACGTAATTTCTAGAGTGGGGTCACGTTGCAATTTGAATTCACGGAAAGTCATTTCCAATGCATCGAAAGTCAAAAGTCGTCCTACGAGAGAGTCACCGAGGTCCAGTAGCAACTTTATTGCCTCAAGCCCCTGCAAGCTTCCTACAATCCCAGGAAGAACCCCAAGAACACCGGCTTCGGCACAACTCGGTGCCAGTTCAGGTGGAGGTGGTTCTGGAACCATGTCACGGTAGGTAGGTCCTTTCTTAGGGTCAAACACAGTCACTTGGCCTTCGAATCGAAAAATAGACCCATGGACTATAGGAATTCCCAACTTTGCTGATGCATCATTGAGGATATATCGGATGGGGAAATTATCAGTACCGTCGATAACAACTTCGTATCCAGAAATAATCTCCTGAATGTTCTCTGCACAGAGTCTGACATTGTAGGGGATCACATTGATATCTCTATTCAGGTCCATGAGAGTTTGTTTTGCTGATTCTGCTTTTGCTTGCCCAATGCGACTTTCGTTGTGAAGAATCTGCCTCTGTAAGTTTGACTCATCGACAACGTCCATATCGACTATCCCCAGAGTCCCTACCCCAGCGGCAGCCAAATAGAGTGCTGCTGGGGAACCAAGCCCACCTGCACCGATGCAAAGCACTTTGGAGTCTAGAAGTTTCATTTGTCCACTGTCTCCGATTTCAGGTAAAAGCAAATGGCGTTGATATCGGTTCCGCATTACTGGATCTAGCGTTCTAGGTTTCTCCCAAGACCTGCCTTCATCTTTCCATTGGTTAAAGCCACCTTCCATAGAAACTACGTTGACATAGTCGAGTGTCTGCAGTGTTTGAGTAGCAAAAGCTGACCTAGCTCCTCCTGCGCACATAGCTATAATTTTTGTTGCTTTTTCAGGCAATAGTCCTTCAATGGAGCTTTCTAAATTCCCGCGTGGAATGTGGAGAGATGAACCTATAGCCCCTTGTTCGTATTCATCTGGTTCGCGCACATCAAGAACTATCCATCCATCGTTAATTAGATTTTCAGCGTCTTTAGTACCGACCTCAACTATGTCTTTTTTTGCTGCTTTAAGTAATTCACGAAAATTCGACATAATTCCCTTTACGAAATGAGTACTAAAATTCTACCGAAAGAGAATCAAAGTAACTCAAATATTTTTCTATAGACGCTCAGCAAAGTTTCAACAAACTACCTCTAAGGTTTCACTAATGTCAGCATTTATCACCAGAGAAGCGAAATGGTCAAAGTCTGTCTTCTCGCCATTAATAATAATAATTGGAATATCCAATTGGTTAGCTAACGGCACAACTTGATTAATCGGACCCACAGCGAGTGAAGTTCCGATTGCCATAAGGAGGTCGCATCTACGGACAGCCATTTCAGCCCGATGAAGATCGTCAGGTATTAGAGCCTGCCCAAATGAAATGGTTGCCGATTTTAAAATTGCCCCACAGGAAGGACAGTCCGGATCTTCTTCTCCAGCGCGGACCCTATCAAGTATCAACTCCATTTCTTCCCGATACTCGCAAGCTAAACAAGATACCTTACGAGTGGTTCCGTGGATCTCAATAACTTTACTTTCGTTAATGCCTGATTTCTGGTGTAGCTCATCAACATTTTGAGTTATCAACATATCGAGGCTCTCCCTATCTTGGAGTTTAACAAGTGCGTAATGACCTTGATTCGGTTCAACATCTGCCCATAGTTTCCCTTCTGCTCTAAGCGCCCAATTACGTTTTCTAATACTAGGGTCGCTCATGTAGAAGTTGATATTCGATGCTTTTTCTGCTTCCGGGTCTTTGGTCCAGATACCTTGTGGGCCTCGGAAATCAGGTATTCCGGAAGCAGTACTGATTCCGGCACCAGTTAGAACCACAATATTGCTGGCATTTCTAACTAAAGTTTGAGCATGTTGGATAAGTTCTGAAGATTTCAGTTCATTGCTCATATTGGCGTTGCCTTTTACTCTGGGACAATATCCTGAGAGATACCACTAATCAGGAACTTTCAACTATGTTACTCGAATGACCACAGGACTTTTTTTCGTTGTCTGTGAAGTTCTGATTATCAGTGGAATAACGAAAGTTCTTTCTCCTTCTCCTACTTCAGCAGCACTATCTGATGTAGGGCTTCCGTCGTCAATCTT
>JAKMEQ010000061.1 GCA_022425805.1 Acidimicrobiales bacterium
CACCTATCGATGGTTAACCCACCGGTTAATGCCCTCAATATCCCTGACACTTTTTTACTTGCTAGTATTTTTGATTCGATCAGACTAAATCCAGCTGTAAGCGTCGTCATCCTTTCATCTGACGGAAAAGGTTTTTGTGCAGGCGTAGATATCAAGGAGCTCCAAGCGATGGAGGGCCATGAAGGAATCTTAGAAGTCAACGAAGCCTGTTATCAGGCTTTTCGAGCGCTTTACGAATGTGATGTTCCAGTCATAGCAGCTGTCAAGGACTTTTGCTTAGGTACAGGTGTTGGTTTGGCTGGGGCTTCTGACATTGTTATTGCTGCAAACGGTACTCAGTTCGGCCTACCAGAGGTCGACAATGGTGCATTAGGAGCTTTAACCCACCTCGAACGGTTGGTTCCAAGACAACGCGCTAGACAAATGCTTTATACCTGTGAAACTGCTACAGCGGAAGAGCTCCACAGATATGGAACTATTTATAGCGTGGTGGATGAGAAGAACCTTATACAGGAAGCTTTACAAATGGCTCACAGGATTTCAGAGAAACCCTCCAGAACAATCCGTGCAGCAAAACGCTCCGCAAGAGGTGTCGATACACAAGATATCCGTCGAAGCTACAGACATGAACAAGGATTTACTTTCGAATTAAACCTTTCAGGTGAGGGCGACAGAGCTCGTCAAGCGTTTTTAGAAGGCATACGCGATAAATAAACTATCAAGCAAATACAAACCACAGATCTGACCAATTTGTTAAAGCGGTGTATTGTACGGATGTAATTTCTCCGGGGGGAAACCATGCGCAAGTTATTCAGTTTTTTTGCAACATTGACGTTAATCTCGATTATTAGCATGGCCTGTGGTGGCGGTGACAGAGCATCAACAACCAACACAACGCTAGATAAATCTGTTAGCGAAACAGCGCCTGATGAGGAATCAGTAGCTCAAGAAACCCCACAGCCGACAAAGGAAGAGAACAAAACTCCGGAACAGAATAAAGAGAATGAGGAAGAAACACCAATAGAGGAAGAATCTACAGCTACCTTCGGAGATATTCAATGGCCTTGCGGACCTGGTGATGCCTCCGGAAATACTGCGCAAGGTGTAACCGATACAACAATCCTCATTGGCGGGGGAGATGATAGAGGTTTCGTTGGAGCTTTAGGACTTAACAAAACACAAACGGACACGATAAAAGCCCTTGTTGAGGTTTGCAATGCAATGGGCGGAATACTCGGACGAGAGCTTGAAGTTGAACTGTACGATGCAAAGATTTTCGAAGTGTCCGCTGTTTGGCTTGATGCTTGCCCGCGCATGTTCATGATGGTGGGAGAAGGTTTTGCAGTCGATGGGTTTGGAGAAGAGTCACGAGTCCAATGCCAGTTGGCACACATTCCCGCTTGGACTGTATCCGCTGCTGCAGCTCACGGACCTTTGATGATTCAACCCGTTCCAAACCCTGCAGACAGGATGTCATTATCAATGGCTGCTTGGATTCTAGATACTCATCCTGAAGTTGTTCAGTCTTCTGGAACGATGTTCGGAAATTTTGGAGCAACGATAGAGAACAAAGACAAAGTCCTTGCTTCATATCCACAATTGGGGTTCAATTTTGAAGTCAATCTGGAATACAACATAAATGGGGAAGATGACTGGACTCCATTCGTTTTGTCGCTAAAAGATGCAGGGATCAAACATGTATATTTTACAGGTAGTTGTTTACCGAACTACCAAGCATTTCGAGCAGCAGCTGCCGTCAATGACTATGAAGCCATCTATTCTACTGATCCTAATTTTTATGAAAACACTTGCCGAGATGCGAACGAAGACGGTGTAATGAATAAAACCTTCGTCAGAACTGCATATATACCATTCGAGGAGAGGAATCATTCGAAGGCAGTCGATGACTATCTTCAAATAATGGAAAAACAAGGAGGAGAAGTCGCACTCCTTGGTATGCAAACCACGTCAGCGTTCATGTTATGGGCCACCGCTACCAAAGCTTGCGGCTCTGACTTAACTCGCGAATGCGTCCTGACAAATGCAGATGCTATCGAACGATGGACTGGAGGCGGACTCCATGTTCCTAGCAACCCCGGCGTAAATGAAACTCCGCCATGTGGGGCAGTATTGGAATTATTAAACGATACGTATGTAAGAGTATTTCCTAAAGAAGCAGGAACCTTCGCTTGCGATGAATCTTGGAGCGCTTCATTCTCTACTGAATGGACCGATCAAGCCGAACTAGATGAGAATCGAGTATCGCATCAATTCACTGATTAACTGGCAAAGGAATGAACGGTGACTCAATTTATCACCTTTACGGTTATAGGGTTAGCTACAGGCGCTATCTATGCTATTGCATCTGCTGGACTAGTGGTTACTTACACCACCTCTGGTATTTTCAATTTTTCCCATGGTGCTATTGGCATGTTTACTGCATTTGTTTATTGGCAGCTTCGGTGGGACGACAGCTGGGGCGGCCAATGGCCCGCTCCAATCGCGCTAATTTTCGTACTTCTTGTTATCGCCCCGCTGATTGGAATCTTGCTACAACTAGCAGTTATGCGAGGGTTAGAAGGTACAAGCGAAACAACAAAGTTAGTTATTCCTATTGCAGTAATGCTTGCTTTTATTGGAGCTACAAACTGGATCTGGCAAGGTGCTGAGCAACGAATTCCGAAACCATTTTTTGGTCGGAACGCTAAATGGTCTATTGGAGATGCATACATAACGTGGCATCAAACAATAATCGTAATAGTTGCCGTTCTGCTTGCGATCGGACTTCGGTTCCTTCTCTTTAACACAAGGGCAGGAGTAGCTATGCGCGCTGTGGTTGATAACCGGGAATTGGTTCAACTCAACGGAGGACGACCTGATAGGGCAGCGTTACTTAGTTGGGCAATTGGTGCGATAATGGCGGCAATTGCTGGCATATTGATTTCACCGCTGTTAGGAGGTCTTGGAGTCTTAGCCTTAACGTTGCTTGTCGTTAATGCATATGCGGCAGCTATTTTTGGACGGTTGAGGAACCTGCCATTAACTTTTCTGGGCGGCCTAATTATCGGGGTTTCTGTTTCCTACTGGAATTGGCTATCCGGAACTGGACAAAAGTGGCCTTGGTTATCTGAACTACGAACTTCTTTGCCAGTCGTCATTTTGTTTGTAGTTCTCTTACTCCTCCCACAAGATCGATTACGAGGTGGGAGAGTTTCGAAAACACGCGAGTGGTTTTTAGCGCCAACAGCCGGTAAAGCCATCGTGTGGAGCGGTATTTTTATAGTAATTATTGCTGGCTTGAGTCTTATTCTTACACTGAAATGGGAAGCACTTTTGACACGAGGGCTCACCATGGCTGTGATTGCTTTATCAATGGTCTTATTAACTGGCTATGCAGGTGAGATCAACCTGGCACCTCTTGCTTTCGCTGGCATAGGAGCTATAGCAGCATTTCAGTTCGAAGTTGGATCTGGAGTTGAAACTGGAATTGGCTTTGCAACATTGGCTGTGTTGTTAGCAGTAGCTTTCGGGTTTTTGGTTTTCCCAGCTTTCGGTATTGTTGGTAGAAAACTATTCGTATCAATTATTTGTTTTAGTTCTTTTGTTCTGGTTCTCGTTTGTGTTTTCGACTCCACCACAGGGACGGGTATTGCAAGTCGTGAGACCATGTCTCTCACAGCTTTCGTGATAGCAGCCTTAGTCTCAGGTTTTACTGGAGCTCTTGTAGCGTTACCAGCACTTCGTCTTCGGGGCTTATACCTAGGTTTAGCTACGTTCGCTTTTGCTATTTTTGTTGACAAAATGGTCTATAAACAACGCCAAACATTGAAACTCGATGTGCCATTCATCGGTGATGGAGAAGATATAAGCATAAATATCTTCAATAATGGTGCCTTAAATATTCCACGGCCAGGTTTTTTTGGGATCGATTTTGTTAATAACCAATGGGCTATGCTCATCCTAAGTTCAATTGTCTTTTCTGGTATATCGATCTGTTTAGTCGTGCTTCGTAGAAGTTCATATGGCCGACAGCTAACAGCTATGAAAGATAGTCCGGCTGCCTGCGCAACGCTAGGAATGAACATGAAACGATTGAAGTTGTCGGTATTCACCCTTGCCGCTGCTATTGCTGGGTTTGGGGGAGCTTTACATGCATCAAACCTTCGGACGATACAAGAAGACTATCCTTTCACAATTTGGGAAGGTCTAGCACTTTTCATGCTGACAGTTGTAGGGGGTATCGGATATGTAAGTGGAGCGTTAATTGGTGGATTAGTTTATGCCTGTGCTTTCGTTGTTATGGGAGATTTTTGGGGCAAATTGGCAAATGATTGGGGAAGTTTCAGGTGGTTATTCACGGTACTTCAAGATTTCTTTTTATTACTGGGACCAGCATTGGCTGGTATAGGGCTTGGAAGGAACCCAAGCGGAATTGCTAGCCAGTTTTTTGAAGGTTATGCATCGCTAAAACTTAAAGCTAATAGGGCCGTCCTCATAATAGGGCTAATGGGAGTAGTTGCAGTCTGGGGATTACGGGTCATATCTGTAATTGATGGCTGGACTTTTCTACTAATAGCATCACCAATACTCTTGTTAATGCCAGTAATAGGCGAAGCTAACCTTGAATCCAAAGCAAGAGTTAGTGAATCGCCTCTCGAATTAGCCGGTCTTGATTACGATATTTCTCCAGAGCTACTCCAGGAACTCGATGAAAAGGTCGGTATAGCCGATAACTATCTGACTACACGTACGACTTCATTTGGGAGAAGAAAGTGAATATTCTAGAGATTGAAGAAGTCACGGTTCGTTTCGGCGGGCATACCGCGATAAACAACATGAGTCTTGAAGTTCCCGTAGGTACGATTACAGGGTTGATAGGCCCGAATGGAGCTGGAAAAACGACTCTCTTTAACGTCATTAGTGGTCTATTGCCCCCGTCTCAAGGCGAGGTGTATTTTGATGGACACAAAATTACGACAATACCCCCTTATCGTCGAGCACAAATTGGATTGGGAAGAACATTCCAACGTCTTGAGCTCTTTACATCACTTACGGTCAAAGACAACATTCGCGTCGCTGCAGAAATACGAAACCAATGGAGCTTAGGGAAGAATAATGACAGCAGACTTGGGCTCGGTGGTTTGACCATACAAGAGGAAGTTGAGAAAGCGATAGAACTCACGGGATTAGCGGGTATTGCAGATCGACAGGTCACTGAAATTCCAACTGGACAAGCAAGACTCGTTGAACTAGCCCGAGCTCTAACTTTACGTCCAAAGTTGCTGATGCTTGATGAACCGGCATCTGGCCAAGATGAAACAGAAACAGAACGATTTGGCAACCTCTTACGAACCCTTACTTTGAATGGCATAGCAATACTGCTAGTTGAACACGACATGGGTCTCGTAATGACAGTTTGTGATCTTGTTCACGTTCTTGATTTCGGTGAAATCATTTCGATTGGTACACCAGAGGAAATCCAAACCAACAAAGCTGTACTAGATGCTTATTTGGGCTCAGAATCATGACTTCGCATCCGATTCTCTCGCTTGAGAATATTTATGCAGGATATAGCCATATTTCTATACTTAAAGGCGTGTCTCTTTCCTTACATTCTGGGCAAGTTTATGCACTTTTAGGACCGAATGGAGGTGGGAAGTCCACAGCATTGAAAGTTTGCTCAGGGCAAATCAAGCCAAATTCCGGAGAATTAAAAATTGCTGGCAGATCGATGCAACACGCCACTCCTGATGCTTTAGCCCGGGCAGGACTATGCACAATTCCCGAAGGTAAAGGAATATTTCCGAATCTTACCGTTCATGAGAATCTCGTAATGATGACAAATACCGGAATAGCTTTAGAAGAAATTAAGACAATCGCTTACGAACGTTTTCCGCAGTTATCTACTCGAAGCACCCAACTAGCTGGCACCCTTTCCGGTGGTGAACAACAAATGCTCTCTATGTCACGAGCTCTCGCTACCAAACCAGCGATACTACTCCTCGACGAGCTGTCAATGGGTTTAGCACCGATCATTGTTAAACAACTATATGAGATTGTTGCGCAAATAGCTGAAGAAGGCATAGCTGTCTTGGTCGTCGAACAATTTGCCAGAACAGTTTTGGGAGTAGCCGATACGGCAGGAATTATGTTGAATGGACAACTCTTAGCTGAAGGTCTGCCGACTGAAATTCAACATTTGCTTACGAGCGCATACCTGGGTATAAAACCAAACACTCTATGATCTAAAATGAAAGGACCAGAATGGAACAATTAAGAATGACAGAATTCCGCAACGAGATTGAAACTATCAGACTCAAATCATCTACTAACAAACGGGAGAGGCTGCTTCAACTGCTTGGAATTTTTTTAATGATCGGTGGAGTAGCCTTGTCGCTTGTAGCGTATTTCGTAGCTAATAGTCAACAAAGTGGAGATCTAGTAATCGATAGTTTAGAGCACAATGAACATATAATCCTTGCGATTACTGGCGTGTGCATTGCTCTAACTGGTTGTTGTATCTTCTTGCGATACAGCTTCGGAAGGTTTCTTAGATTCTGGCTTCTCAGACTAATTCATGAGAATAATAAGCGAACCGCAGACCAGGAATAGCACAATGGGCGAAAAAAAACATGCTGTAATAACTGGTGGCGCTCAGGGACTTGGTTATAGCTCTGCAGAATCTTTAATAAGCGACGGGTGGAATGTTTCGTTAATCGATCTCAATACCGAAAAGTTGCGACAATCAGCAGCAGCACTTGATTGCGAGTACTCAACTGTCGACATAACAGATGTTGAGGCCGTAAATAATTTTTTTTTACAACTCCCTCGTTTAGACGCACTCATCAACAACGCCGGAATTTGGAAACCACAACGACTTGACGCTATTTCTATAACTGACCAGAAACTCGTCATCGACGTCAATATTTTCGGAACTCTTCACTGTGTAAAAGCTGCTTTGAAACTTTTACAGTCATCACCGTCAAGTTCCATAGTAAACCTTTCATCGTTAGCTGCAATGACGAACTCTCCAAATCTCGGACTATATGCTGCTTCCAAGTCTGCAATAGAAACTCTGACTAGGCAATGGGCCTTAGAATTAGCTCCCATACGTGTTAATGCAGTTGGACCTGGGCTGATATTAACTGAAGGTACGAGCGAAAACTATAAAGGACAAGCACGAGAGATGCGAGAAAAAGCTATCCCGGTAGGTCGAGTAGGTGAACCCAATGATGTAGCTGATGTAGTCTCATTTCTCGTATCAGACGCCGCCAGTTACGTCAACGGTCAAATAATATACATCGATGGGGGACTAAGCGCTGGCACTCCTCAACGCTAATCAGCTTAAGGCAAAATAAGTCCATGCGGCAATGGCGATCGCACCGAAAAAAAAGGCTGACTTAAAGCCGCTTTTCATCACTCCATACGCAAAGCCTATGACTCCGAAAGTTCCAGCAATAACTAGAATAAGGGTCAGGGTGGGGTTAGCGTTTACTGCTTCTATCAATGAAGGTGGTATCTGCTCAGAGACCGAAACTGGTATTGCATCGACCACATTATCCGGTAATTTTTTGATCTCTCCACTGAAAATCTTATCTCGAATGTCAATTGGTAAGAGTTCAAGAATTTCTTTACTGAGTTCTGACAATTGAGAAGGTTGAAATACCATGGCTCTATTGTTTCTTGCCTGCTTAGGGAAGTGGTGGACTAAAACAAAAACTTAAATAAGGTCTGGGCGGAGAATCGCTTCTGATCCACCATCAACATAAATAACCTGTCCGTGAATAAAAGCTGATCTTTTATCAAGGAGAAATTCTACAACAGATGCAACATCAGCAGCACTGCCTCTCTCCTTAATTCCGGTAGGTAACGCAGTAATTCCTTCAGCTACATCTTCATGTGCAAGAAGATCCTCTAGCATCGCTGTTTCCATACGGCCTGGAGAAACAGCATTTAATCGAACCCCAGATTCACCCCAGACTTTTGCCTTCCTCCGAACAAACCGAGCTAAAGCCGCCTTACACGTGCTGTACGCTAGGATTCCCGCTTCAAGAGAGTCATGCGTGTACATTTCTTCAATGTACGCCATAGCTTCCTTCCGATTTCCAGAATGTAATATCGTTTCGAATTCTGAATCTCCACCGATAGCGGCACCAATAGACGAAATAGCGACAGCAGAACCTTGCGGAGTCTTAGCTGGTTGATCAAGAAACCTGTTGAGAATGTGTGTAGCCGCAAACCAATTGACCTCGACTATCTGGAATGGGTTCGGATGAATCGGGCTGAGACCTGCATTTGAAACAACCCCAAGAGGTGAGGGACAAATTTTAAATGCCGCATCTATTGCTTGGGTTTGCTCGATTTCGTCAGAAAGGTCAGCAGTAATATCCGGATCTCCTTTCCAATCAATAGTGATAACAGAATTTCCTTTTCCACGTAATAATTTCGTGAGACTAGCACCGAGACCCGAGCTACTACCAGTAATGATGTAAGCGTTTTCCATATAAAAACCCTAGCCGTATGGATGAAGCAAAAGAAAGCCGAGTAAAATCGTTTAGTGAATTCCAATAACGAGATCGACTCATTCGAAAAATTGATCTCTTTAAAGACAGTTCGTCTGAACCATTTCACCGGTTCAAGTCCGGAGTACCCATGGGGGCGGGTGTATGGGGGTCAAGTAGTCGCCCAAGCTCTACACGCTGCTATACAGACGGTTGATAAGGAGTATGGCGTCCATTCTGTCCACGCATATTTCATCAGAGGCGGTACTAGCGATGAGGACATACAATTTGAAGTAGACCGAATACGCGATGGGAGATCATTCGTTACACGACGGGTTGTAGCCGAACAATCAGCAGGGGCGATCTTAAATCTTTCCGCATCCTTTCAGCTGTTTGAGAATGGTCCTGATATACAAATGGAGAGCCTTCCTCAGAACTTGCCCGAACCAGAAGAACTCCCAGCAGAAGATTGGAGCCCAATAATGGAACGTAAAGTTGTTCCTGAAGGGGTTCTCCCTAAAGGGCATGGTGTCTGGATCCGTTTACAAGGTGACAGAGATCAGTCACTCAAATTTCCTGAGTTAGGACTCGTATATACAAGTGACGATGTTCCTTACGACGCAGCAGCTCGAATTCACCCAGAATATACTGGCGTTTGGGATGGCGAAGACCCATCGCCTTTCTATGGCGCGAGTCTTGATCATGCAGTTTGGTTTCACAGAAGATCCGATCCATATGACTGGCAGTTTCACTACCATCAGGGCGTAGTCCATATGGGGAATCGCGGCTTAGCTACTGGCGCGGTTTATTCAAGGGATGGAAAATATCTAGCGACAGTGACGCAAGAAATCCTTCAAAGGGTTACGAGATAGCATCTGGCTCTTTACTCTGTAAGCAAAGAGTGCAAATCAAAGTAACCGATGCTGCAACCGGAATTATAAACATTGCGTTTCTGTGGCTTGCGTAAATACTATTTTCATCTCCCGAACTGATTATCGCGAGCACTACGGCAACACCTAGCCCACCGCCAATTTTCTGCATGATATGTATAACAGCATTAGCAATACCGAGGTCACCGTCAGAGACCCGTGAAGAGCCAAGGCTTGTCAAAGTCGGCCATATGGTAGCCATTCCTATACCACTAACTAGGAGAGTCGGAACAAGTAGAAAAAGTGAACTTTCATCTCTGATTAACAAACAAAGCACCAAGAAACATGTGCAGTAAAGCGCTATACCCGGGACCATAACGAATTTTGCTCCATGGCGGTCAGAAAGCTTTCCGAAGTAAGTAGCTGAGATAGCGAAAGTAGCCGGCATTAGCGTTAGTAGTAACCCTGCTTGGATAAGGCTATAGCCCCAGACTTCAGTCATTAAGAGAAGAGGTGCTAGCCAATGAGAAAAAAATGCTAGGGCTGAAAAAAAAGACATTGTAGAAGCAAGAACAAATTGCCTGTCGCTGAAAAGCTTCTTGGGTAAAGGAGATGAAGTAGATAGGTCAGATTTTCGAACTAACCATAGAAAAATTAGCGCAAATAGCAAAAATGAAAGAATAGTTTTTCCTGAGCTCCACCCCCACTGATTGATTTTTACGATAGGTAAGACTAGGAGCGTAAGGCCGAGAATAGTTAATACAGAATCCGAAGTACGTATTACAACAGAGTCATCTGAAGGTGAGATTCTAGAAGACCCACGCATCAGTAAAAGAATAAGGAACCCAAATGGTATCTGAAGAGCAAATAATATTCTCCAAGAGAATATTTCGAGTAGCTGAGTTACTAGCAAAGGTGCAGCAACTCCCGCAAGGCCACTATAGAAACCCCAGCGACCGATTGATTCAGATTTTTTTCCTTCTTCAGTAATACGAAGGAGCAGAGCGATAGCCGACGGTGCCATTATTGCTCCGCTAGCCGCTGTAAGGGCTCTTGCGCCAACCAGAAACCAAAGATTTGGTGCGACGGTACATAAAATTAATCCGAAGATATAAGTCGAAATTCCAAATTTGTACAAAACCCAAGCTCCGTATTTATCCGTCAATCTTCCAGCTTGCAGAAGAAGAGCAGCGCTAACGATACTTGCGATCGACAATACCCAAGATGCTGATATGGCGTCTCCATTGGCTAAGTTGTCTCTTATGGGTGGGAAGATAAAAAAACTAGCTGAACCGTCCAATCCAGTGATAAAAGCGCAAAGTAAAGCTGCTCCCCTCAAGTTATTTGTGAGTCGTACGGTCAAAGCAGATTTCCTTAAGGGGCCAAATAGTAAAGACAACAAACGCGAATCAACTGCACTTAATCTAACAGGGGTCGATATGTCACAAAGGTATAGTTCCTAGAGACCTAAGACGACCTGTGAGATGGCAGCATCAAGATTGCTATAAGTGAGATAACGGCCCCGATTGGCATGATAAGCAACGATGCTTTGTGACTCGCTAGAAGACCAAGGTCGCTAGTGCTACTTATTACAGCAAGGACAAGAGCAACACCTAGAGCACCACCTATACGTTGAATTGTGTGTATCGCCGCAGTTCCGCTACTTAGGTCATCAGGCGGTATCGCCGATGTTGCTATTGCCGTTAATGTGGGCCAAACACTCGCCATGGCTGCACCAGCAGCCAGGAGAGTGACAGTAAGAAGAAATACGGACTCGTTGCCATCTGCGAACATCCAAAAGATGAAAAAGAACAAAATGTAAAGAGAAATGCCTGGAATCATTACAAACTTTGGTCCATGTTGGTCAACACGTTTTCCCATAAAGACCGAAAGAAGACTAAAAGTTGCCGGCATGATAGTAAGAATCAGCGCTGCCTTCACTAAACCAAATCCCCAGACCTCTGTAATGAGCAACAATGGGGCAAGCCATTGAGCATAAAATATTATTGCAGCAAAAAGAGATATGACTCCAGAAAGATAGAAACTTCGATTACGAAATAAATGCGTAGGAATTGGAGAAGAGACTTGACTGCCGGACCGTTTTAGTAACCAAGTAAGAATCGCAAATGCAAAAAATAAACATAAAAGAGTCTTTATAGACCCCCATCCCCAAGTAGCGATTTTTACAATCGGTAATATAAGCAAAACTAAACCAACTGTTGTGAGAATAGAGAAAATTGGAACGATAACAACAGAAGAGTTTTTATACGAAAACTTTGGAGTCTTGTACAGCAGGACAATCACAAGTAGACCAATAGGAATTTGTAATATGAAGATGCCACGCCATCCGTAACTGTCAATTAATTGGCTGACCAAGACAGAGGAAATCACTCCTCCTACACCCGTGAAAAGCCCCCAACGTCCAATTGTTTTTGCTTCTGTTCCTGGTTTCGCACTTTGTAATAATATAGCGATGCCAGCAGGACCCATTAATGCTTGTCCTGCTGCTGTTACCGATCGGGCACCCACAAGGACCCAAATAGAAGGAGCCAGTACTGACAAAACCGATCCGGCAAGAAAGGTATAAATTCCCAGTCGAAAAATAGGTCCAGGCCCATATTTGTCAGAAAAACGCCCAGATTGAAGCAATAAGGCTGCTCCAACTATATTGGTCATTGATAGTACCCAGGAAGCAGAGATAGCGTCTCCGTTAGCAAGAGTGTCTCTAATATCAGGAAAAATAAAGAATGACCCGGAAGCATCCCAACCTGCAATAAATCCTGCAATGAGCGTTGCCAGCGTTATATTATTTGTGATTCTGAACTTCATACGGCTGTTAGATGAAGTTCAGAATAGACACTTATGGAAGTTCGATTACTGTCACTTTACCGGAGGTACCATCAACGGAAATTGTCGCTCCGTCAGGAATTCGTTTACTTGCATCAGTTGCTGAAGCGACACATGGAATACCTAGTTCACGAGTCACGATGCTGGCATGACTTCCGACATTACCTAAATCAACGACGACCGCACCGGCAGCGAGGAATAGGGGAGTCCAAGCGGGGTCAGTGTTGAATGTAACTAGTATCTCACCTGGTTCCAAAGCACTTGGGTCACTGGCATCTAGTACAATTCGTGCTTTTCCTGTGTAGGTTCCCGGCGAGCAAGCGTTACCAACCAATTCTTCGCCTAAACTTACTGGGTCATAAACAACGTCTACTTTTTTGGGCCATTCCGATAATGGGGGACACACCGTATTTATAATAAACGGTGGATCAAGTTCAAAAAGCGATTTATAGTCGATTTCTCGTTCTTCTAGCTCGAATTTGAATGAAGAAGGATTTTCAATATATGAATCTATTTCACCCTCTAACAGCATGTAGATCTGTTTTGGATTGTTGAGATGACCTAAATCGACCATTCTCCGAGCGATTTCATTAAAACACATCCGAGCTTCATGAATCGGCTTTACTGCGCTGCATTTATTTCGTTCGCGTAGAGCCATCCAGAGCTCTCCCGCTTTCATACCTACGTTAAACATTGTAGATGCTTCTTCACTTTCAGATAGAAGACCTTCAAACTCCGAGCGTAGGCGTTCTCTTTCTGCTGCATTTCTTTCAAAGGCAGCAATCGGATCAGCGGAATCATCTTGTTTTCGAAGTAGGTCAAGTTGGCCAAAAGTAAGCTTTGGGTTTGATTCATAAGTATCAGACCCTGGATCCCATTCATTGGGTCCTCTGGATCCATGTTGGTATAGAAATGCGTTCAGCGAATCTCTAAACTCTTCGGTCATCATCTCTGGGTCTAGGTCCGGTGAACAGTCATCAAAGTAGGTAGACATAGACTCTGAATTACGTATCAATCGAGAAAGATGCCACAATTCACGTCCGATTTCAGCTGAGTCTACATTCCCAATTCCGGTTACTAGTTTTATCGTGTCAGCTTCTCTTCCAAACTCAGCTAAAATTCCTGAGAGAATTGCAGGGCCGTTAGCAGCAGCTAAGGAAGCCCAGACATGTTGCTCAAATATCTGGACGGTTGGGCCTTGCATCTCGCGAGCACGTTCGACCAATTCAACTAGAGTAAGCGTAGATAGGTCAGGACGACTATCTCGAAGCCTCTGAGCTAGCCTTTTCATTTCCTCGATGGGCTCATGGCTTTCAGTCTCTAGAAGGTAAGCAGAAGTAACTGTAAGCTTTGCGGAGTGCTCTTCGCTTTCGTGCCAGTCTTCAAGAACATAGGGCGGTACATCAAGATGAGCGTCAAAATATGCATCGTCGATCATTTCGGCAGTAGCACCAGGGGTTCTAGAACCCATCATTCGAGCTTGCGTCAAAGAGTTATAGAAGTATCCACCAAAAAGACCAAATGACTCTGGTGGGTCACCGTATTCATCTTTGTCAAAGACCCCATAGGACACGAATCCATCTCTGCATCCCAAAACCACTCCAGACTCCCATGACCACGTCCACCCCAGCGGCGTTACTGGGTCGGCGAGGACGTCAGCTGCGTTACCACGCGTGAAATGTGGAAATCGCTCTGTAGGCGTTCTATCTGTTATCCATTTATCTTCTAGCATGAAACCCCCGTTAGTCGATAGCTATAATAGGACATGAAACGGCATCTATAGAATTTAGATACAAAAAAACAGAGGAAATCCAATTACTCGTATTTGTAGCAAGAACAAATCGAGATAGATGTATCTACTTCAAATGTAACGTAACTCCATGCTGCAGCTTCGTTAGATATCTACTCATGTGTGGGTGACCTGTTCGAGACCATTGCGTCTACCAGTAACGGTATCTGCGGACAGCTGTGTAATCTTTGGTAACTTAAATAAGTGGGAAAGTCCGTCGATGGGAATTATTTCAAAGGGGTTTTTACGACATTTCTCTTTGCTGGTATCGGTTACATCGTCGTGCGACAACTTCTTTCACTACTTTAATAGGCCTACATCTAGGACTTGTGCTGCTTTACTTTACATAACGTGTATTTCCGGCGTTTGGCTGTATTTAATATCGATTCCTATTAGAAGGACTATGCGTATAAGGCTATTACCTGTGCAACAGTGTTTACGATGACTATCGAGAAAGCCATTCCCCTAAACACTAGGAAGGGAGCCTTCTTAAAGTTTTTCCCTAACTCGGAGTTTGCCATTTCTTCATCTATAGATGACGTGCTAGCTCCAATGTCCGCAATTGCCCCGTCAAACCAGACGATTGCGTTTATTCCAAATGAAATAATTGCTACTGCTATAGCAAACTGCATCTCGCCACTGAAATTTGCACTGTCACGAATCAGGAACAAACTTGCTATTGTGGCTCCAGTATAAACAAACATGGTAGTTCTGAGATCTGCTGCTCTATTACTAACCCAGGCATGTAGTAATTTTGGTTTCATTTCTCTCCTTTGAAAATGTTGTATAACTAGATTTCCTACCTTAATCTGCTAATTCTTAACTTAAAAATCTCTATGCCCGCAGAGCACGCTTTCGCCTCCTGAAGATAGTTCAAATACATGCTGATTGAGAAGCACGGCTATACCTAACGTTTTTCGAGTATGTTTCTGACGCTAAGAGTTCTTTGGGATTCCTCGCTTGATGTGACTTAAAGCGGCATTAATGAGACCATGAGGTGTGCGTTTATCAGTCTTAGATCAAAGTCCAGTACCTGAAGGAACTAGCCCGTCTCAAGCACTTCGCAATTCTATTGAGCTGGCAATACTCGCTGACGAATTGGGCTACTTCCGATATTGGGTAGCTGAGCATCATGGAATGCACGGATTGGCAGGGTCAAGCCCTGAAATACTTATCGGCCATATCGCTGAGAATACGGAGAATATAAGGGTCGGCTCGGGCGGTGTAATGTTAAGTCACTATTCTCCATTAAAGGTCGCTGAAAATTTTAAAGTTTTGGAAGCATTACATCCTGGACGAATCGACCTCGGACTTGGACGAGCTCCGGGTTCTGATGCACATACTGCCTACGCATTAAGACTCGGAGGGGCTGCTTCGGGATCTGATAACTACCTTGAGGCGGTTATGGAACTTCGGCAACTTCTTAATGGTACTAGTATCACGACTGGACCCTTAGCAGGGATAGAGGCGCTTCCATCAACTTCTCAAATTCCTGAAATGTGGCTTTTAGCCTCAAGTCAAGGATCTGCGAGCATAGCTGCGCATTGCGGCCTTCCTTTGAGTTGGGCCCACTTCATAAACGGCGATGGTCCTACCATCTGTGACTTGTACAGAGAGCATTACTCTCCTTCCGGTAATCATCCGGAGCCTTCTGTGAGTGTTGGGGTTAGTGTCCTATGCGCAGAAGAAGAATCTACCGCACATAAAATGTCATCAAGCCTAGAAGCGTGGAGAGCCACAGGTCTTCGAGGTCCAATACCGAGTCCGGATATCGATTCAGAAGCTGGTGAACACCTAACCGTGCGCGACCCATCGCGACCCATGGTGCTTGGAACCCCTAGTCAAGTGCATGATGGCCTCGTGGAAATTGGTGATAGCTATGGGACGGATGAGTTGCTCATCGTAACAATATGTTACGACCATCAGGAACGACTCAATTCTTACCGGCTAATCGCAGAAGCATTTGATCTGTAACTAATACGGAAGCGTCCCTGAAAGAATTTCAATGTCATTTGGGTCTACCATGAGCGAAATTTGTGATCCAATTTCGTATTGCTCATCTGTTTTCACTGCAACTATAAAATTGTCTTCACCTCGACAACTAAGAACCCACTCCCCCGCTTGGAGTACCCTATTCTCGATGACTACCGGAAACCCGTCAGGCGTTATCCGTATTTTTTCTGGCCTAAGAAGTAACGAAATAGTTGATGATATTGGCTCATGTATCACTCTCCCCCCCCAAGGAGTTGCAGCAGAATATGAGCCTTCGAGGTTTTCGATAGTTGGTTCCCATATAGTTTCTAGCCCTATTAAGTCAGCAACAATAGTAACCTCCGGATTACTAATCATTTCTTGAAAAGTCCCCTGCCTAACTATTTGTCCTTTTTCCATTATCAGCATTCGGTCAGCCATACGTGAAGCTTCATCACTGTCATGGGTGACGTGTATCGCACTAATCTTAAGAGTTTTCAAAATCTGCCGAACTTCATCCGTGAGGTGACGACGCATAGAACGGTCGAGAGAATTGTACGGTTCATCGAGAAGAAGTAGCTTCGGGTGAGGAGCCAATGAACGTGCAAGAGCTACACGCTGCGCTTCTCCTCCGGATAGCGTTTCGACTTTGCGTTTCTCAAAACCACATAATCCAACTAGTTCCAACAAGTCTGCTATTCGACTATGAATTCTTGCCTTCGTGGCACCTTGCATTTCTAATCCAAAAGCTAAATTCTCTTCTACATTTCGGTGCGGGAATAAGGCATGACTTTGAAACATTAGACCGATTTGACGTTTATGCACTGGAACGCCAGTGAGATCTTTAGCGTCGAATATCATGCTCCCAGTTTGATGCGAAACAAGACCTGTAATTGCTTTCAGTAAAGTACTTTTGCCACAACCACTGGGACCAAGCAGAGCGACAATTTCTCCCGGCGCTATAAAAAATGAAATATCATGTAAGATTTTCGCATCTGCTAGCGAAACTGATAAGTTCCTAACTTCTAGTCCATCATGTGTCACGTGATATCACCGACCCTGTTCTATCTAGGATAGCAATGGATACCCCTGTGACTGCTGCCAAGATTACGCTCAGAGCCATAGCCATCCCAAATGTTTCAGCTCCAGGTCGTCCGAGTAAATTAAAAATGGTAGTGGGGATTGTTGGTCGTTGTGGACGTGTCAAAAAAGCTGTGGCCCCGAACTCTCCTATTGCGATGGCAAAAGAAAAAGCGGCTCCTGCAACCAGCGATCTAGAGATAATGGGGAGATCGATATTCCTCCAGACTTGGTTGTTAGATGCTCCGAGAATTTTAGCTGCGTCTTTCAGCTGCGGATCTATTCCGCGAATAGCCGTAGAAACAATGCGGGCTACAAAGCCCACTCCTATCATCGCTTGCGCAAGAGGGACAATCCACCATTTTGATCGGAAATCAACGGGAGTCGCATTCAGAGCGATCAGAATACCAAATCCGATTAGAACACCCGATGTTCCGAGAGGAAGAAGAAGCAGAGTATCTGCCGTTTTACTCAATCGTTTTGAAGAATGCGTCATTAGGTTCGCTGCAAAATACCCGAGTACCGTTGCGACAAACATCGCGATAAGAGCCCAAGTTATTGAATTCCAAATAGCTTCTTTCGTTGCAAAGACTTTGAAACGTTCCGACTGGTTACCCGTGAATATTTGTTTGTAATACGCAAATGAATACCCTGTTGTTGTTTTTATTGACCTTTCAAACAGCAGTAGTAAGGGCAGGCCGAAAAATGAGATAACGAGAAATACTCCAGATGTAATCCGTAACATGTGAGGGCGAGCATTTAGTGGTTTTGCATGGGGCCTGAAGCCAGCCCCAAGCTCGTTAGTTGCATGACGAGCTCGAAGATTACCATTAATTATGAGCATTAATATGACTATCACTAGTTGTGCGATACCAAGGGCAGCTGCAGTCTTAATATCGGTTCTCTGAGTTGCGTATCGCCATATTTCTGTTTCAATTGTTGATTTACGTAGTCCTCCCAGTAATAGAATGACGCCAAACGAAGTAAAAGAGAATAGAAAAGTTAACGAAGCAGATGCCAGTAGAGCAGGTTTGAGTCTAGGTAAAGTAACGTGCATGAATGCCTTCACTGGTCCAGAACCAAGTGTTCTCGCAGCATGTTCAGGTTCATCCTTTAGTTGAGACCACCAACCCCCAACGGTGCGAACAACAATCGCTGTATTAAAGAAGGCATGGGCCATGATAATTCCTAATGCACTGGCCTCTAACGAGAAAATTGTTCCATCTAGTCGGAAAAGTTTATTAACAGAGATAAAGGCCGATGAGACGACAACCGTTGGTAGCACGAAAGGAATTGTTGATAGAACTCGAAGGAAAGACTGGCCTCTGAATCGGAGTCTCGTAACAGTATTGGCAACAAATGTTCCAAGTAGAAGAGAAAGCAAAGTCGATAGTGTCGCTTGCCAAAAGGTAAACCAGATTATTTTCCAAATCGCTGTAGAACCGTATACATCAATAAGCGTTGAGGCTGATAATCCATACCTCAAGAGCTTCCCTAGAGGAAAAAAGTAGAAAACGCTAAAAAAAATTCCAATGACAGTAATAGATGTAAGAGTAAATATTGAACTTCCTGAATTTCTGTTTTCTTTGTAGTTCTTATTCCATTTTCTCTTAGCGTAAGACAATCTCAGTCCACCGCTCTGTCCATCTATCCCGATTCTCTTCTATGGCTTCAGGAGATACTGTAACTGGAAGGATTTCATCCGGCATGAATTGAAGGAAAACATCCGGGATGACCGCATTCATATTTGCTGGAAGGACGAAATTAGTATCGGGAATTTGCTCTTGGAAATCTACTGATGTGAGGAATTCAATTAACATCGCAGATGCGATCGGGTGGTCTGTCCCATGCAAAACTCCAGCAAACTCTATAGAGCGGAAGCAAGAATCTTTGATTATTCCAGTGGGAGGCTCATCGACTGGCGTTGCAGCGTATACATATTCTGCAACTGGGCTAGTCGAGTAACTAGTAACTATTGTCCGTTCTCCCCCGCCAGATATGAAGTCTCCGTAATACGACTCTGTCCAACCTGGGCGGACTACAACATCATTCTTTCTTAGATCTACCCAGAATTCTTCCCAATTTTCTTCACCGTAGAAAGCTATTGAGGCTAATAGAAAACCCATTCCAGGAGCAGAGGTTTCTGGATTCTGTGTAACGAAAGCCGAAGTAAAACTTGACGACCTCAGGTCGTCGATACTCGTAGGTGCAGTGTTATTAGGATCTTTCCAGTAATTTAAACATATATCCCCATAGTCCACGGGGGTGACACGTGAATAGGGGTCAAGTTTAAGTTCATCTGCGAGTTCAGTGATCGTTGATGGTTCGAACGGGTGAAAAATATCGTTTACAAGAGCTCTACATAGGAATGTATTGTCGACTCCAAACATGACATCAGCGACAGGGTCCCCTGCTGTTAATATTGATTGTGAAACCATCGTTCCGGTATCAGCGCTTAACAGAATATTTACTGATATTCCTGTCTCCTTTTTGAATGCTTCAAAGGCTCCTTCTGGAGCCAAGAAAGAATCGTAAGTAATCAGATCTATAGTTGTTCCGGAAACTTGATTTCGTTCGGTATCAGTGATCGTTATTGGAGTTAGTTCAGGACGTGTAAAGCAATCTGATGATAGATATTCGTTGGACTCTCCAGAAGTCTCGACACGACTATTTGCACAACCAGCTAATGCTAATAATAAGACCCCACACCCAATAATGACCCACTGTCCCACTCTGGTTTCTTTGTTCATTTTCTTTCCCTCCGCTGGCATTATCCAGATCAGGTCCTAGGGTCAGTGGTGATCGACCACTTTCTCAGCCCGGCCATTCCGAGCTCCCCGTGTATACATAATACTAGCTATTTATTAACAGCATCGTAAGTAATCAGAAAAAATATGAAAGCTCTTATAGACGTGAAAAACCTTCTGGGCGGGTAGCGTATCTAGGAATGTCTAGCAGAATTGAAATTGAGATCACTAGCGCAGTAGATGCTGAAAGTTTCACGTGGCGCGCCGTTGGAGCGCGTGAACCAAAGGGAACGATACCTTCGACCCTTCTTCCTTCCGCAGTGTCTGTAGGTGAGAAATTCCGCGTAGAGGCAGACTTTTTAATAGATGGAATTGAGATCACTAAAGTATTGCCTAAAAAAACAGAACGAAGCGAGCCTGTTCTGCTGGAAGTTCTCGGTACTAAAAAATCAGAACCAGGTGTTACGACCTCGTTGGCATCAAAAAAGACGCGCCAAAAAGGTAAAAAGAGTAAAAATGGGGAGAGAAGCGACCGCAAAAGAACCGTGTCCGCGAAAGCCTCTGAAAAATCAAAAACGCGTAAAGAGAGTTTCGCAAAAAAAACATCCAATAAGAAGCGAGTCAAGAATGTTAATAAACCTCGTGGAAAACGGTTAAAACCTAAGAAGGTTCATAGGAACAACGTAATCTCTGATTTACCAGAGCTACATCAATCATTAGCTAAGGAAGTTCTTATTGGGGGGGTCCCGAAACTTCGCGATTTAATTAAAAAAATGGACCTACCCCCTGGCTTCGATGTTGAACTATTAAAATATGCCGAAGAGATTAATACCGAGTTGAAGACAGCGGAGTGGTTGGATCGCGCAGAAGCTGTTCTAAAAAATTCCGGTGATGTTGATTTACGTGATTTTCGTTCGGTCGTTGCAGCTGCAGATCGGTGGGCTAGGTCCGACACTCTAAAAGAAAAAAGAGTTGAGCTCGAGAAACAACTTCATGAGCGAATTTCAAATGAGCATCAACGTTGGCTTAATGAGATTAATGCAGCAATAAACGAAGAAAAAGCTGTCAGAGCGTTAAATCTGAGTTCACACCCCCCTAAACCCGGCACTCCACTGCCAGAAGGTTTGTCCGTGAAATTGATAGGGCTAGCAAATTCAGCCCTAAGTAGCTCTGATTCACCATCTCGTTGGGAAGTAGTACTTCAAGCTGTGGCTTATTCTCCTGTGAGATTAAAAATCGTTCCAGAGGGCTTACCAGATAAACCCACAGCGGAACTCATCTCAACTGTCCGTCGATTAAAGAATCGAATACCGGAAATTGCTAAAATATTTCTTGGGGCTGGAGATGCTTCAAATTCACCCTCAGTGAACAAAGATCGTGTTCCGACCGATTCCTCTCGCAAACCGCTTGCTGCTGCGGTAGATAATGTTGACTGACGGAATACTCGAATCCTACTGAGAGACGGCCCAGATTCGAGTCCCTCTCGAACCACGTGTAGCTTAAACATTTTATAAGTTTGCGAGAAGGTCCAACAAGATAATTGGTGACTTCGGTGCGCAACTCAGATTCTGCTACAACAGTGAATAAAGAAATTACAGCTTGCGCGCGACTTCTATGAGTCTTGCGGTAATTCGATAACGTTCAAAAAAGTTTTTCAAGGCACGGTCTCCGGGTAAGGCACGGCTTGTAAGGTATGTTGCTGATTGAGTGCGAGCCCAGTCAGTTAGTGAGTCCATCATTGTTTCGCCGACGCCAACTGCACGTGCATCTGGTTCAACGAATACTTCACAAATATCTACTGCAGTGGCGTCTAGAAGGTCGTATATTTCTCCGATAAGAAATCCAACTGGGCAGTCGTCATACAAACCCATTATGCAGACGCTAGTTTCGCTCTGTTGAACTTCTGTGAACAGCGATTCACCGGAATTCTGTAAAGCCTCTTTAACTAGCCAATAGTCTCCACCTCTGTGTTCAGCAATCAAAGATCGTGACATCGCATGTAGAAAGGTGAACGTATCTATATCTTCTTGTGTTGCAAAGCGTGCAGATTCAAACATTGCCGATGTCTCGTCCTAAATTAGAGCACCGCAGTGTGGGCATTCCCCATTTTTGTCCACAGCGGCTTGACTAACCAAAAGAAAACAGCTCGGACAGTGAATTTCGTCCTCCTGCTTTGCAACAACCTTTTCTTCATTTCCGGCTTCTTTGCGCGCAGCTGGAGAGTTTTCGGACACTTCGTCATCTTCAGCGGTGATGCGGTCCTGAAGGATTGCTGTCAAGTCTGCTTCAACGTCATCAGGGTCGGGGTCATCGTCACCATCTGCATTTGTAGTTTCACTATTAGGATTTTCAGCCTTATCATCTTCACTGAATCCATCATCGTCATCATCTTCTAATTCACTATCGTCTTCAAAGAGTTCATCGCCGTCAACATCCTCGATTAGGTCTTCAACAGGGGCATCCTCATCAAAGGGGTCTCCATCCTCTTCGGTGTCAAGATTCTCAATTTTTTCATCTGACATTTGGTAAGCCTTTCACTCTATGAGGGGGACTATAGGCCTTTATGGCGCTGAGAGGGTGTCAAATTAACATCTTTTACATAAAAAAATTTCTACCCTAAATATGTCGTTTCTCTTCTGCGCGACGTTCGCTAGCTAGTCTCTCTAAATCAGTTTCATCGGTGAGGTCAACGTATTTCATCATTTCAGCAACTATGTGGTGTCCAGCTTCTTCTTTGATAAGTCGGTGCATCTCTTGGCCTACTTCACGGTAAGAAGGATGTCCCTGTGGTGTAGTACGTAGTTCAATCATGTGCATTGCAGATCGAGCATTTATATTCATATTAAAGCGAATTTTATATGCCAAACTCACTGCGTAAGAAGCTTGATCTGGGAAATCTTCAAGGAGGACATCATGGAGAGTAGCTGATCTTTCCATAGCTTCGTCGAATGCCCCAGTCATTCCAGCATCATCAATTAATGAAGGCCTGGTATATCCATGGGTGGGACTAAGCGTCTGCCAATCCATAGTCAACATTCTGTGCCTTTGGAGATCTCGGAATGCGCCGTAGTCAACCAAGACATCGAATCGATAAAACGGTCGTTCAAGTGCTCGCCCAGGTTTATGTCTTCGATTCCTTCGATCACCAACGTATGCACGCACAACAGCTAATTTATCTTCGTGATTCATAGCAGAAACTCTTCGCTGAAGTTGCTCTTCAGACAAATTCGAATGAGGATACATCATAGCAACGATCATTTTGTCCTCACCTTCAGGATCAGAATCAAGAAGACGTACCAGCGGAACAGAATCTATTGGAGTTCCTTCGGGCAGTAAAGCATTCACAACATCGCTAGTGTCCTCTCGAGTTTCCTCGAGATAATTACTCCACACCACTCCCCTATCTTCAAGGTCAACGCGTTCAAGAAAAGATGGAATTACTTTGCGTAACTCTTTCAACATAAGACCGGCATAATACCGTGACTCTGGTAGCGGGTGGGCTCGCATTCTTAATAGTAAAGCTTCGTATGCTTGCCCTGTTCCATAGATTCCCAGATTCGAGAGCGCTGATGCTGGAAGCAACCCTCGAAGCGCATCAAAAGCTTTTGCTTTAACTGCCTGTCGATAAATAAAATCCGAATCATCAGGATGTTTTGGAAATTGCTCACGAACATAGTCCTGCATTTGTGGAACTAGTTGTGCATATATGTCAAAGATCCGGTCCATATCACCTACGTAGCGCGTGCCAAGTGGAGAGTTAAGAATTTCTGGATCTCGGTAATAACGGTACCTTCCACCAAGACGATTATCATACGAAATGTAACGGGTTGACTGTTCCAAGTAACTCATCAGTCGCCCCCACTCGAGAACTTTCGTCAAAAGATTAGAAGCTTGCTCACAAGCAAGGTGAACTCCGCCTAGTTGTGCAACAGAGTCATCTCCGTACTCAAAGAATATTCGGTGATACAATTTTTCGGCGTGTTTCAAGCCAATTGTCGCATCTATCGATGCATCACCTTCGATATCTAAATCTCCAAGGAACTCATCTAAGAATAACCGTCGAAGACTTTTAGAAGAACGACTGTATCTAGCAAAAAGCGCTCCTTTTACAACCTCTGGTAAATTCACTAAAGCGAAAACTGGCTCATCCAGATTAGTAAAATATCGTCGTAAGACATCTGCCTCTTCCGTACTCCACTCTTCAGCTACATATGCATCCACGACTCTTGAGATTACGTTGCAAAAGCACTGAAAGTGCGGAGGGTAGGAAAAATCAATGGAATTAGCATTAGACGACGACTTTAACGGCTAAATGTTCAATTGCAATATCAATTTCAGAAAACCGACCAATTGCAACACCATCGACTGCTACTAGCATCGGCGAAGGGAACGAAAGAACATGATCCTTGATGATTTGCATTCTCAAATTTGGATGGGGCAGGTGGTCTCCGCTTCTAGACTTTTGATAAGCAAAGACGAACTGACGAAAATCTAGCGACGATTTGATCATATTCAATTTGCCATCACTAGGATGTGCCCGTGGAGCTACTCTCCGTTCCTTATACCATTCAGCGTTCATTATCAGGAATCCCTTTGGAACAAGTCGGTGACGCCGAATAACACAGTGACTTACAAAATACTCGTTCAGGTCATCACAGGTAACTCGACCGAGGTCAACGGAGCAAATGGTTCCCTCATCGCGGTTGGCGGTTTTCATATAACCTCTCCCGCCAAGTGTCCGACACAGATTTCCTGCCTCTAGCCTGATGACCCTTTCACCGGCCTTATAGTATTCAATCAATTCTCGATCTGTTTTTGCAATCGGTAAATCTCTCGAGATAGATCCGTACTCTGTCCAGTTCTCAAGTTCACCCATTCATGAACCGTCTTTATTAATTCCCGATACCAAGAGAGATTTCTCCATGCGCCTGTTGCGAGCCCAACCATATAAAACTGAAATTTCATAAAATAGGTACATCGGTACAGCTAATGCAAGTAGGGATATAGGGTCCCCGCTCGGTGTAATAACTGCGACAAGCACCACAATTCCAACAACCGCATAACGCCACTGTTTCCGTAATGTCTTGTAGGAAAGCATCTCTAGTCGTTGCAAGATAATTAATACCAGAGGAAATTCGAACCCTATACCGAAGGCAAGCATCATCTTTATTACGAAAGAAATATATGCCTTAGCGCGGAATTCTGTCAGAAGGTCCTCTCCACCAATACCGATAAGAAAGTCCAACGCTCTAGGAAGCGTCCAAAATGCAAGACTGCAACCGAGGAGGAATAGAAACACTCCGCATACAACGAAAAGAATGCCCTGTCTCCGCTCGTTCTTGTAAAGCCCTGGACTAATGAACCGCCATATCTGCCATAACCAGACAGGTACAGCTAGGCCGATACCTGTGTATATTGACACCATAAATCTCGTACTTAACCCCTCTAATGGTTCGTCAACGCGAAGTGTGCACCGTTGACCAAGTGTTTCACAATAGGGATCAAGGACGTAGTCAAGTATTTGCGCATAGAGTATCCACCCGATTATGGAAGCTGCCCCTATAGCGATAGCACAGATTATTAAACGAGTACGGAGTTCCGACAAATGCTCTAATACACCCATTTGTGCCTTAGGGTTTCGTTTTTTCTTACGTGCCATCTTCGATTTTGTCAGATTCTATCTCAGACATAACTG
>JAKMEQ010000088.1 GCA_022425805.1 Acidimicrobiales bacterium
CGTAAACGTGTACACAGTCCCGTTCGTTAATCCAGTAACCATACACGCACCCCCTCCAGTACAACTCTGGCCTCCTGGACTCGCAGTCACCGTATAACTCGTAATAACGGAACTACCAATACTTGACAGCGCTGCAAAGCTAACTGCTACCTGACCATCTCCAGGTGTAGCAACAATATTGGTAGGCGCATCAGGGCTTTGTTGAAGAAACACGCAACAACCCCAGGAATCTCCAAGAGAAGTATCGGTGAATCCTATACGGTAGGTTCCGGCGATATTTGCCATTATCGGATTTGGTATTTGCCAATCGTATGAGCCGGTAGACAACTGCTCATCGTTACTCAGAGTTATCGTTTGTGAATCAGTGGTCGCTAGAAGTAGTTTTGCACAATAAAACGTTCCTTGATCTTGGTCCCAGTCATCTAGAATTCGTAGTGTCCAGTTACCAGCTTTTGGTTTACCATCAAAAGCAGATAATTGTTCTCTTGGCCTCACCCCCCCGACATATGGCGGTGATCGGTCTGAAATTGATTCAGCGGCATTGTCGGTAAAATATGACAAGTTACCAGCGCAGCTAGCGTCACCATTTCCATAGTTATCGTTAAACCCACCGTCCCGCTTTGCCAGAAGTACTTCGGTTCCGTCTGGATGGACTAATGAAATATTTAGATCAGCAAGGTACGTATGGTCGAGTCGTATCCCAAGAAGTAGATCGTCGACATCGCCAGTACCTTCTACTGCAAACGTGAACTCACTGAGGTCAGGCTTATTCTTTATATCAGGCATAGCGTATGTGCCTTCGATATCATAAGAGGATATAGACTGCAGTAGGAGGTTAGCAGTTTCTTCTGATGGCCCTTCCCATGTCCAGTCGGCTTGAAATATCTCTCCAGACTCAGGTTCTACTGGATGTAGCGGTGACGTGAATTCAAAAACTGGGCCCTCAGTTATCGCAAAAGTGGCTACGTTTCGTAAAGTTATTCCAGTCGAATCTTCAACTTCAGCCATTAGCCGAAGCTCGCCAAGAACACTCGCTCCATAGGTTAGTGTTGCTCCAGTGCCGAGACTGTTACCTGAGATGTCTTTCCAGTTAACCGCAGCCGAGACGTCAGTCCCATCAGACTGGACTGCAAAAGCCGTTACAGAAATTATATCATTTTGAAAAATTGTCTCTCCCTGTGTGTGGTCAGGAAATGATATTGAACCTGTAGAGGAAGCAAGCGTAACTGCGGCGGCTGCATCTAATTCGGCTCCAAATGATACTGCCCCATACAAACCGCTACTGGTACGCGCAGAGTCTCTTAAGATTTGACTAATCTCTTGTGGGGTTGACCCAGGCCTCATTCCAAGTATGAGTGCTACGACACCGGTTACGTGTGGCGCTGCCATAGAGGTACCGTCGAATGATGCATAACAGTCTGCTCCACTTGATTGTCCACAGTATTGATGTGAAACGGTTGAGACTATAGAAACCCCAGGAGAAGCGATATCAACGTTATTCGGTCCATAGTTCGAAAAGCTTGCCAGATTTCCTGATGAATCTATTGCAGCGACGCTAATAACGTTGTCATTGTCATAAGCAGCTGGATAGGTTGCAACTGCGTCGATGTTTAATCCCGAGTTACCGGCAGCAGCTACAAATGTATGCCCTGCTTCATTGGCAGCGCCGATAGCGGTATGTAAACTTTGGCTGTAACCGCCACCGCCCCACGAATTGTTTGATATTGGGGCTCCGTTAGAAATAGCATAATTCAGCGCAGATATTGCATTGGATAGATACCCTTTCCCCGCTGAATCTAGAAACCGTAGAGGCATAATCTTGACATTGTTGGCGACACCGGCAACTCCCAACCCATTGTTTCTTACTGCAGCTATGGTCCCAGATACGTGCGTCCCGTGGCCATTACCATCTTCAGGTTGGTTGTCGTTGTTAATAAAATCCCATCCATTAAGATCATCGACGTATCCATTACCGTCATCGTCGATTCCATTACCAGCTATTTCATTTGAATTCTCCCAGATGACATTTGCTAGATCAGGGTGACTTACATCTACTCCAGAGTCAATGACAGCCACCACCACTTCATTTGCGCCAGAAGTATTTTGCCATGCGGCTGAAGCTCCAATTCCATGACCTCCTGTGAGACCCCACAATTCTCCGATGCGTGGATCGTTTGTAAGGTTCTCAGCACTGACAGTCCCATCAAAGTCTACGAATTCGACAAGCGGCGAACCGTACAAAAAATTTCGTGCATTAACATTTCCAGCTACTGTCTCCACTAAGTAGAGGTCAGAATTCGCAAAATAATCGACGATGTTCGCATCTATCTCACCTAAGAGATCTGTGATTTGTTGATTTGTGGCAGACTCATCGAAACGTGCAAGTATTGCATACGGGTTTGTCTGTAAGTCCGGGTACTGCTTCAGCATCTCAACCGCATATTTTTTTGCCCATTTACCTTCTGAAGTGATTAGCGAAGATTCCGCATTATCGACTCCATACCCTTGTTCAACCGGCGTTGACTCGTTCAGAGCTTCTGCAGATGATGTCATGAGCAATGAACAAAAAAGAACGATTGAATTTAAAGCAATGAAAATCTTCCAGAAGGTTTTTTTGCGATTAATATGTTTCATGATTTTTTCACATACATGGATAGTGGTCATATTCTAACTCAAACTACTGATTTAAGGGCATCGTATAGCTAGCTATCTGAACTTATGATTAAGCTGAATAGATGCAATTCGAAGCGGTTCTATTCGATCTCGATTACACATTGTTCGATTCAGAAGCTTCTGAACGAGAAGCACTAGATAAAACCTTGCTAGCTAGTGGAATTGAGCCGAATGAAATCACTCTTGAAATGTATCGGACGATCAATCATGCCCTTTGGAAGTCACTCGAGAGAGAAGAGATTGAACTTGAACGCCTTAGAGTCAAACGGTTTGAAGATTTGGCAGCACAGTTGCAACTAGTTGCTGACCCTTTAACGCTTGCGGACGATTACACCACGAATCTCGGTTTGTGCGGGCTTTTTTATCCTGAGGCTGAACCCACGCTTCAACAAGTTGGTGAAAAGGTTAAGGTAGGTCTTATAACAAATGGGGTCAGTGAAACTCAACGTTCAAGACTCGTTCTGCATGATTTTGAAAAGTATTTTGATGCGATAGTCGTTTCAGGTGAATTTGGAATAGCTAAACCCAATCAAGCGATTTTTCAAGAAGCACTCCGGCTTCTAGCTCTCAAACCAGAAGACAGAGTACTCATGGTCGGGGATAGCTTATCTTCCGATATGGCTGGTGCGAACCTTTCAGGTCTTAGTACATGCTGGTATAACCCCAAAAATACTGACTGTCCAAAGAACATTAAAATCGATTACGTAATCCATTCTTTGGATGAAGTTCTCGAGATATTATGTCCAGAATAGTCAAAGACCTTCTATTGCCTCTTCGCGTAGTTCTCTTTTCAATATTTTGCCAGATGCATTTCTAGGTAGAGGGATATCAACGATAGTTATTGTTTCAGGAATTTTGAAAGAAGCAATCTTCCCCTGCAAGAATTCTACAATTTCTAATTTATTAATTTTCATTCCAGATTTCACCATTATGTGACATGCGACTCTCTCTCCTAGTCGTTCATCAGGTACCCCATATACGGAACACTCATATACAGATTGAATTTCATAGATCGCCGCTTCAACTTCGGCACAATATATATTTTCACCTCCTCTTAACACCATGTCCTTTACGCGATCACTCACATAAATTCTTCCATCTTCATCAATTCGGCCAATATCTCCTGATTTTAGCCATCCATCAACAATCGTTTCTGCGCTGGCCTCAGGTCGGTTCCAATACTCAGTGATCAATGTGGGTCCGTTGAACCAGAGTTCACCCGTTTCTCCAGGCCCAAGAACATTTCCATCAGGGTCAGTGACTCTCAGTTGCATGATCGGAACTGGTCGCCCAGTTGAAGTGGGGTGATCCACGAACTCTTGCCCAGTGTTTTGAGGCCCATACGCATTGGTTTCGGTCATCCCATATCCCAGTCCCGGTCGACCCTTTTTGAAGTTCTCATCGATTCTCTTAACTAACTCTGGTGGCATAGGAGCTCCGCCACCTCCAACCGAACGAAGCGAAGAGGTGTCTCGTTGTTCGAACATCGGGGCTTCTAATAAATCCCAACTCATTGTCGGTACTCCAATGAAATGCGTGACTTTTTCTTTCTCGATAAGTTCCAGCGCCCTATCTGGCTTCCACTTATGCGTCATAACCAGTTTTGAACCTCCTACAAAGGATCCCAGCATGATTGGTATTAGTCCCGTCACGTGAAAAAGCGGCACGCAGAGCATGAACGAAGTTTGTAGCGGCTTACCGTCGCTTCTCTCTGTAGGTTCCATTACTTCAGCGATTTGAGCACGGGCAGAAAAAGCAAGCAGGGCGCTTAGTATCGCTCGGTGTGTACTCACCGCTCCTTTCGGTGTACCTGTAGTACCTGAAGTGTAAAGAATGGTTAGGTTGTCATCTGGGGATATGGATACTTCGGGCATTGTCGCATCAGGCTCGAGAATATCTTCGATCGAAATGATATTTCGTTTCTGGTTTGCATCTGTTCGGATTCCGATAATCTTTAGATCTTCACTCTCACCAGACAACTCTGGGAGGTGTTCGATACGTTCATTGTCAGCGAATACGATTTTTGATCCACTATCTTTGAGGGCAAATGACAGTTCTTCTGATTGCCACCAGGCATTTAATGGAACTGCTATTGCGCCTATTGATGTAATTGCAGTAAATGCAGCAATCCATTCCGGGTAATTCCGCATAGCAATCGCAACGCGGTCTCCTTTCGCCACTCCAAATTTATTTAATAGGGCGTTCCCAATTTTTCCAGCAAGATTTAGTAGCTCAGGCATGGTCCATCGTTCGTCTTCATAGATAATGAATTCATCATTGCGCTGGCTAGCCATCTGATATAAAGAGCAGATATTTGGAGGAGTACCAACAAATGATTTGGTTAGGATGCCACGGATCTCGGTTTCTACTATCTCAAACAGAGTGCCTGGAGCACACACTTGTGAACTTGCTTCTTCAAAAGAAATTGGCATGTTAGTTTCTATCCGTCACTAAACATCTTGAAACATCCTCATTATTCATTAGCAAATATTATCTAAATCGTAAAGAAATTTCGTATCTCGATAGCTGTTTTCTCTGAGTCGCTGAACAGTAAGCCTGTCATACCCACGTCATTAGCCCCGTTTACGTTCTCAACTAAATCATCCACCATCAAACAATCTGCTGGTAAGAGATTAAGTCGAGAGGCTGTAAGTTCATAAATACGTGAATCAGGTTTTCGTAATCCAACTTCAGAAGAATCTACGATCACATCGAACAATTCATAAACAGGTAGCGTAGATTCGATGACCGTACGGAATTCCCGAACTGCATTTGTGAGTAAAGCAACCGGCACGCCGGTTTCCCTTAGTTCTTTCACCGTTTGGACCATGACGGGATCTGGTTCGTTGATAGCTTCACTGACCCACCGAATAAAAATATCTAGATCAAAAGTTGCTCCATAGGAAG
>JAKMEQ010000098.1 GCA_022425805.1 Acidimicrobiales bacterium
CTTTTAGCGTCAATACCTAAATTGATTTCTGCAATAGCTGGAAGTTGTCCTATAAAAGGTAAACAAAAAAAAGAGAATAAGGACATTAGTGCCAAAGGTCTGCCGATTTGAGGCGCGCGTTTCGCGATCTTGAAGCCACCAAGTAATCGGTCACTTAGGTTTTTAGGTTCGGCAGTAGTAGAAGGAATTTGTGTGAGCGCTATGGCAACTAAAACAAACAAGTAGGTAGCTGCGTTCAATCCGAAAACTTCTGCGAAACCAAAACGACTGGTGAGCCATCCCCCTAAAGCTGGCCCGATAACTCGAGCGCCGTTCATGGACATAGAATTCAGCGCAACTGCTGCTTGAAGATTATTTCTACCTGCAAGTTCGGGAATAACAGAAGTGAACGTAGGAGCATAGATGCCCTGACCAAGTCCGATCGTGAAGACTATGACGAGAAGTGTTCTTTGCCCTATTTCACCGTCAGCAACATTGATAGCGAGAACAATGGTCCATGCCAGTTGCCATACTTGTGTGAGGAATAATACTTTGCGCCGATTACCGGTGTCAGCGAGTGAACCCCCTAGGAGACTCAGAAACGCAAGCGGCCCGAGATTTGCGAAGATGACTGCCCCCAAATATTTACTTGAGTTACTTATTTCCCAAGCTAAGACACCTAAAGTAGCCATCTGCATCCAACGTCCGATGCCCGAAAGGAAAGAACCAATGTAGAGACGTCTAAAAGCAGTGATAGCAAGAGCATCGCGTGTTGTCCCACGATTTGGAGTTTCAGACATAGGTGTTCATCGTAGGCAAGTTTCTACTTTATGGATGTGAAACGAAAATCAATTAGTTGTGATACGTAGATATGTTGTTTTCTGGTTTCTTTGTCTGAGCCTGTGTAGCTATGTCGGCAACTGGGTTGAATCTCTTACAACCTTAAAATAAAAATGAATTTCAGCTGGGCTCTACATAAGAGGCAAGAAGTTGTTCAATCCGATGATCCTCTGGGATACGTTCAATTCCTATAGTTTTGTCAATTGTTTCATGCATATACCAGATGCGTCGTTCCTGATAATTTAACGGCATACCTGGATAAAGGGAAGATGCCATTGATTTTTGGATGGGGGCCAAATTCTCAACATCTTCGTCAATGATTTTTCCAAAAGCAGCGATTCGCTTTTCCCATTCTTGGTCCTCATTTTCGTTTTCAAGTCCGTAGTGAAAAATTCGCAGATGCGTATGATTAATATCAATCGGGAAGAACAGGAGTATGGGAAACCCTGTTGCTGATAGAGGAATGACCAAATTCGGAAAGATCGTGAAAGAATACCTAGTACCATGAAATACCGGATGAACGGTCGGTATAGCCTCAAGCCCACCCCCACTTGGGAATATTTTGAAATCTTCCCAGCTTTTCATTCCCATGGTTGTCGCTGAAGATTTAGAAAAGGGGCTTACCATTCTTGAATTCCCGTTTGGTAGAAGTCCCAGTGCTGCACCAGCATTATCTAGCTCGGGAAGATTTCCGCTTTTATGAATAAATTTCAGGTGATAGACTTCAAGGAAGGCATCTACAGCAGCTTTCCAATTACAGTTAATGATCCTATGGTCAGTTCCCTTGAGTCGTAAATTCTCAGCTTTGAACTGCTCTAATTCATTTGTTACAGATCCCAAGAATTTGACTAGAGGCTGAGCATCAGGGTCAAGATTGATCCAGATCCACCCTCCCCAAACCTCACATTGAATTTCGGGAAGCGCTCGATCTTCCTTACACAATCCAACAAAATCACGTTCATCAGTTACTGAAAGAAGCTGGCCATCCTCAGTTGAATATGTCCATGCGTGGTATTGGCATCGAAGACGTTTCACTTTCCCGATTGGCTCTCGAACAATGGGCGCTCCCCTATGCCTGCAGGTATTTGAGAAACAACGAATTATTTGATCCTGGCCTCGCACTAGAAGAAGGGGAAGGCCGAGGTCATCAAAGAGGAAATAGCTCCCTTTATCTGGCAGGTCTTCAACACGGCCTGCAACAATCCATACCTTGTTCCACAAATATTCTTGTTCTAAATCGTAGAATTCGGAACTCGTGTAACGCTTGGACGGAACATCGTGGAAAGCTGGAAAATCATTTGGTGGTCCAGTTCTCGAAAATTCGTACCGCATTTCATCGCGTAGTCGTTCAACTAGATGGTCAAAGCTCCCAAGTTCTTTTTCCATATTTAGAACTTATCATATTCTGTTTGTTCCAAAAAAAATTTCATAAATAAATATCGGCCGTGTTCCCGCTTTTCCGATACTTCAGTAAAAATGACCTTCACGCAACACCTCTCTAAGCCCAGAGTCATACATTGGCCCTGAAAGGTTCCCCGCCGTTTCGCCTAAGGCAGAGCAGTGGAACTCCCTTTCGATCCAAATGACCCAGAACTATAGATTGATGACTCTGGCGGGGGGAGAAGCTCGACCGAGGGATTTTTCGAAGTAAGAGAAAACCCCTATTGGCAGTTTGGAAGGAAAGAGTCGACAACTCCAAACATATACTCACCACGAACGGTACAATCTATTTTTGAAGTTAGAAGGACTGTAATGACCGAAGAAATATTGTGGCCTCCACAACCTGAACCTGACAAAGAGCACGGAGTAGAGTCTACAAACGACGAAATAACCGATGATGAGTTTGGTTTCAAAAACCCAGAGAATGCCAGCACACTGTATCGAGAGCTAGGGATACAGGTTGGAAAGACCGAAAAAAAAGATACTAAGTTCTGATTATTGACGGATGCCTGATTTTAGACAGGTACAGGCCACTCCTGTGATAACTCCACTAATGACAATTGCCCAAACAGACCACCGGTGAGTTGAAACTGTTCCTATCTCCCCAGATTCAAGAATAGCTGCGACGACAGCTGAACCTAACGAGCCCCCAATCCGATATGAGGTTTGTAGAATCGCCGTTCCCGCTCCAACCAACGATGGTTCAAGCTCCTGAGTCCCAACTGCAGTGGTGTTGGAAAGAACTGTTCCCATTCCTATCCCAGCTGCTATAAGTGCTGGAAGTAGCGTAGGAACTGACGGAGAATCCCCCGCTATTATCGCCATTATTGAGAACCCCACTATGAATATAAGAGTCCCTGTTAACATCACGCCCCGAAACCCACGTTTGTCCGCATATCGTCCTGCTGATTTGGCTATGGGAATCATTGTGCCTGGCATCAACGTTAGCAAAAGGCCAGTTTTGATTAAACTGTAATCCCATACATCAATAGCGTAGCTAAGTAGCGCCAACCACATTCCAAAGAACATCAGAGATGATACAAAACCAATAATTATGCTGAGGACGAAGGTGTAATTCGTAAATAGATGTAGAGGAAGCACCGGATTAATATGAGTTTTTGATCTAACAACAACTAATCTCAATAGCAGAGAACCACCTATGAAAGATCCAGCCGTTTGCAGACTTCCCCAACCCCAGTCATTCCCTTCGAGAAGCGCTAAAGCAATTAGAGAAACTCCCAATATGGCTTCAATAGTTCCTATGTAATCCACCCTTTTTGTTTTTACAGCAACATGATTGCTGTGCCACCCCGGAAATCCTAAATAGATGACAAGAGCACTTATCGGAATAACAGAGAAAAACAGAAGTCTCCATGAGGTATATTCAACAAAAATCGACGAAAGTACTGGACCAGAAACTCCAGCTATAGCCGTCCAAAATGCCCATCGTCCCATTGCCGTAGCAAGTAAACCTGATTTTGTCTCTCGGACAATGATAGCGATGGAACTTACTCCTAGTCCGGCCAAAGCCGCCGCCTGTATACCCCGTCCGACTATAAGAAAAAAAAGGTTGGGGGCAACGGCGCTCAACAAGGAACCAACCATAGATATTCCTGCTGAACTGATCATGATCCGATTGTGGCCATAACGATCAGCTAAATGTCCGGCATGCAACAATACTGCAGCGCTGACAATACCAACGATTGTTAGGATCCAAGTCGTCGCTGCCGTGTCTCCATTCCCAATACTTGATCGTATGGCGGGGAAGAGTATGAACGTACTTGTTGAGTCAAAACCAGCGATAAAACCACAGAGTAATGCTGCCCAAAGTACTTTGCCCTGCCTTCGATCTGATTTTATTCCTGTAGCTTCGTCTCCGGTTGGCATTCTTGAACTCTAGATGCTGCTACTGATTAACTAGAACCGAAAAGAATGTTTTATTCATTGATACGGGTGAAGCATTTTGGTTAAATGCTTTGTTTGACGAATAGTAAGGAAATAGTTCTTAAACCTTGTAGCGTGATCCGGTCATGGAATCGCATATAAATATCCGAAATGTTGCAATTATCGCTCACGTTGATCATGGAAAAACAACGCTCATAGATGGCATGCTCCGCCAATCTGGGGCTTTCGGCGATCATCAAGCGGTCCAAGAACGAGTTATGGATTCTATGGATCTCGAAAAGGAACGCGGAATTACTATTCTGGCTAAAAACACTGCTATTCGATACGACGGTATAAAGATAAATATTCTAGATACTCCCGGACATGCTGATTTTGGAGGTGAAGTAGAACGCGCCCTTAAGATGGTAGATGGTGTATTGCTACTTGTTGACGCAAGTGAAGGGCCTTTACCACAGACTCGTTTCGTTCTAAGAAAAGCTCTTTCTCAGAACCTTCCTGTTGTTCTTGTCATTAACAAAATAGATCGTCCTGATGCTCGCTGTGCAGAGGTTATCGATGAGGTATATGAACTATTTCTAGATTTGGATGCATCAGAAGATCAGATAGATTTTCCGATAATTTATTCGGACGCTAGAACAGGTATAGCAATGACCGATCTTGAAAATAAAGGGGAAGACCTGATTCCCTTATTTGAATCATTAATTAAGACTATCCCCTCTCCAGAGCATGACCTAAGCCACCCATTCCAAGCATTGGTGACAAATTTAGACGCATCTCCCTACCTTGGTCGAATAGCCCTTTGCAGAATTATGCATGGGACCATAAAAAAGGGAGCAAAGGTCACATGGTGTCGAACAAATGGAGAAAATATTCAAGTACGCATCGGGAATCTATATGTGACCGAATATTTAGAACGAGTTGAAGTAGATGCAGCAGGCCCAGGAGAACTAATTGCTATTTCAGGAATTGATGAGATCACAATCGGAGAGACACTTTCTGATCCTGACAATCCGAAACCTCTTCCCGTTCTAGCAGTGGATGAACCAACGCTTTCTGTCACGATAGGTACTAACTCTTCACCTTTAGCAGGGAATGAGGGTGACAAACTGACAGCGCGTCTTGTAAGGTCACGACTCGAAAAAGAATTAGTAGGAAATGTTTCAATTCGGATGTTACCAACAGAATACCCGGACACTTGGGTGGTTCAGGGAAGAGGAGAATTACAACTCGCTATTTTGGTTGAAATGATGCGTAGGGAAGGCTTTGAATTGACAGTTGGGAAGCCTGAAGTGGTTACCCGAGAGATTGATGGGACTCTCCATGAACCTACCGAACGTCTAACGATCGATATCCCTGAAGAGTATGTGGGCGCAGCAACCCAATTAATCGGAAGTCGAAAAGCTCAAATGGTAACAATGACCAATCACGGAAGCGGATGGGTGCGCCTTGAATATATAGTTCCAGCAAGAGCGTTGATTGGCTTTAGAACTGAATTTCTTACCGAAACTCGGGGCACCGGTTTACTTCATCATGTTTTTGAAGGGTATCAACCGTGGATGGGTGAATTACGAACTAGGACTTCAGGTAGTGTTATCGCAGATCGATCAGGAGCAGCGACAACGTACTCTATTGGTTCCCTGCAAGAAAGAACCACGCTATTAGTTGCTCCAGGGACAAAAGTTTATGAAGGAATGATAGTTGGGGAGAATTCCCGAAGTGAAGATATGGATGTCAATATCACGAGAGAAAAAAAACAAACCAACGTTCGTGCATCCGCATCGGATGAAACAATTCGCTTGACACCATTCAGAGATCTGTCCTTAGAACAAGCGCTGGAATTCATAGCGTTCGATGAATGTATTGAAGTAACTCCCGAAACGATACGACTTCGTAAAGTAAAGCTAAAGATTACTGACAGAGCAAGAGACTCGAAACTTCTAAAAAAAGCTAGATCTTAACCACTGACTAAAACTTATATATTTCGGTAAGTCCTAGAATATAAGGCAAATATCATCATAAGAGTGTAATCATTTCGGGCCTAATCGTCTTTAAGTAAGTTTTGTAGTACTTGTAAGCTTCGAGCTGCATCAATTTTAGGCCCTCTATCAGCCTCTGGGGTTTTATCGATCGCTTGATCCTGCTCTAAAACCCACCAAACATCTCTCGGAAGAAGGGAAAGAATACCAGTTAAATCCAGATCACCATCACCAAGTGGTACGAAAACGTTTTTAGCGATAGCGTCATCAAATTTGATTTCATGATTAACCATTTGACGTCCAAGTTCAAGATTCAGGTCTTTGATATGGACAAGAGCAACACGTTCTCCAGCTAAAGTCATGAAATCTTCGAGATTAAAGTTCCCGCTTGCAATGTGAGCTGTATCCAAGCACCATCCACAGGCGCTTGACGCCATAACCCGCTTCATGTCTTCTTTGGTTTCGACAAGTGACCCAACGTGAGGATGGAGGGCCTGTCGCAGCCCCATTGAAGAGCAAAGTTCCTCCACCGAATCTAAGCCTTCCCCAAGTCGTGTCCAGCCATCGTCGGTAAGTTTCTCTCCAGTTTTTAGATTTCCTGGCTTAGGCACAGTGATAAGAACCTCGCCGCCCATATCGACGAGACGTTTTCCAGCTAAACGCACAGCATTCAAGGCATTTTTGAGTGAGTCTTCCTCATGGATTATGAATGAGACTGGGCCAGAGACTGCCCGAAGTCCATGACGATCTAGAGTCGATTTAGCCTCGTGGCCTTTACTGGGTAGAAATACTGGAACACCAGCTTCGGTTGCAGAAAAACCAATCTCCGCCATTTCTGAAAGAATACGTTCTTGGGGGAGGTCAACGCCCCACCGGCCATTTCCCACAAATCCCCAAGTGATCGGGCTAGTGGCAAGAGGCGGAAGCATTGTTAGCATCTTAGTCTTCAAATAACTCAGTTGTTTAGATAGATTTAAGACCTATTCTCGTGAATACATCGAGATGATTAAGTATTAATATCTATAGTGTCGATAATATTTACGCGGAAATTAGCAATTAATAAAGCGTCATAGTTTCGTCGAGCATTGATCTAAAGGACCTCTTCCACGGAAATGGGCTGTTAACGTTTGTCTTCAAGGGTCCACATAAAGCGTGGATGTCAAAGAATGTTTAATTCAAAAAAACGGAAAATAGATCCCGATACATTTCTCAACTGAGTCCTATTATTTCTCCATGTTCATCGATGTCGATGCGTGTTGCTGCTGGTTTCGCACCGAGGCCCGGCATTGTGCGCATATCACCACAGATCGGATAGATGAAACCAGCTCCCACCGATGCTCTGACTTCACGAACTGGAAGGGTCCACCCTGTGGGCGCACCTTTTAAAGAAGGGTCCGAGCTAATAGAAAGATGTGTTTTGGCAATGCAAACGGGAAGTTTCCCAAATCCATTATTTTCATAGCTTGTTAATTGCCTTTCCGACAGGGTGCTGAACTTAACATCTTTAGCACCGTAAACCTTTTGGGCGATAATCTGTATTTTTTCCTGTAATGGCATGTCATCCGGATACAGCATTTGAAAATCTGATGGCTCATCTGCAGCGTCTTTGACTACTTCAGCCAATTCAATCGCTCCTCGACCACCATCAATAAAGTGAGTTGAAGCAGCTACTCTTGCACCGAATTCACCGGCGATCTCTCGTATAGCTTCAATGTCCTCCTGATGGTCATCCGGGAAAACATTTATCGCCACGACTGGTGAGATTCCATGAAGAAGTATGTTCTTAAGTTGTTTTCTGAGATTATCACCTCCCAGATGCACCTCGTCAGGGTTTCTCTCTAGAATCGCTTTAGGTAATGGTTTTCCCGCAACAATATTATGCTTTCCCGAATGTGCTTTTAGTCCCCGAACAGTTGAAACAATTACAGCTGCGTCGGGGACAAGGCCTGAGTAACGGCATTTTATGTTAAAAAACCGCTCCGCTCCCATGTCGGCTCCAAACCCGGCTTCTGTCAGTAAGAAATCTCCCGAGTGGATCCCTATCTGGTCAGCAATAATCGAAGAGTTTCCAGTAGCGATATTGCCAAACGGACCGCAGTGAACGAGAGCGGGTGTTCCTTCTAGAGTCTGCATGAGATTTGGTTTAATGGCTTCACGCAACAATACTGTCATGGCTCCTGCTACCTCTAAATCCTCAGTAGTTACCGGTGAACCTGATTTTTCATAACCTACAACGATGCGTCCCATGCGAGCGCGCAGGTCTTGTAAAGAAGTGCATAAAGCCAGCGCCGCCATAACTTCAGAAGCTGCCGAGATATCAAACCCTGTCTCTCGGGGAATCCCATCGAATCGATTCCCAAGCCCAACGACTATATTTCGTAAAGCCCGGTCATTAATATCGACAACTCGCCTCCACGTAATATTGTGAAGATCTATATTCAGTTGATTACCGTGGAAAATATGCGCGTCAAGTAAAGCTGAACACATATTGTGAGCGGCAGTAACGGCATGCATGTCTCCAGTTAAGTGGAGATTAAGTAATTCCATCGGAACTACCTGGCTGTAGCCACCTCCAGCGGCGCCACCTTTGATGCCAAACGTTGGCCCCATCGAAGGTTGACGTATCGCAACGGTAGCTTTATCCCCAATATGTTTGAAACCTTGTCCTAATCCTACGACGGTGGTTGTCTTTCCTTCTCCCAGCGGCGTTGGGGTAATAGCAGAGACGACAACATAACGAGCTTTGGGACGTTCTTGCATCGCCTGAAGAGACTCGAGTTTTATTTTTGCCGTTCCTTCACCATACGGTTCAAGGTATTCGGGAGAAATGCCAGCATCACCGGCCACTTCGGATAAGGAACGGAGATTTGCTGTGCGAGCTATGTCTAGATCAGATGGGAATGGCATAAGGTTAAATTTTACTGACTATTCTACCAAACAGCATTTTTTAGCTTTCTGCCTTAGGATGATGAGGACGATAGGTAGGGGAATGGCTAAAACCGACAGCGAAGACATGGGGCCAGAAGAGCTGCGGGAACGGTACAAGGTTGAGCGCGAAAAACGATTACGCATCGATGGAGAAGACCAATATCTGGAGCCGAGTGGAAGGTTTTCCCACCTTCTCGAAGACCCCTACGTTGAAGAGATTCACCGTGCACCCCGAACCGATGAGGTAACAGTAGCAATTATCGGTGGCGGATTCGCCGGCTTGACTACGGGAGCTCGACTTAAAGAAGCTGGTATTGAAGACGTTATTCTTATTGAAGGTGGTGGTGACGTTGGAGGCGTCTGGTATTGGAATAGGTACCCGGGGGCGATGTGCGACACAGCTGCTATGGTGTATCTTCCTCTTCTTGAGGAAACAAAGTATTTCCCCACAGAAAAATACGTTCAGGGGTATGAAATCCATGCCCATGCCCAACGGATCGCTACGACGTTCGGGCTGTACGATAATGCTCTACTCTCAACTAAAGTTGATGAGATCGCATGGGATGAAGATGCTAGCCGGTGGATTATAAGAACTAATAGGGGGGATGAACTTAAAGCACAATTTGTTGCTATGGGGACCGGACCCATGCACCATCCTAAACTCCCTGGAATTCCAGGAATTGAAGATTTCCAAGGACATATGTTTCATACCGCCCGTTGGGACTATGACTACACTGGCGGGGACCGAACAGGAGAACCCCTCAACGGACTATCCGATAAACGAGTTGGAATAATCGGTACAGGAGCAACAGCAGTCCAATGCATTCCCCATCTCTCTGCCACGGCTGGTGATCTTTTTGTCTTCCAACGAACTCCTTCGTCTGTAGATGAAAGAAACAACCGCCCTCTAACGAATGAAGATTTCATAGAGCTTCAACCGGAATGGCAGAAAGAATGGCTCAATAATTTCGCAACTCTCCAATCAGGAGGGTTTGCAGATAAAGATCTCGTTAAGGATGGGTGGACCGATATTGCTATCCGAATAAGAGATCGTATTGTCGAGGCTCTGCAAGATGAACCTGAGGCCGATTTAAATGATGTCTGGTTAGAAGCATTCAGGGAATCAGATGATGAAAAAATGAATGAAATTCGATCACGTGTTGAAACAATCGTTACCGACAATTCGATAGCGGAAGATCTGAAACCTTGGTACCGGCAACTTTGCAAACGACCCTGTTTCCACGATCAATACCTTCAATCATTCAACAATCCAAACACCCACCTGATAGATACAGATGGGAAAGGGGTAGAACGAATTGATGAGAGTGGAGTATGGGTAAATGGTAAGCACTTCGAATTGGACTGCATCGTGCTTGCATCTGGGTTTGAAGTACATATCGTTCACTCTGCGCATTACGAAACGTATGGGAGAAATGGGAAAAGCTTGACTGACCATTGGGAAAGTGGAATGAAAAGCCTTCACGGAATTAATGTCCATGGATTCCCAAACCTCTTTATTCTTGGACTTGCTCAAGGAGGAAGCTTAGTTGCTAACGTAACTCATAATTTTAGTGAATCAGCCCTAGCGATTACTGAGATGATCAGAGGCTGCATCAACAACGGATACAACGCGCTTGAACCAACTGCAGAAGCTGAACGTCATTGGGTAGATAGTCTTGAAGTGCAGGATCGAGGGTTCCTAGCGCACTGCACTCCTGGTTATTACAATAATGAGGGCCACCCTACTTCAGACGGTGACTTATTTACTACAGCCCGCTACCCCGAAGGTTCTGTTGCTTTTTTTGATTACTTGTCTGACTGGGCAAATAGTGGAGAATTCGAAGGTCTTGAATTTTTCTTGGGTCCCGCTAATTATCCAAACAGAGATTAAAAAAACAGCAATAAAATTTTATTTACTCAACGTAAGAATCTTTAAGTTAAATTCTTCCGTACATTATTTGAGGTCTCTTTGACAGAAACATTCGAATCCCTCCATGATTCCGAGAAAAATATTTTTACACGGGGTTTAGTTTCGTGCGCATTAGGTTACATATTGGTTGCAATATCTCCGGTAGTAGTCGCTGACTCAAACGTTCACGGTCTCACAATGGCTTTTTGGCGATGTTGGATAGGGTTTGGGGCTCTTGCAATCGTAATCTTGATCCGGAAAGATCTTTCTTTTTCTCGTTTTTTTTCAGCTGCTCCCGCAGGTATTTGCTTTGGGAGCAGTATGGGGCTTTATTTTTGGGCAGCGCAATTAACTAGTATTTTAAATGCAAGCTTAATAACGCTTCTGCTACCGATTCCTTTAACGATCGCAGCGTATTTTCTTTTCAGCGAAAAACTAACCCGCGTAGATATCGTTATTTCGCTGGTCACTATAAGTGGAGCAATGTTACTTGTTGCTATGGGGAACAACAGTGGGGCTGGGAACATTAAAGGAGACTTACTAGCTGTCGTTTCGATATTTATCTCTGCCGGCTACTTTATTTCAGCAAAAAAAACTCTAGTATCTATGCCGTTAATAGAGTTCATGGCAGGGGTTTTTGCATGGGGAGGGTTAACACTGGTCCCGATGGTGCTTGTGGCCCAAACCCAAATTGGGGCTCAAAGCAATCTTGACTTATTTAGGATTCTTTTAGTTGCATTTATCCCAGGGATAGGGCATCTTTTGTTGAACTACTCACAAGGGAAAGCACCTTTAAATCTGATCGCAGTTTTCCAGCTCATCGTCCCTGTTGTTTCTACTTTGCTCGCTTACTGGATTCTTTCTCAGACGGTCTCCACCTTTCAAGCGGTAGGAATGGCGGTAGTGATTGTGACGTTAGGGATCAATGCCCTTCGCCGGTCAACTAATTGAAAGAGTATAAATCCTTAGCTAAGCACGTAAGTAAGCGCTGCTTTGGTCTTCTTGTCCATGTAAACATTAATGGCTAGTAAAGCCGATCCTATGAAGAAAGGAGATGGTCGATGTCAGAGGATCTCGTAATGGATCCTTCTATATATCTGTCAGGTACCGTGTAGTCGATCCGTTCATTTTCCTGTTTGAGCTTTATCCCGTTGGTTTCAACGAAAATATCTACAGCATTTGTGAGTGTATAGCAGTCCGCTGCGGAGAAGTAGTTTCCACATTTCGATGTTTCCATGTACAGAACAGCATCGGCGAACAGCTCCGTGGTTATATGCGAAGTAGTCTTTTCAGTAAAGAGGGTCGAGGTAAGGTCATGAGATTTGTACGCTCGTAACAGAGTCCCTTTGAGTGCTCTTTCGAATGGGAAGTAGTTATTCTTATCTGCTGCGTGCGCGAGTTCGTGTATATAGGTAGCGTCGTCAGATCTGCGGGCAACAATGATGAGATCTTCTGAACCGAAGTACACACCATTGACTTGCGTAGCGTCGATGAATACATATTCTGCTTCGACGAGTTTGGTCATAGCCGACATGGCAGCAACCCAAGTGGAGTATGTTTTGTGGTTGACGTGGCCGCCTGTGTTATCAGACAGGAGCTTTATAGGAAAGTAGATAGCGGAAACAAGAGCGAGCACGCAGATTAAAAGGGCAACTAGTTTTTGTTTTAGCGAGGCTTTTCTGGGTTCCATACGTTCTAAAGCTTCGCGTTCACGGTCCTTAACCCACAGGAGGTACTCGTAGTCATCATAGGAGATCTCTTTTCGTGTCTCAGGATCGTTTGAAGAAGTAATGAAGTAACGTCCTTCGGATTTTTCGGACTCTTCGGACTCTTCGGACATAGTAATAAGCCTATTGTTATTTTTGAACGACGAACTGCAAGCTAGGGAGAAGAATTTGTAGATGGGCTGACAGTGTCACTTTGGAGGCCAATAAGAATTTCAGTATTATCTACCCTCTAGGAGAAGGAATAGTAACGGAGACCTGAACGATCGATGTTTGAAGAAGTTTTTCTCGTCAAAGGAGTTAGGCAACCGGACGGTCAGGATGATCCGGCGGCATAAGTTGGAAAGCTTCAGCATGACGACGTGTATCTGGCAGAGCGATCACGTAGGTCACTGGGCCGTCTGACTCACCTTCGATATGGAGAGCACCTGGAGGAAGAATTAGTTTGTCGCCTTGTTCAATCGTGTACTTTTCGCCAGTTTCACCGCACCCGATCCAGGTGTTCCCCGACATGCAGTAGCCATGGGCTTCAATCTGATGCCAGTGATAACCAGGGGGAGGTGTCGGATTTGAAACATAGGTAGATGGCCAGAAACCGGTTTCGATGATGTCTCGCAAGACATCTTCAAGCCCGTTATGAAATTTTTTTTCGATGTGTAACTGTGGCGCCATAGATCAATTATGCCAGTTCAGTCGGTGGTCCGTCCATTGAAGATGCGAATTCGTAACGCCAGACAGGAAAATCTGGGCTAGTAGCAATCCAAATCCCACCAGTAGTCTCTGATCCGAGTATCTGAACCATAGCTTCAGCTATTTCATTCGGGTCGCTCATTTCTTTGCCTGCTAACCGCCGATCTTCGGGTTGTAGTGGTGTATCTACACTTCCTGGGCATAAGGCATTGATAAAGATACCTCGTTCTGTAAGAGAGGGTGCGATACTGCGGACAAAGCCGATAACCGCTGATTTTGATAGGGCATAGATCGGGTCAGGAGGTTGTGTCCGGATACCGGCGACAGATGCTGTCACTATAATTGACCCTGATCCCTGTCTTTCCATAAAAGGAATAGCCGCAAGGGTTCCATACACGACACCATCTACGTTGACATTGATAACGTTCCGGTAAGTATCTCGGATCCAGGGAATCGGATCATCTGTGACGGTATGACCCCGTGGACGACTTCCAATACCAGCATTTAAACAGAGAATATCGAGTGAACCATTACGGTCAGTTATCTTTGTAGTTAGCTTTTCCCATCCCGTTAAATCCGAAACATCCAAATACGCATAATCACATCCAATATCTGCCGACAGACCATGCCCCGCTTCCTCATCTATATCGACAATGGTGACTTTTGAACCCCGGTCATGAAGAAACTTAACCATCGCTGCCCCGATACCAGAACCTCCACCAGTAACAATCGCTGTGGTGTTAACAAAATTTACGTCAGTATTTTTATCTAATAGAGCCATGCAGCCATTATATGTTTTCAAGTGTGGAAATTTATGTAATAGTACCTAGATGGACTTACAACTAAATGGAAAGAAAGCCCTGATTTCCGCAGGGCATAAGGGCCTCGGTTACTTCATTGCCAAACGTCTTCTAGAGGAAGGTGCGGTGGTAGCAATATGTTGCAGGAGGGAAGATGATCTAGCTGCAGCACTTGAGGAATACAACACAATGGGGCATGCAATTGGGAGCATCTGCGACTTCTCAGATCCGGCTGCCGTCAAACAGTGGACAGAAGAGTCAGGGTCTCAACTTGATGGAATTGATATTTGTATAGGCAACGCAAGTGCGAGTGGACAGAATCTAAAGTACGGGGAAGGCTTAGAACCATGGATGAAAAGTATAAATGTTGACATCTTAGGAAACGCGATATTTTACGAGTCAGCTAAACCTTTTCTTCTTGAGTCAAATTCAGCTTCTATTGTCCAGATTGCTACGATTACGGCGATAGAACACCATGATGTTCCGATCACTCCTAGCTATGGCGCCGCGAAAGCTGCAACGATTCGCATGATCTCTAACCTTGCCCAGACATGGGGAGTTGATGGTATTAGAGCGAATTCTATTTCACCTGGACCTATTTTTGTTGAAGGCCACCGGTGGGATGATATTAGATCTCGAATGCCAGAGATTTACGAAAGAGACGTGGCCATGCACCCTCAAAAGCGAATGGGAACAGCCGATGAACTCGCCGATGTCGTTGCTTTTATAGCTTCCTCTCGGTCAAGTTGGGTCAATGGAGCAAATATCATCGTGGATGGCGGATACACCAAAGGCGTTAACTTCTGATCCAGAAAAAGTGTAAATTTCTCAGCTATCAAGCTGTTAATGTATGGAGTGCGTCGAGAGATTCTGGTTATTTTCGATACCTGATACACGGCAACAGAGTCCTTGGCCCTGATGCGTGAGAGACTTTCTAGAGCGTCCTAAGTAGGCTTACCTATCCTGAACTCGGTTAAGCTATGAATGATTTCTTGAGCGAGCCCCTTAACGTCATATTTAGTGTCCCCTATTGTGAGATCAAAGTCGGTCTCAAACCGTGCAAGGTCAACGTTGGGATAGATCACTACATGGGGTTCTTGATAAGTTTCTTTCAACGCAGATCCAGACAGTGCTCCGTCATCGCATTACAAGGTTCTTACTCGGAGGCTGCGGGCCTCTCTCTTCTTCATGGCTCTATTCAATGATCTGAGTCGTCCATCTCTTGTTTCAGCCAGGCAATAGCGTCATCATCAACCCCTAATAAGGCGATAGCAGCATCATCGACCCCTACGCTGTCCCTTGCCTCGATCATGCCCAGCATCTGCTCGCGAACCTTCTCTAATCCCTGCCGAGGCCGGATCATGACCTTGAACTCCACAATTAACCCATCATCATCGCAGCTAATGATATCGACGCCGTTCACGTGTATTCCATCAATCGATGTTTCAAATTCAAGAACAGCATGATTGCCACTCAAGACTCGCTTTGTGTATTTAAAAGAAATTGATTCTCTGTCTCCGCTTGCTATGTCAACGTTACCCACACCATCATCTCCTGGGAAGACAAGTGCCGCTGCAGAAAGATACATCTTAGTTAGTTCTCGGCCTTCTTGAGGATGGAAGAGCACTGGCGACCAGAATACACAATCCTCGTGGAGTACCTCATCAAAATCAATCTCGCCTCGTAACACTTGATGCCATTTATTGATGGCTTGGTTAATTATAGAAACCTCAGAATTCACAGCATCAGCCATTATCGGTCTTCCGTTCGTTTTGACAATAAGGCTATATGTATTTGTACCTATTCAAGAATTTGGTACGGTAATTAACCAGAAAGGTATATATGGAAATTGGCATAAAAGTAGCCCCACATCATGTTGACTGGAAGACATTCTTACAAGTAGCTGAGTTAGCAGATGCTGCAACCATATTTTCCCAGTTCTGGAATTTTGATCATTTCTACCCTATTAAAGGGGATACAGACGGGCCTTGCCTCGAGGCATGGGTATCACTGACAGGGATTGCTCAAGCGACAAACCGTATAAGAATTGGTTCTATGGTCAACGGTGTCCATTATCGCCACCCAGCAGTGTTAGCGAATATGGCTTCGGCACTTGACATTGTTAGCGAAGGCCGGTTTGAACTGGGTCTTGGAGCTGGTTGGAATGAATTGGAATCTGGGGCATATGGAATAGACCTTGGAACGCTCACTGAACGCTTCGATCGTTTTGATGAAGCTCTTATGGTCGTGACATCGCTTCTTTCGCAGGAAAGGACATCATTTTCTGGCAATTACTTTACTCTTCAAGATGCGAGAAATGAACCGAAAGGCCCCCAACAACCCCTTCCGATCTGTATTGGTGGAACAGGGGAAAAAAGAACGTTGCGGAGTGTCGCGCGACATGCGTCTCATTGGAATCTCCCAATGTTTGAAGAGCAGATATTCAAGCAAAAATACGATGTGTTGAAAGAGCATTGTGAACAGGTTGGAACAAATATCGAAGATATTAAAGTTTCAACTCATGTCTTTGTTGAAGAGGAGACAGAAGCATCTTCGGTTATCTCGGAGGTTCACCATCAAAACCAATTGGGCATCGATCAATCAATACTCTATTTCCAGCCCCCGATAGGCATGAAACAGGTTGAGTCTTTGACGGAAGCATTAGTAGTTGAATTTGGCTGAAGCGCGCCGCTAAAGAACTTAAATCAGCTTTAAACGCTTTAGCCAACATTACCCATATCGATTAAGGTAACGAAGTATCCGTTATTGGTGAATGCCCAAACAAAACACAGTTGCTTAGGAATACGGTGAGTCTGATGGATGATATAGAAAAACGTCTGCAATGGATGGAGGATCGATGGAAAATCAATGATCTGCTCGTCCACTATTCTACGACATGTGACGACCATGACATAGAGGGACTCGCGAACTTATATGCCGAAGATGGTATTTTTGACGCTGTTGCTGGGAAAGCTAAGGGAAGGAAGGCAATAGCGGCATACTACGAGAATCGGCTCGCAGACTTTGGAGTGAGCTACCACATCCCATACAGCCAAGCTGTGGAACGAATCTCTGATCGCGAAGCCCGAGGGACTGTTCTTGGAGCTGTTGAACTTGCATTGAACGGTGAGGCCTTTTGGGCTGCTCTACGTTACTCCGATCACTATGTTAAAGATGATGATGATGAATGGAAATTCTACGAACGCAAAGTTCAGCAACTGTATGCCATGCCTTTAGCAGATTTGCCCAAAGAGATCGCTGGTTCTCTTCGTCAACGGTGGCCAGGTACGGAACCAAAGGCCGCCGATTTACCTGAAACTACGACTAGTTGGCAAGAACATCAGGATCGTTTGGAAGTACGTTAAAGATGTTTCCTTTTTGCAATCAATATGAAGTCGGTGATCAAAATATCTGAATTGCATTTACTTCAGCCATTAACCGCTGGTCGCCTGAAACTAAAGAACAGAGTAGTTTTTCCCGCACATCAAACTCTCCTATCTGAAGAAGGTGTCATAGGACCGAGAATGCGAGCATATTATGCAGAGCGGGCCAGGGGGGGAGTAGCGGCTGTCATCGTCGAAGGCGGTGCCGTCCACGATACAACTATCAAGTTTCCAAACTATCTTTGGGGCCACCGACAAGAAATTATTCCCACTTATATAGCTCTACAAAAAGAGCTTTCACATTATGGGTGTAAAACAATCATTCAGCTTGTTCATAGCGGAAGTCGAATGTCTTCACATGATTCGCGATTGCCTCTTTGGGCCCCATCAGATGTCCGGTCAGCGATATCCCCCGAAATTCCACATGTAATGACGATAGAAGAGATCGGTGATGTGCTTGATGGCTACGAAAAGTCTTTCCAAAATGCAGCTGAAGCCGGTGTTGACGGTATAGAAATTCATGCAGCACATGAATATTTACTCGGCCAGTTCCTTTCGCCGCTAAACAACCTTCGAAATGATGAATATGGAGGATCCCTCGATAACCGGATGCGTCTACTGAATGAAGTTGTCATGTTGGCGAGAAAGACAGTTGGTGATGACATGATTGTCGGGATCCGCATCAATGGTAGTGACCTTGCTGACGCCAGTTTAGACAATGACGACTATATAGAAATAGCTCAGAACATCGAGGCCCTTGCATCAATTGATTACCTCTCAATTAGTGCGGGAACGTCTCGGGATAATCATATGATAGTCCCTCCCATGGATACGCCAGAAGGGTTGTACGTTGACTACGCGGCTAATATCCGAAAAGCTGTCACACTTCCAGTGATGGCAGTTGGGAGACTCAAAAACCCAGAGCTCGCTGAAGAAGTAATTGCAACGGGCAAGGCAGACGTCGTAGCGCAAGCCCGAGCTCTTATAGCTGACCCTTTTTGGGTCCAAAAACTTTATGATCAAAAACCGCAACAGATCCGCCCCTGCATAGGTTGCAATCAGGGTTGTTTCGGGTACCTCTACACCAATCGACCTATAACATGCGCTGTTAACCCAGCTGTAGGTCATGAGAGAACGTTAGGTTATGGAACAGAAATACCAGCCTCTGGACGTCATGTTCTTGTTGTTGGAGGAGGCCCAGCAGGCATGGAAGCAGCTATTGCTGCCTGTGAACGCGGATTAGATGTCACGTTAGCTGAAGCAACCAATCTACTTGGCGGGCAAATTCCTTTAGCATCTTCTATTGATTCACGAACTGAACTCGGATCAATTATTGATTTTCAAATCAGTGAGCTGAAGCGTCTTAATATAGATATTCGCTTAGAAACGACTATTGATAGAACAGCTATGGTTGCTATAAATCCAGATACGGTTATTATCGCAACTGGGTCACACCCCAGATCGAAACCGATACCCGGAGATGGATCTATCCACGTCATATCTCCGATCGACGCGATGAAGTCTCCAGAGGTTCATACTGGGAAAAAAGCTATAATTGTTGATGAAGTCGCTCATTTCCCAGCATACGCACCAGCTGAAGCACTGATGGATGCTGGAGCTAACGTAACGATACTTACTCCTAAACTTTTTATTGGAAGCCTGCTCGATCAAGCAACTATGGTGAGAACCTTACGCAGATTAGCTACTAAAGGCATAGAAATGAATCCAAATACTGCAGTTATCAGCATCACTGGCGGACACTTGCAACTTCGAGACACACTTTCTGGTCTTGAAAGAACTGAAAGTGCCGATGTGGTCGTTGCAGCAGTAGGGAATAAAGTTACAGATGGGCTAGTCCAAGAAACCGCCGGAGTTTTCAAAAATTTAAAAATTCGAGTTGTCGGTGATGCTTCAGCACCTAGAACAATTTTAGAAGCTATTCGTGAAGGACGTGAAGCAGGAAGTTCTATTTAGATAGCACATTGTTGATATAAAAAATGTTTAAGAGCCGGCCCCTCGGGGCCGGCTCCTAATTTAGTCAACTCTGTGACGTGTGGTTGCTGAATATCTTAGGGTTGTTTCCGAAGGTTCAGTACTGCTCCGGTTACTGCTCCTACTCCAACCAGTCCGAGGACGATGATCAGACCGAGTACTACTCCGGACATTCCTGACTTCGAGTGCTCTCCAAGGCCATCACCTACAGCGAGTTCCTCATCAGATGTCTCCGGTGTTTCTGAACTTGAATCTTCAGAAGTATTCTCTACTGTTTCTTCGTTAGTTTGTGCTTGGGCGAGTACTGCATTAGCTCTGGCTTCTTCTGCTTCCGCTTGAACCAGAGCCAGTTCTTTCTCGGCCTCTGCCTGAGCTGCTTCAGCTTGTTCTTTCTCAGCGTTTGCCTGAGCGATAGTAGCATGTGCTTCGGCTGCTGCTTGCGCTGCTGCTTCGGCTGCTGCTTCTTCAGCTGCGGCTGCTGCTTCGGCTGCTGCTTCGGCTGCTGCTGCTTGCGCTTCATCCTCGGCTTCGGCAAGAGCTTGTTCAGCTGCTTCGGCTGCTGCTTGCGCTGCTGCTTCGGCTTCGGCTGCTGCTTCGGCAAGAGCTTGTTCAGCGGCTTCAGCTGCTGCTTGCGCTTCAGCTGCGGCTGCTGTTTGATGCTCAGCTATTGCGTTTGCGATTTGAAGATTAACATCTAGATCGCACATGACAACTTCTTCTTCAAATACGAGCTTTTCAGATGCAGGACTCCATGGAGCATTAATTTCATACACTTGAACTAATAGCATGTCACCTGTGAAAAGAAACACCTTTTCAGAAGAGTCTGTATCAAATGGAAGTGGGCCAATTACCCCAGTAGATTCCGTGTAATCAGGTGTATCCCCGTATTCGAATACAGGATCTTCACTGGGTTCTATAGTTCCGTTGAATCCGTCAACTCGATAAAATTCACCGTTATCTTCCTCATTAGTGACTGTGATGTCAAGAACATTGAACATTCCGCAGTCGGATGGATCAAGCTCAACTTCAGGATCTTCATCAAAGAATATATCGATAATTCCTGATTCAATTTCTATTTCTGCTACTTCGATTTCTAACTCTGTGTAACTTGATGAAAAGACAGGGTCAAATGAACTTGAACTAGGTACAGGTCCAGGCGTCGCTGCTGCAGCTGCAGCAAATAGGGTTGTTATCCCAAGTCCTACAAAAACAACTGACGCTGTCATTTTTTGGATTTTGTTACTTAATAATGCTTTCATTTTTGCCTCCTAGGCTGTTTGTTTGTGCTAGGTAGACAAAAGAGAACACTATCTCTAACACCCCAGAAGGTATTTTTATAAAATTAAAAAAAGCCCAGCAAGAGGCATGTGGAAAGTTATGTAGCTAGTTTCTCAGTAAATTACGGATCTGAGAGGTCCGCGAGGCAAGTTTGTCAACGTCGGAATGACGCACATTAGCAAGTTTTAGGAAAGCCATTACCTTGATCGCCCACCAGCCGGGGTCAATCTGATACCAGCGTCGTGAAAAGCGGGCACTTGTCGGTGCAGCATGATGATGATTGTGGAGTCCCTCTCCAGCAGTTAAAATCGCTAACCAGATGACATTCGTTCCGGAGTTTGTCTTAAATGATTGCCGCCCAAAATGGTGGGCAACAGAGTTAACCGAACCACTTAAACCTAAATAGAGTAAGGAATGGAATGTGAAAGCAACAATAGCTGTAATAATTCCAAACCATATTGCTAATCCAGCAAAAAGAAAGCCTAACCCAAGGATGGCATGGTCATAAAAGAGGCGGTCTGATATCCGCTGGGGAAGGTCGCGCGCATAATTACTTACTGTCTTACCATCTTTTGCTACTTTTCGATAAAGAAAAACATTCATGAGTTGGACCCTTTTCCAGCCGAGAACTTTGGGTGAATGTGGGTCTTCCATCGTGTCAGTATGGGCATGATGTTTTCTATGAACAGCCACCCATTGACGCGGCCTAATACCCGACGTTGTCCATATCACAAAACGGAAGACTTCATTTACAATCGGGCGAAAGGAAACTGCTTTGTGGGTCAACTGACGGTGAAGATAGAGGGTAGTGCTAAAGATAGCTAACTGGAAGATTAGAAAACCGATCAGAAGTCCTAAGAATATTGAGTTCATATCATTGACCTTTCATAAGAAGTATTCTATGAAATTCATGTCGATTCAAAGGTTTACCGAATATTTATTGATTTTAAATAAGCCACTAGAAATTCTGACTTATGTAAAAAGAAATAGAAAAACAATAGCTGTACTAGTCGTGCTTTGTGTGGTTGTCTTATGTTGCCGCAATTATTTATGACACCTTAAGATGAAGAAATACTATTTATATTTTGTAAAGAAATACTCAGGTATCGGATGAATGAATGACCGACTGGCGGACACTTAGCAGGCGCGTAGCATTTGTTTCGCACCGTTTGATTGGCTGGATTTACTGGGACCCACAGGGCATCGAGAGGTATGTGGCGTTGGGAGTGCCAAACGGCTTTGGTTATTACATCACTACTAGAGCCGGCCATCTCGGGGATGCCGGTACAGATATCGTTACTGCCGCTTATTTCTCAATTCACCCTGACTTTATTAGAACTAGCTACGAGCTACTCACTGAGCATGGCAAACCGGCCGATGCGATTAGGGTCAGGGATGAAGCAGTGTTATCCGGACTACGGGAGTTTGTGCCCGATATCTGTGCTGAGCTGGCGTCTATGTCTGATACGTTGTGGGATGCTGCTGATTCTCTTCCTTTGTCGGGGCGAATAATGTATGCCGCTCAACTTCGTCATCGCCGACCTGAAGAGCCGCTACTTGATGCTTGGCTCGCAGTAAATTGCATTCGAGAGTGGCGTGGTGACACTCATTGGGCGATCCAGATTGCTGACGGACTAACCGGAACAGAGGCAGGAGTTCTCGATGGGGCCTGGCGAAATTACAGCGATGATTGGTTGCCACGCAGTCGTGGTGCTGACGACGCGGCACTCGCTAAGGCATATGAAGTATTGGAACAACGTGGGTTCGCAAAAGACGGTATTGTCACTAATGCAGGTATCGCTCACCGGCAGGGCCAAGAGAATAGGCTTGATGACTTAACGGCTGCAGCATGGCAGCACCTCGGAGAGGATTCGACTATTCGGTTCATTGAACTAGTTGAGTCCGTCGGTGAAGTACTAATCGACCGAATTGATGCAACTGGGGGCAGCATCTGGATGCCAGCTGCGAGACAGCGTCCAGAGATTGGCAACTGATACTTTGGATACTTTTGATAAAATATAAAAATTCTAAAAATCAGAAATTATTTCATTTAACGCTTAGTTGTAGTTTCAAGAATAATAAATAGTGTTCGAAATTTTGTCGGAAGGATCGTATAGATGAATGACCCAGCCATATTACTTATCGATGGCAGTTGTGTTCTGTGTAGTCGACTTGTCGCTTTTGTCCAACCTCGTCTCAAACCATCCACCGACTTACGTTTTATAGCCCTTGAGAGCAATGAAGGAGTCTCAATTCTTCAAACTTTTCCTGACAAAGTCCAGAAGATAGATAGCCTGATCTTCTCTGACGGACGAATTGTGCGCACTCGTTCCTCTGCGGTTTTACAATGCCTTCGGCTAATGGAGCGGCGATACGCTATGTGGTCACCTTTCCTCTGGGTTGTACCACTTCCTTTTCGCAATCTCATTTATCAAATTGTCGCTAAGTCTCGACATAAAATTTTTCAGAAACCAGATGCCTGCACCTCAGTAAATTGTCAGGAAAAAACGGTAAATACAAATATAAAACCTTGAAGGGTGTAAGGATTAAGCCATGAACTTGTCTTATCTCTTGAATAAGAGAGAGCGAGTGAACTAAGAAACACATTAGGTCTCTTTCTTCGAATCGAGGCCAGATGAGGTGCACAAGTGAAACAAAGCGACAGCGAACTAGTGATAGCCGCCCGTGGAGGAGATCAGGCAGCCATAGGTCAAATTTACGATCGCTATGCCGAAAGGCTCTTCGGGTTCGCTTTCTCTATTCTTCGCGACCGCGAGGAAGCAGCCGACGCAGTACACGATGTCATTCTCCGATCCTCCCAACGGCTAGATCAACTTCGAGATCCTTCACGTTTACGGCCGTGGCTCTTTGCGATTGCACGAAACGAAGTTATGACAAGAACCCGTCAGCGATCACGACGCGACGATCGCGAGGTTCCAGACATGGCAGCTGACCTTCCAGACCATGATCAAGGCCTTGTCAGAGATGAACTTCAGACGCTTGTCTGGGAAGCCGCTGATGCGCTCCAACCACGGGACCGTGAACTCCTCGAACTATCTATGCAGGGCCTGGAGGGTGAAGAGTTAGCTGAAGCTCTTGGCGTGAAAACTTCACACGTCCATGTGCTTACCTCACGGATGCGTAACCGAATGGAAAAAGCGATCGGATCTCTCCTTGTTGCTCGATTAGGTCGCGATGATTGTGAAGAGCTAGATAAGCTCCTTTCAGATTGGGATGGGAAATTTACCTTAGAGGTCCGTTCAAAAGTAACGCGCCATATCGAGAAGTGTGATACTTGCACCAAACGTCGAGCAATCGCCTGTGCCCCAGGTTCCATTGCTGCCGCTCTGCCGGCGATCATCCTTCCAGTTTCACTGAGAGGCCGGACGCTTGCTTCGGTAGAGTCGACTCAGCAAGGGAATCCAGAAATTTATACTAACCCATCATCCACGAACTGGACATGGGATTCAACCTCTGGTTTTCCAATAAAGGTATCAATAGCTGGCCGTTTCGCTTCCCTTATGACATTTATTGTTGGCGGTATTCTCGCGATTACTGCAGCTGTTGTTACCACAGTCCTGATCATCGGATCACAGGGTAATAACGGTAATGACATAGAGACCGAAGGTAATAGGAATAGCGATGTAGCATCATCGCAAATAGTGTCAGAATCGAATTCTTTATCTCCATCATCTTCAAATGATGACTTCATTGTCATCCCAACCGATATTGTTCGAATTTGCAATGAAGGAGAAATCTGTTCGATTACTAGTTCTCTATCGGGTGAACCTAATGGGGAAGTCAAATTGATTGGAACTTCAGAAGATTGCACAAGTTTATTTACTGCCCCCGACGAACATCTGGTTGCGAAGTGGGACAGATCTGATTGGAGTGAGAATAAGACAAGAACCTATCTCGCTGTTCCGGATGGAGAAGCCGTTGGTGACAGAGTTTGCAAGGTTGTATTCCAGTGGAAACTTACTGGTGATGACATTGTTAATGAGGCATTTTCTTTCACTTTTATAATCAAAGACATAGACAGTCCGACGCCATCTCCTGACCCGACTCCTGAACCTGATCCGACGCAATCTACAGACACGACTCCTCAACCTGA
>JAKMEQ010000036.1 GCA_022425805.1 Acidimicrobiales bacterium
GTCGGGATGCTCTCGAACCTCTCGATAGCGTGCAACACATGAATGGGAACCATTGGGCTCGTATTGGTGACGGACGAGCAGAGGCTGGGTGTTATTTTCGAGTTCACATGACACGAGAAGGCACTAGTGGAGGTGATCATTATGAAATGGGTGGTAAATACACCGACCAACTCATCCATACAAATGATGGGTGGAGAATTGCTAAGAGAAAAATTGATCTAATCTGGAGTTCAGGAAACCCGGATGTCCGTTTCCCCTCATAGGCCTATCACATGAGGGCAGCTTAATGTTGTTAAGAGACAGATACAGATTATGTTGCTCCATGGTTCAGAATTGACTAATGTACGCGGATGGATGTAAGAACAGTCAGTGTTTCAAAAGAAATAAAAGCAACCCCCGAAGAGGTATGGTCCTTGATTACCGACCTTCCCTCGATGGGACGTTGGTCCCCTGAAAATGATGGTGGGGATTGGATTAGGGGGGCTACTGGGCCTGAACTCGGAGCAAAGTTCCGTGGCAAGAATAGCTGGAAAGGGAGATCTTGGAAAGCCTCAGTCACGATCACAGAATATGATGCACCGCAACGGTTCACCTTCGAGATGCGAATCGGACCATTTGGTGGAGCAGATTGGATCTTCGATATAGAACCTACTTCTAATGGATGTAAAGTGACTGAGACATGGATCGAGAAAGAAACAAATTTCCTTCGTAAAGTTGGAGTCTTGGCAACTCGGGTTACTGACCGTGCTTCTCATACTCGAATGTCGATGGAAACGACACTAGAGAATCTCGCAAAAGAGATCGATAGCTGACTAAAGTACTATCCGCAAGGTCGTCAAAGTTCCTGAATAAGGTTAATCCTGCGACGGTGTTTCATCTACATGAACTTAGAATCCCTCGCGTTGGTGTGCTCGCCCCTCGTTTCATTCAAGTACTTGCCGGATGAGCTGAACTCTTCGATGAACGAGAATGGATCTTTGCGTGTTCTGCTCCGACTAAAAATGATCCTGTACGTGGACCAATACAGACGGTGAAGGATTAGCAAAACGGGTCTCAATATCATGATCGGTGTCAGGCATAGGAAGAAGATCAGAATATATATTGGTCCCCCCACCAGTACTTTCCTTAGTGGATGGTCTCCCTTGAGCTTTACCCAGAGCTTAAGCAGGGCGTCGTCAGCCAGTTCTAACCTGTATTCAAAATTAGGTGTAAGAGCATTAGGTGCAAATCGTTGCATAGTCAAAGTATGCCACATGCCTGATGCATATCTCTCCGTAACTGTCGCAGGTATCAACTAAAATTTTTACCCTTATGGGATCTTTGGTAGGAGTTCAACTCGTTGACCTTTATGGTGGAAAGAGAGTGGAGTGGGGGCGAAGCAGAATGCGTTTTAAGGTGTACGTCGGCGACGATTGTATTGGGTTCTTTAGCGACTATGACCATGTTTTTGGGTTCATAGATACGTTAGTGTCGCCGGAAGTCACGATCGAAGATACCCGTACTGATGGTGTACGCCACCTCGTTCTGAAGTAGCGAAAGGAACAATCATGCCAAAAAGGTCTTTGAAAAACATTGGTGGAGCCGTCACAACTGTCCGGGAGCTTCAGGACGGGGTCAAGGCTTACTTTGGTTTCGGTTTGAAGAGAACTGTTCGGGAGTTGCAGGAAAGTGTTCGGGACCTGCAGGAGAAAGTTGCTGAAAACGAGGCGAAGATATTACGTCTTGAAACAGAGGTAACAGACCCCAGGTTTCGTGATAGGAGGAACGAAAAGTGAAAACCCCCGCTGGTATGGTGGAGGCTTCCTAAGAACATTGCTTGTGTTGGATTCTTTAGTGAGTATGGCCATGTGCTGGGTTTCATGATTGCGTTAGTGTCGCCGGAAGTCACGATCGAAGGAACCTATACAGAAGGTGCACGGCTTCTCGTCATCAGCTGAAAAAGCACAAGACGCCAGCGTGAAGTGACACCTACAGAGTTCCACATACACGCCGACGCCTTGGCCAAATATTTACGTCGTTATGAATTTAGTAAATACTGTTTCAAGGTGGTGTGTACACGTGAGTGTCCAAGGTAAGCCCCCCTTCCACCTCTATGTGGTTACTTACTTATCTATCATAGAAACCCGTGGCGTGCTTAAAAACAGACCGCTAAGTCAAAAGACGTGTTACCCGAAACGTCTAGAGCCGTGGTTTCTCGAGCAAAGATTGTCTCTGTTGGCCGCTCATTGGTTAAAGTTTCTAAAGGTGTTGTAGAGGACTTGAAAGCCAGAGGGCAATGAACGAAGAGAATCACCCAGAATCTGAAGACGTCTCTGAAGAAGTTCCTGCAAACGTCTCTGAAGCTCAGTCGAAGAAGAGTCGGTCGCTTCTTGGTGTTGCAATGATCGCGCTTGGGAACCTATTAGAGCCAGGAAAAACAGGTACCCACATGGACACGGAAATCGGTGGTGGTAGCGACCCCCAAGATGACATCCTTAAAGAGCTCGGGATCACCTTCGGCGACTTAGACGACCTTGATATTGTTGAAGAGTCCTAAAAACGCTCACAGATGTTGTTACATCTTCTCAGTGCTACCGATGAGCAGCAGCCATTCCAGTAATATAGCCAAACGTCATAGCTGGACCTAAAGTCCCTCCGGCACCGCCGTAGACCATTCCTGTTGGTGCTGCCATCGCATTGCCGGCTGCGTAAAGACCAGGGATCACACCTCCTGCGAGGGAAAGAACCCTGCCGGATACATCAGTTTTCGGTCCTCCATTTGTTCCCAAAGCCCCGCTTTCGATTCTGAATGCATAAAAGGGGGGTGTCTCTAACGGCTGGAGAGTAGCTTGCACTCCTTTCAGTGATTGGTCTCCATTGAAAGTGTCGTAGGCGCTTTCTCCACGATGGAAATCTGGATCCTTGCCATCCTTGGCATAGCTATTGAAACGATCGAAAGTTTCTCGAAGTGTGCTTTCTTCAATACCTATCTGCGTAGCTAGGCCTTCAATTGAGCTATCACTGTAGATCCATTCTGGCGTTTGTTCACCTGGTGGACACCCTGCGACTTCATACCGGAGTTTGTGCCGGTGGTCGAATATGAGCCAACAGGGCTCATTGGGATATTCAAACTTTTGTGGATCGAACGAATGGAATGCTCCCCCCATGGCGTTGTAATTACCTGCTTCATTTGTAAAACGTTTTCCGTATTTATTGACCATCATTGAATGAGGGCGTGTCCGCTCTAAAAGAATTAATCGAACAGATGGATGCCCGAAGAGCTCTTCACCGGGAACGCGGACTACTGGAACCCACCATGCGTTTCTCATATTGCCAAGTTTTGCTCCAACATCCATTGCCATCTGAAGTCCATCGCCGGTATTTTCTGGTGACCCTGCGGGGGCAGTCATTGGTCCTCGTAGGAATGTTCTAACGAGCTCACTATTCCACTCGAAACCCCCAGTAGCAATAATCACCCCTTTCTTAGAGGTCACATCTAGAGGTTGTCCTTTGTGATTGATAGTTACTCCGGTAACGCCTTTGGTACCACCGAGAAGCTGTATTGCTTGACTTTGAGTCTGTGGTTCTATCCCTAAGTCAAGAAGGCCTTTGAGCAGCCCAGCGACTAATGCCGGCCCCATGCCAATTTCACCTTTTTTCACTCTTTGTTTAATGACATCATGACCTGGCAAAACGGTGGCGCCACCTAGGGGTGTTTCCGTAAGCATTACTCGGTTCGCTCGTTCATGGTTTCTGATTTGGTTAGCCCAATCACCAAGTTCTGGCAGAGCGAAAAGTGCATTGTCTAGGGAGCGGCCTCCTTCTGTAAGTCCGCCTGGGTGCTCAGGGTGATAGTCAGGGTAGTTGGCAACTATGTGAAATGCACACGGAGTCATTTCTTCAACCCATTTGAGCATTTCTGGACCTTTATCTACAAAAGTGGCAGCCATATCTGAATCAATTTGACCGAGAGAAAGAGATTCTAGATAAGCGAGAGCCTTTTCTCTTGAGTCTTCAATTCCAGCAAATTCTTGTAGGTGGTTATTTGGCATCCAAATAATCCCGCCGCTCATAGCGGTAGTGCCACCAACCAATGATGACTTCTCATATATTTGTACTGAGGCCCCTGAATGCGCAGCAGCAAGAGCTGCAGTTAAACCGGCGGCGCCCGTTCCTAGCACAACTACATCACATTCGTTAGACATGGAAGGCCCCTTTTTCATTGTGTCACACTTACCCGTGATTGTTACTATTTTTGAAGGGTGCGAAAATGCATGTAGTTGTGTGATGATCGTGAAAGAATTCGTGTTCAGAAGGTGCACGGGGGTGAGTTCTCCAGTCTTCCAGAGAGTTAGGATTTTCCTGAAACTATTAAGACGAACTCAATACCCAGATTTACCATGAGGTGGTTTTATCGTTTTGGTTCTCATCACGATAAATCAGGTCATCGAATACATCAGAGGTAAATTTTATAAATACAAAAAACCTTTTTAAACGAATTTCACACTCGTAGGTAGCAGAAGGTGGTTTAGAGTGCGAAGCTCTTGATTAAAAATGGAACTGATCTGGACGTGTTAAATCATTTGATTTAACTTCTTAGAATGAACACTGCACAGAACACCAAAGAACAACTAGTAATTGCCTGCCAAGCTTTAGGGCTTCGAGGTTGTGGATCGGTAATAGGTGGTCATGTATCGATCAGGGTTCCCGATGAAAGAGCCCTTTGGATTAATGCATTTGATCGTACCCTAGAAGAAGTAACCATTGACGATGTGTTAATGATCGATTTTGAAGGGAACGTAATAGAAGGGAACAGGGAGGTCAGCATCGGTCATGAGTTCCACTCTGGGATATATAGCGTACGTGAAGACGTTAATTCGATAGTGCACACCCATGGCATATGGGGAACAGCTCTAGCAGCTCTTGCACGCCCATTAAAGATACGCGCGAACCTGGCTTGCTTCTTTCACAATGATCAAGCGCTAAGCCCGGATGATTCGTTTGCTTCTATAGGACCTGTCATAGGAGAGGCAAACACAGTTATTATCCCATGGCATGGATGTATCACCGTTGGCACGACAATCGGTCGAGCAGCTGCTCTGCATGTAACATTTGAAGATATGGCAAGATTAGATGTTCTGCTAGAACCAACAGGAGCTCCAGAAGTTCCACTTGAATGGCGAGATCAACTGAAAGAACTAGTGGACACCAGGGCTGGCTTCTTAGAACAGACATGGGAGTTAATGTGCCGCCAAGTATCAGCGCAAACCTAGTTTTGTGATGGTATGCCGTTACTGGCCGTTGAATAGAATGCAGGGTGTCCCCGACGTAATGTGCATGTTTCATGTAATTAGAAACGGTGATTTACCACTTGTGGGGAATTCAGCAGAGTATCGAGATGATCCTGAAAAAAATTTTAATCCTACCTATTTTGAACGCTAAGTGATGAGAGATGTTGTGGGCTTATTTAAGGCTATGACTGTATGCTTAGGCCCAAATACTCATGGTTGCTAGATGCGGTCTCTATGAAGAGTTAAAGGTCACTTGAGTAAATTCTCGAATCGGTGATTCATCTAACTCATTATCAGATGCTTTCAGTAGACTTCATAGCATGGAATCAGTGGATAGTCCATCACCACGCTGGCAAGGAATTCACCATCTTGCCTTGGTCACTCCTGATATGGATGAGACAGTACGTTTTTACTGCGGGGTGCTAGGCATGCCGCTAGTAGCAACACTTCGCGCAGGGCCCATGAGGCATTATTTCTTTGAACTTGGGCCAGGTAATACAATTGCTTTTTTCGAAGATCCCAGAGTGCAAACATTCTCAAAGCCAGCTGGCCTCATGACAAGAACAGATCTGCAATTTGATCACCTTTCGTTCGCGTTACCTAACGAAGAAGACTTAATCGCTCTGAAATACCAGTTAGAACGAGCTGAATGTGACATAACAACAGTTGTTGACCACGAAATAATCAAATCTGTATATTTCCATGACAATAATGGCATCGCTTTAGAAGCTTCATGCTGGACCGTTCCAGTTCAAGATCTTGGATTTAAACCAGACGATGGAATACTTTTTACTGATCCTGAACCAGTTCCCGCAGTGAAAGAGATGGCAAATGGGAAACTGCTTGAAATCCCAAAAACCAAGTTTCCTGCTCTCTATTGACGTACCCGTTCTTTCTCATAATCATGAAGGGTTTTAAAAGTATTTACACAAGTTCATAAACAAACGAACCCGCATGTTTTGAAGTATGAGTTAGTTTCTGAACTCTGCACCAGTCGTTAAATCGGTCACAGTTTGACTGCTAAAATTTAGATTTCGCTACATTACAGAACATGTGTATTGCCTATTCGCATCTTGTATCAACAATACTTATGGCGGGTTTAATCTGGTTTGTCCAGGTGGTTCATTACCCGCTCTTTCACAAAATCGGAAAGAACGAATTAGCAACGTATGCGCTTGAACATCAACGACGAACAGCTCGGGTAGTAGGACTTCCGATGCTCGTTGAGGGAATTTCAACGCTTTGGTTATTTTTTGACCCGGTAAATGGAAGAACACTGCCTTTAATCGGTGGATTGATACTCTGTAAAATTCATCTATCTACAATTTTTCTACAAATACCGAAACATGCAGCACTTATCAAAGGATACAACGAGAAAGTTGTTAGCAGATTAGTGCAAACAAATTGGATACGAACTATTGGCTGGTCAGTGCGAACAGTGATAGCAGTACTAATTATCGTTTCGGCCTGACTTATTATGTATGACCTTCTTTCAAACGAAGCTCCCAAAGGCATCAAAAGAGCGATTATGGTGCAACGGTGGACAGACTTAGTCTTTATTCACTGGAGGTACCCAGCTGAAACTATCCAAAGACTTCTTCCAGAAGGGCTAAAGGTTGACAAGTATGATGGAGATGCATGGGTTGGCCTCATTCCTTTCCACATGGAGGACCTAGGGTTTCCGCTGCTGCGTCCTCTCCCATATGTAGGGTCCTTTCCAGAAGTTAATGTCCGAACCTATGTCAGGTACCGCCAATATTCAGGGGTTTATTTTTTCTCCCTTGATATCAATAAGGTTCTCCCAACTGTCACAGCAAGAACCATGTATAAAATTCCCTACTGTTACGGCAAAGTAAACCATACTCAAGTAGGTAATTTTGTAACGACGAAAGTCTCGCGAAAGTGGCCAACCCGTGATTTAACTTCGAATATCGTAGTTGAGAAAAAAGAAAAAGTTGATGGTGATCTTGAGCGATTTCTAACAGCAAGGTGGGGCTTGATTACACAAATGCCAAGGAAATCATTCCTATGGGCTCCAGTTCATCACCCTCCTTGGGAATTGCAAAAAGCGAAGCTGCTTTACTTAGAAGATGAGCTTGTAACGGCTGCTGGATTGCCAGAGCCAATGGGTGAACCTCACGTAATGTATTCAGCAGGTGTTCCTGTCAGGATAGGTCTGCCAAAAAAAATCTAAGTTGGTGAAACTTGCTGGATGTTTCTAATTTTTTTGCTTGACTATCTATTGTCGTGCTAAAGAAGGCGTTACGAATATTTACCCGCATCCGGTTAGATAGAACACCAACAAAGGAAAAATTAAATATGTTATTTCAACTCGACTATAAAGTTTTTGAAGATCGTAGGGGTGACTCACTTCGAGCATTCGGAACTTTCACGCAAGAACAACTAGAGTCCTTAACATCAGATCACGGTGTGACCCTGATTGGGCGCTGGCACTCTCTTGGAGATGGAACGGGCACGATGATTGTCGAAACCGATGACTTCTCAAAGTGTGCCGCTTTTCAATTTGCTTGGGCAGAAGTCTGCTACATGACTGCCAAACCTGTGATGACGGATGTTCAAACTCGGGAAGCCATTCAAGCACATTTCATGCAAGAGAGCGAGTAGATAAAAGCCGAGAAATTAGAATAACGCCCAGACACATCACCCCACTATCAGCGCTAAATAATGCGTTTAGAAGAGTGGATAGGGGTCGTGTTAAACAATGTAAGGACACTCTGGATGGTTTATTTCTTTTCGGGTGTGTCACCGTGGCGTTCCAGTAACGTTCTAAGGTAAAGGATATTGAAAACTGTCGTTCCGCGTATAAAGACTAGGAGAAATTGTGGGTCAGCTAGATGGACGTATTGCATGTGTAACTGGGGGTACTCGCGGCATAGGTAGAGCAACGGCAGAAGCATTTCTTCGAGAAGGCGCCAAAGTAGTTGTTACTGGCCGGAGTTCAGAAAAGGGGCAAAGAGCGCTTGATGAAATAGATGCTGGGGATAACGTTCATTTCATATCTGGAGATGTAAAACGCCGAGAAGACTGTGAAGCTCTTATTCAAGGAACAGTTGATAAATATGGACGTATAGATATTCTCTTCGCCAACGCTGGGGGTGTTAATAATAGCAGTTTTGCGCCTGTTGCCGAGATGAGCGATGAAGGAATGGAGGATACCCTAACTTGGAATTTCTGGCATACATTCTGGACTATGAGAGCTGCCTTGAACCATATGATTCCGCAACAACATGGGCGAATTATTGCTACCTCATCCGTTGAAGGGAAGGTGGGAAAACCTGGAAATTCAAGTTATGTAGTTGCAAAACATGCAATAAATGGTCTTGTAAAGGCTGCGGCTCACGAGGTTGGAACTCTTGGAATCACTGTTAATTCAGTATGTCCTGGTTTGATCGAAACGGATATCGTAAAAGAAAATGGGCCAGATTATGCAGAGTCAATGGGCATGACTTACGAAGAGCTACTTGATTGGTTTGGGAAAGAATCAGCTATTCAACGAATTAACGAAGTAGAAGATGTTGCAGAGGTCTGTGTGTTACTTGCATCAGATGTGGCTGCCGGAATAACTGGTTCGCTGCTGTCAATTGATGGTGGCACGTCACCATATTAAGGAAGAAAAACGATGGGTAAACTTGATGGGAAAGTAGCCGCTATAACTGGTGGAACCAGAAGTATCGGCAGGGGGATGGCTGAGGCATTTATTGCTGAAGGCGCCAAGGTCATCGTCAACGGAAGAAACGAAGAAAAAGGCAGGATCTGCATCGAAGAAATAAACGCTGGAGATAGTGTTACCTTCTACAAGGGTGATGCCACTAAACAGGCTGACGTCGAAGGCATTGTTGATTTTGCAATTAGCACCTATGGTAAATTAGACATTATGTGCCTGAATTCAGGTGGTCTGGCGAATACAGCCCCAGTTGCGCAGATGACCGATGAAGAGTGGGAATTAGAGATGGATTGGAACTTGAACCATGTTTTTTGGGGCATGCGGAAATCATTTCAACATATGATCCCTCGAGAAAGTGGTCGAGTAATAGTTACCTCCTCTGTGGAAGGGAAACTTGGGAAAGCAGGAACTCCAGGTTATAACGCGACCAAACATGGGGTAAATGGTTTAGTAAAAGGTGCCGCTAAAGAAGTTGGTCCTATAGGTATCACAGTTAATGCTCTTCTTCCTGGGATTATTGAAACTGACATTGTGCGTTCCACGGGTCCCGAATCTGCAGTGGCTATGGGAGTAGGAACGTATGAGAATCTAATTGGCATGTTCACTGAAGAATCTGCAATCAAGAGACCCAATACGGTAGAAGAAGTTGCTGCCGTAGCGCTTTTACTTGCTTCAGATGCTGGCAAGAACATGACAGGAATGCTTTTCCCCATCGACGGTGGGACAATGCCTTACTAGGTTTTGGATCTAACGTTTCTCAAGGCATATAGCGCAAAGATTTTGATCTAGATCCTTAGACGGTTTAAGAGTGAATGATCTAAAGCAGTCCTTTAGTTAGAAGAGGTTGAGGATTTTGGATTGCGAAGCCGTCTGAAAACTAACGTAACCGGGACCGCAGCAATTCCAATAAGAATAATAAACCAGATAGCGCGGTTTGAGGGTTCAGTTAGCTCTACAACTTCTTTCGTAACCTGTTCTCCCGCAGTATTATTCTCGCCTTCTGTAGAAAGTTTATTATTTGAGCCGGAGCTATTTGTATTTGATTCGTTAGTTGGTTCTTCCGTTGGTTCTTCCGTTGGTTCTTCCCTTGGTTCATCGTTGGTGGATTGACTATCTAAGGCTTCAGTGGTTATGACCCCGTTAGGTTCGCTATACCAATCAGCTATTTTCTTTTCGGTTTCGCTGAACGTTGATGGCCTATCTCCAGCTCTTTCAACAGGAGTACCGAATCGTTCACTAGTACCAATAGCAGTAGTGAATCTTGCTGCATAGCGAGAAATGATTGTAATGCTATAGGCCCCGCTCATCGCTGTGTCTTGATTGCTTATTAACGTGTAATAACTAGTGTTGGTAAAAGGTTCATCGAAACGGGTTCGAATACTGGGATAAAGAGCTTTTTCTGAACCATCAGGTGAAATTATTAGAAGGTAGGGGAGTTGTTCGTTCGTTAAAGTTTCTTCAGGTGCACGAGCAGGTATCAGTAATTCAAGTTGAAAAAAATCGCCTTCTTGAAAATTTGCTTGAAAACCTCGGGTTTCTCCTTCAACTAGAAATTCTCCATAAAAAGCGAAAGATATTGTTCCATCTGGTAGATACGGTCCCGTGTCTGGAGTCGACTGCTCTGAGGTCAGGAAAAGAGGGTCATGCGCGTTTGCCTGATTAGTGGAAATGCATAACGTTAGTAGGGTGATAGTAAAACATGCGGTCAATCTACGTTTCATTGCATATCCTTTCGAATAGGGACTTCCTCAAGATGTAATAGGAATTTCTAATATCTATCTATCCATCATAAAATCAGAAAATCTAAAGATGATCAGAGAACCCCTACGTGAAGTAAGTGAAGTAGAATGTCAAGCTTACAATAATGATGGAGCAGTCCGACTTGAAGGCGTCATTGATCTCGACTGGGTTACCTTTTTACAAGGTGCTTTCGATTTAGCCCTTAGCCAGCCCGGTCCTCTTTCCGAAGAACATACCCCCGAGGGAAATATTGGTAGGTTCTTCACTGACCTCGACATGTGGCAGCGGTTGGAACCCTTTAAAAAATTTGTCTTTGAATCCCCAGCAGCCAAGATCGCCAGCTACGTGATGGAGTCAACGCGCATCAATTTTTTCTATGACCAGATGTTTATTAAAAATCAAAAAACTGAAGAACGAACTCCGTGGCATCAAGATCAGCCATATTGGGCTGTAACTGGAGAACATGTGTGTTCTGTTTGGGTGCCTTTAGATCCAATTACCAAAGAATCTTCTTTAACATTCATAAAGGGAAGCCATAAATGGCCAGCGCATAACCCTCACCACTTTGGGGACGATACTCCCTATGAAGGAACTGGTTTACCTGAACTACCGGACATAGAAAACAATTTGGGTAAATATGAAATTATTTCTTGGGATGTTAATCCAGGAGATTGCTTAGTGTTTCAGGGCATGATCGTCCATGGGGCTCACGGAAATTCCAGTTCTGAATTCCCCCGTCGAGCTTTGGCATCCCGATGGTGCGGAGACGATGCTCGATTCTTTCGCGGGCCCGGAGAAGTAGCAATACCAACCACAGACCCAGGGTTAAATAACAGTGATCAACTAGATAGTGACCTATTCCCCCGTATTGACTTAAATTAGCGCCATCAACTGCATCTCATTACAAGGGTTAAGGTCCTTCTCTCATTAGGAGTTGGCGTACTCCTCAGCTCTATAGGAGTCGCTTCAGCCAGCCCACACTACAGCGACAGGAAAGATTCTAAAGCCAGCTTCAAAGCAACTGTTGAAACGGAAGCAGCTAAGGAATGCTCAGCCTAGATCCAATGGTCTTAGAGTCCAAATAAAAAGGTAAAACGAAAAAATCCCCTCAGTGAAGGAAAGGGACAAACAAGTTATAAGCAAATTACCGACAGGCAACAGGTTTTGTTTCAGTTGATTCTGGTTAAGGTATTACCTGAGTTAATCCATCTCTTGCGGGTCATTGCTTGGCCGATAAGGGATGGATTTTCTTTTTCAATCGACACATAGGGGAGAAGTTAGTAAGAAAAAGCACTAAAAGAGAAGATCCCTTTCAGGGCTTACTCACTTATATCTCTAGGGGTGTAAGAAAAGAGCCCGTTAGTTGTCTACCTAGCACAAACAAACAGCCTAGGAGGCAAACATGAAAACACGAACAAAGATCACAGTGACCCTAGCGGTAGGAATAGGCCTACTCATTGGCTCCATGGGAGTCGCTTCAGCAAGCCCACACTATACCGACTGGAATAGTGGGACAAGCTTCAAAGCAC
>JAKMEQ010000005.1 GCA_022425805.1 Acidimicrobiales bacterium
CTGCAACGCTACAAGGTCTAAAAACTGCTCTTGAGCAGGAAGTTTTCTTCGGCGCCACGACAGAAATATCATATGTTTCCGGAGAAGAAGTCCAACTTATGGATGTTTCACCCCGTCAGATTGTTTCTGTAGCTACGGCTTTGATTCCATTCTTAGAACATGACGATGCGAATAGGGCACTAATGGGAGCGAACATGCAACGCCAAGCAGTTCCCCTTATTAGATCAGAGGCACCCTATATAGGTACAGGTATTGAACAACGGGCAGCGTTTGATGCTGCTGACATGATTATTGCTGAAGGAAATGGTGTCATTGCTGAGATTTCTGGAATAACCATGAAAGTTGAATACGAAGGAAAAAGGTTGGGTACTAAAGAGTACCGGCTTAAAAAGTTCCAACGTTCAAATCAAGATACCTGTGTGAACCAGAAACCTCTGGTACGCGAGGGTGACAGGATCAGCAAGGGAGACATTCTCGCTGATGGACCTTCAACCGACGTAGGTGAACTAGCGCTAGGTAAGAACCTTCTTGTTGCCTTTATGCCATGGAAGGGATACAACTTTGAAGACGCGATTATCATAAGTGAGCGTTTAGTAAAAGATGACGTTCTGTCATCTATACATATCCACCAACATGAGGTCGACGCACGGGACACCAAATTAGGATCAGAAGAAATAACGGGGGATATCCCGAACATCTCCGAAGAGATGCTTGCTGATTTAGATGAAGATGGGGTTATCCGTATCGGAGCCGAGGTAGGTCCTGGCGATGTTCTTGTTGGAAAAGTCACGCCCAAAGGAGAGACAGAACTCACCCCTGAAGAGCGACTGTTAAGAGCTATCTTCGGAGAGAAAGCCAGAGAGGTAAGAAATACATCTCTGGTTGTCCCCCATGGTGAGACAGGAACTGTTATCGCAGTGGATATCTTTAAACGCGATGGAGAGCATGAAGCTGAACTTCAACCTGGAGTAAACGAACTGGTCCGCGTATATGTTGCCCAAAAAAGAAAGATAAGCGTTGGGGATAAATTGGCTGGGCGGCATGGAAACAAGGGAGTTATTTCAGTTATCTTGCCCATAGAGGATATGCCATTCATGGAAGATGGGACACCCGTCGACATCGTTCTCAATCCCTTAGGAGTCCCCTCGAGAATGAATATCGGTCAAGTACTTGAGGCGCATCTAGGGTACGGCGCTAGATGGGGCTGGGAAGTTGATGGGAAACGTGTTGGAGATATCCCAATTTCTAATACTGCAAAAAAGACCCGACCCACAACTACTCCTTCGACCTTTATCGCCACTCCGGTTTTTGATGGGGCGAAGTGGGATGAGACTGACTTAGCTGGGAAACATCCAACTATTCAACAGATTTTCGAAAATCTTAATCCCGAATCTGAATCAGGAGATCGGTTGATTAAGACTGATGGCAAAGTGCAACTCCAAGATGGCCGAAGCGGTGAACCACTGGATAACCCCGTAATGGTCGGCTACATGTATGTGCTTAAGCTGCACCATCTAGTAGATGATAAAATACATGCCAGATCTACAGGGCCATACAGCATGATTACGCAGCAGCCCCTTGGTGGGAAAGCACAATTTGGTGGCCAACGATTCGGTGAAATGGAAGTTTGGGCATTAGAAGCTTATGGAGCCGCGTACTGCTTGCAGGAACTCCTTACTACTAAATCTGATGACGTCCTAGGTCGTATAAAGGTATATGAGGCCATTGTTACCGGTCAGAATATCCCTGAACCGGGCATACCAGAGAGTTTCAAAGTTCTAATTAAAGAAATGCAGTCTCTTTGCTTAAACGTTGAAGTCCTTAACCTTGAAGGAGCTCAGATAGAAATGCGAGAGATCGACGAAGATATCTTTAAAACCAGTGAAGAATTGGGTATAGATATTTCACGACCAGAGCGAGGGACTGATGAAGAAGATGCAGCACGCGAAGCAGCCCGAAGCGCCAGAATTTAATATACGGAGGCCTTAAGAATGTTAGATGTTAACGATTTTGATCAAATCCGGATAGGTCTTGCTACCGCTGACTCAATGCGAACATGGTCAAACGGCGAAGTCAAAAAACCTGAAACAATCAATTACCGTACGTTGAAGCCAGAAAAAGATGGGCTTTTTTGTGAAAAAATCTTCGGCCCACAAAAAGACTGGGAATGCACATGTGGGAAATATAAAAGAATCCGATTTAAAGGGATTATTTGTGAACGCTGTGGGGTAGAGGTTACTCGTTCGAAAGTCCGCCGTGAACGAATGGGCCATATAGAACTTGCGGCTCCTGCCGTACATATTTGGTACTTGCGAGGTACGCGATCATGGCTCGCTTATCTCCTCATGGGGTTAGAGCCGCGAGAAGAGCTCAAGGCAAAACAGCTTGAAAAAGTAATTTATTTTGCAGCTAGTTTGGTGACTTGGGTCGACGAAGAAAAACGTGACGAAGCTATAGCAGATCTCGAAACTGAAATGCTAGAAGAGAAGGAAGCGATCTACAAGGAACGTGATGAAAGAATCACTGAAAGAAACAAAGAGCTTGAAGCGGATCTAATCGAACTTGAAACTGAGCAGGCAAACGAAGCCGAGATCAAAGCAGTCACTAAACAGTCGGTGAAAGACCTTGAGGCAATCACTGAAGAATATGAATTAGAAATTGATCTGTGCGAGCGCGCATTCGAAGAATTCAAAGGACTATTTCCCCGTCAAATCGTTGAGGATGAACTGCTCTGGCGAGAATTAGTAGACCGCTATGGAGGCTACTTTGAAGGTGGAATGGGAGCAGATGCGATTGCCCAACTTGTCGAACGTCTTGATTTCGATGAAGAAGAGATAAAACTGCGTGATGCAATAGATCCACCTGCTGGGCAGAAGCCTCTTTCGGCCCAAAGAAAACAAAAGGCAATTAAACGCCTAAAAATCGTTTCTTCGTTTAACCGACGTAACGAAAAAGGAAATCGAGTAAATGATCCAAGAGCAATGATTTTAGATGTTGTCCCCGTCATTCCACCTGAACTCCGTCCAATGGTTCAACTGGACGGTGGACGTTTCGCAACATCTGACCTAAACGATCTTTATCGAAGGGTGATTAACAGAAATAATCGTCTAAAACGATTACTTGATCTTGGAGCGCCAGCGATTATTGTTAACAACGAGAAAAGAATGCTCCAAGAAGCAGTTGATGCGTTGTTTGACAATGGACGCCGAGGTCGACCAGTTACTGGTCCCGGTAATCGGCCACTTAAATCTCTTTCTGACATGCTCAAAGGAAAACAAGGACGTTTCCGTCAGAACCTTCTAGGAAAACGTGTTGACTATTCTGGACGTTCTGTGATCGTTGTCGGACCTTCACTCAAGCTCCACCAATGTGGATTACCGAAATTGATGGGTCTCGAATTATTTAAACCATTCGTCATGAAACAGCTAGTAGAAGAGAACTTGGCTCCCAATATACGCTCTGCCAAACGGATGGTTGAACGTCGCCGATCTGCTGTTTGGCCGGTACTCGATGAAGTAATCAAAGAACATCCGGTACTTCTTAACAGGGCACCAACCTTGCACCGTCTCGGAATACAAGCATTCGAACCAGTTCTTGTAGAAGGTAAAGCTATTCAACTGCACCCATTGGTCTGTACCGCATTCAATGCTGATTTTGATGGAGACCAAATGGCTGTGCACCTGCCACTTTCTGCTGAAGCTCAAGCTGAAGCTCGAGTCCTGATGCTTTCTGCAAACAATATCCTTTCTCCTGCCAATGGAAATCCGCTAACCGTGCCGACACAGGACATGATTATCGGGGCATTCTATCTAACAGAAGAAGTTGCCGGATCCAAGGGTGAGGGAAGAGTATTCCGTCGGATCGATCAGGTCGAACGTGCTCTTGAGAGTAAAGAAGTTTCATTGCACTCGAAGGTTACATTCCGTTCCGCAAGAACTCTTATAACCCCAGCTAATGGCGAAGCAGCTGAATACCTTGAAACAACCATCGGTAGAATTCTGTTCAATCACGCGCTGCCAGAAGATTTTCCTTGGGTGAATGAAAAAGTTACCAAACGAGAAATGGGAACAATCGTCGAGAAGCTAGCACGGGAATACCCAAAATTAATTGTTTCGCGGAGTCTTGATGCGCTAAAAGATCTATGTTTCTTCTGGGCGATGAAATCAGGGGTAACTGTATCCGTTGATGATGTGAAGACACCGTCAACCAAAAAAGGGATTCTGGAAAAACACGAAAAGGAAGCTGAAAAAGTTGAAAATCAGTTCCGCCGTGGAATTATTACCGATGGTGAACGTCGCCAAAAAGAAGTTGAGATTTGGACTCAAGCTACAGAAGAAGTTAAGCAAGACATGGAAGCTGGGCTTAAAAAAGAAGCTTTCAACCCAATTGATATGATGGTTGGCTCTGGTGCTCGAGGGAACATGATGCAAGTCAGGCAGATTGCTGGGATGCGAGGCTTAGTAGCTAACCCTCGTGGAGACATGATCCCCCGGCCAATAAAAAGTAATTTCCGTGAAGGCTTATCAATGCTGGAATACTACATAGCGACTCCTGGAGCACGAAAAGGGCTTGTAGATACCGCCTTACGTACCGCTGACTCCGGTTACCTAACACGTCGATTGGTAGACGTGTCACAAGAAGTAATCATTAATGACGAGGATCCATTTGTAGAAGGTCAAACGCCGCCCTCTTCGTGGCTTGAAAATATATACCCTGAAGAATTTTATCGAGATTCTGAAGGTAATTATGTCGGTACCAAGATGACCAGCCCAACTGACCAAAAGGAACGGGCACATCTGAAAACGCGCTTATATGGCCGTATTCTTGCTGAGGACGTGAAACTCTCAGACGGCACTGTCTATGAGAAAGCCACAATGGTGACCGAAGAGATTATGGATCATATAGCCGAAGATTCTGCTGTCACCCGTGTTCGCTGTCTGACCCCGCTAACTGATGAAAGTGAACAAGGTATTTCGATCGCAAGTTACGGCATGTCCATGGCTACAGGAAAACTCATCGAACGTGGAGAAGCTGTTGGCGTGATTGCTGCGCAATCCATTGGTGAACCTGGGACACAGCTGACTATGCGTACATTCCATACCGGTGGTATTGCCGGAAAGGACTTGGCAGGTGGCCTCCCAAGAGTAGTCGAGCTCTTTGAAGCAAGAACTCCTAAAGGTGCTGCGACATTAGCGCGAACTTCTGGTGTTATTCGGATCAACGATGAAGGATCACGAGGCCGGACGGTAACGATAGTTGCCGACGATGGCGAAGAAGATGTGTATGACAAAATCGCAATTGAAGCACGATTGGAAGTCCTAGATGGACAGGAAATAGCTGCAGGTGATGCCATCATCGAAGGCCCCCGCGACCCTAAAGAGCTTCTTGAGATCCAAGGAATGAGAGAAACTCAACGTTACCTTGTTGAACAAGTCCAAGGTGTCTATAGAGACCAAGGAGTCTCCATTCATGACAAACACATTGAGCTCATTGTTCGTCAAATGACTCGACGAGTGTTGGTCCTAGAACCTGGAGATTCGGAATTTCTTCCAGGTGAAAGCATAGATCGACGCTTATATGTTGAAGCTAATCGTGAGTTAGTGCAAGCAGGCAAAAAACCTGCCGAAGCTCGTCCACAGTTGATGGGTATAACTAAAGCATCTCTAGCAACTGAATCTTGGTTATCCGCGGCTTCTTTCCAAGAAACCACGCGTGTACTAACAGAAGCAGCTATTGAGTCCAAATCTGATGACCTCATCGGACTCAAAGAAAATATTATCATCGGAAAACTTATACCTGCTGGAACGGGGCTTGCAACGTACCGTGATTTTGTTGCTGAAGCTCCCGACTATGCCCCTATGGAATTCTATTCATCAGATGAAGAAGGAGAAGAGGATCTGTCGGAATGGCTGGCAGCTCGTCCTGAATTCCAGGAACCTGAAGAAATCGGCGATGAGAAAGAATCAAGTCCTCTCACAGGTACGGAAGACTATATTGGCTAGTGAAATCCACTAAAATTAAAAGGTTTTCTTGATCAGGTTAGTTTCGAAACTTGTTATGAAGATGACATTTCGAAGAAAAAGTATATAAGAACTCGAGTCTGGGGTGTGGACTGACCTAAACACACCGTAGGCTAGTTTGCTGGCTGTAAAAAATACATGCCTACATCTATAAGACGAAAGCACAAAGAGGGGCTGCTGGTCAGCCTTGGAGAGAGAAATTGCCTACTATTCAACAACTGGTTCGTAAGGGAAGAGATTCTAAATTCCGGAAGGAAAAGACCCCTGCATTGAAGGGGGCTCCCCAACGTCGCGGAGTTTGTACGAGGGTCTATACAGCTACTCCCAAAAAGCCCAATTCTGCATTGCGGAAAGTTGCTCGTGTCCGTTTAACTAGCGGAGCCGAAGTAACAGCTTATATTCCCGGTGAAGGACACAATTTGCAAGAACACTCGATTGTCCTCGTCCGCGGTGGTCGAGTCAAAGATCTTCCTGGTGTTCGTTACAAGGTAATTCGCGGCACTCTTGACACCGCTTCGGTTCGCGACCGGAAACAATCACGTAGCCGATATGGCGCTAAGAAGGATTAGGAAGTAGATAGAAATGTCTCGAAAAGGACCCGCTACCCGCCGTTATCTCCAACCAGACCCGATTTATAAATCGACACTAGTAACACAGTTGGTCAATAAGATCTTGCAACAGGGTAAGCGCTCGGTAGCAGAACGAATTGTTTATGACGCATTAAAAACTATGGAAGAGAAAACAGGGTCTGACCCCATTGAAACGCTTAAGAGGGCTATTGAAAATATCCGACCGCAACTCGAAGTTCGGAGTCGTCGAGTAGGAGGAGCAACATATCAAGTACCTGTTGAAGTCCGACCAAGGCGTTCAACAACTTTAGCAATTCGGTGGATAGTTAGCTTTGCACGAGGGCGGCGTGAACGAACTATGGCAGAGAGACTGGCTAATGAATTACTAGATGCTTCTAACGGAATTGGTGCGACGGTCAAACGCCGAGAAGACACACATAAAATGGCTGAGGCCAATAAGGCATTCGCACATTACCGCTGGTAGCTACATGGCTGAACCAGCTAACTAACATATATTCCGACCATTTATTTACCTCAAACAAGGAAAAAGTGAAATAACGATATGGCACGTCACCCTTTAGAAAAAACTCGCAATATTGGGATCATGGCACACATTGATGCTGGCAAAACCACAACTACCGAGCGGATCCTCTATTACACAGGCCGGTCATACAAAATCGGCGAAGTCCATGATGGTGCAGCCACCATGGACTGGATGGAACAAGAACAGGAACGTGGTATTACCATCACGTCAGCTGCTACAACGTGCTATTGGGACGATCATCGAATAAATATTATTGATACACCTGGCCATGTTGATTTCACAGTTGAGGTAGAACGGTCTCTTCGTGTTTTAGATGGAACCGTCGCTGTTTTTGATGGTGTAGCCGGAGTGGAACCCCAGTCTGAAACAGTGTGGCGCCAAGCAGAAAAATACAGTGTTCCCCGCATGTGTTTTGTAAATAAAATGGATAGGACCGGAGCGGATTTTTATTTCGTTGTCGACACGATAAAGGAGCGCCTAACAGATAATTTCGTAGTGTTGCAGCTCCCCATTGGCGCAGAAGCCGAATATCAGGGTGTTGTGGACCTGGTTAGAATGAAAGCCCTTGTCTGGCAAGGTGAAGACTTAGGCGCTTCTTGGGATGAGGTTGAAATTCCAGATGGTTTAGTAGAAAAAGCTGAAGAGTATCGGGAAATGATGTTAGATAAACTCTCGGAATTCGATGAAACGATTATGGAAAAATACCTTGAAGAACAAGAAATAACTGAGAAAGATCTCAAGACTGCTATTCGTGAAGGAACCTTGAATCATGGTCTGGTACCTGTGCTCAATGGAACAGCTTTCAAAAATAAAGGTGTTCAACCTCTTCTTGATGCAGTAGTAGATTATCTTCCATCCCCATTAGATATTCCTGAAATCACTGGCACTAGCGTTAAAGGTGCCGAGGAAGTCTCCCGAAAACCATCAGATGAAGAGCCTTTCTCTGCGCTAGCGTTCAAAATTATGACCGATCCTCATGTAGGGAGACTGGCATTTTTCCGTGTGTATTCTGGATCTCTTGAAAAAGGATCGCAAATTTACAACCCGCGCACTGGGAACAAAGAGCGCATAGGGCGTATTTTGGAAATGCATGCAAATGATCGGGAAGATGTTGATGCTGTCTATACCGGAGACATCATGGCAGCGATAGGAATAAAAGACGTGCGAACTGGGGATTCTCTTGTTGCAATTGACAAGCCAATCATTCTTGAAGAAATGACATTCCCTGAGCCCGTTATCGACGTAGCAGTTGAGCCGAAATCAAAAGCTGATCAAGAAAAACTCTCAAAGGCTTTGATGGCACTTTCTCAAGAAGATCCTACATTCCGAGTCCATACTGATCAAGAAACTGCTCAAACAATCCTCTCGGGTATGGGAGAGCTTCACCTTGAAGTACTTGTTGATAGGATGCTCCGAGAGTTCAAGGTTGCTGCATCTGTTGGTAAACCACAGGTAGCCTACCGAGAAACGATAACTAAGGAAGTTTCCACAACGTATACCCACAAGAAACAAACAGGTGGTTCTGGCCAATTTGCTGAAGTTGAGATTGATTTGCGACCGGCAAAGTCAGGTGAAGGGTACTTATTTGAGGATAATATTTCAGGGGGTCGCATTCCTAAAGAGTACATACCGGCAGTAGATGCAGGGATCAAAGAAGCAATGACTTCGGGAGTTCTAGCTGGGTTTCCTGTTGTCGATGTACAAGTAGAACTAAATGATGGGAAATTCCATGATGTTGACTCCTCGGATATGGCCTTTAAAATTGCAGGAACGATGGCCTTTAAGGAAGCTGCGCGAAAAGCTGGGCCAGCACTATTAGAACCCATCATGGCAGTCGAGGTTACAACTCCAGATGATTACCTTGGAGGGGTAGTAGGGGATTTAAATAGTAGGCGCGGCCAAGTGCAAGGAACAGAACAACGCGGCAATATTCAGGTTGTGAATGCGACAGTTCCTTTATCTGAGATGTTTGGATATGTCGGTGATTTGCGCACTATGTCATCAGGAAGAGCTAACTACTCAATGCAATTCGATTCTTACCAACAAATGCCACCAAATGTTCAGGAGGAGGTTGTTGCTCGCTTACGAGGTGAGTGACTTGGGCGGGATTGTCATAAAATGAAATTGCACAGCTAGAGTTATAAGCCGTGCGTTAGTCGGTGGACTAACAACCAACTAATTAATAGAAAAGTCCGGCCAATGGGGCCGATCGATAGAAAGAAATTTGAGGGAAAATACAATGGCCAAGGAGACGTTCGAGCGAACTAAACCTCACGTCAATGTGGGGACGATGGGTCACATCGACCACGGAAAGACGACACTTACAGCAGCGATCACTAAAGTACTTAGTGAAAACGTTGAGGGAAGCCAATTCACAGAATTTGAAAACATTGATAAGGCGCCCGAAGAGCGTGAGCGAGGAATAACTATTAACGTAGCGCACGTCGAGTACGAGACGGACAATCGTCATTATGCTCACGTCGATATGCCAGGTCACGCTGACTACATCAAAAATATGATTACCGGCGCAGCGCAGGTTGACGGAGCAATACTTGTTGTTTCTGCTGCTGATGGACCAATGCCTCAAACCCGTGAGCATGTACTCTTAGCTCGTCAGGTTGGAGTTCCTAAGATCATTGTTGCACTTAATAAGGTTGACATGGTCGACGATGATGAGCTAATTGAGCTTGTCGAGATGGAAGTCCGCGAACTTTTGGATGAGTATGATTTCCCAGGTGATGATACGCCGATCCTTCCAGTTTCCGCTCTTAAAGCTCTTGAAGGCGATGCAGATGCTGCAGCTCAAGTCTTAGAACTCATGGCTCAAGTAGATGAATATATACCTCTACCTGAACGGGATATTGATCGGCCATTCTTGATGCCTATCGAGGATGTCTTCTCCATCACTGGGCGAGGAACGGTTGTTACAGGAAAGATTGAACAAGGAGTTGTTCACACCGGAGACACCATTGAAATCATCGGAATTAAGGAAACTCAGACAACGACTTGTACTGGTGTTGAAATGTTCCGGAAGCTTCTTGATGAAGGACAGGCCGGCGACAACATAGGTGCGCTCCTTCGTGGTACCGAAAAAGACGAGGTTAAGCGTGGCCAAGTGCTTGCCGCACCGGGAAGTATCACACCTCATACTAAATTTGAGTCAGAAGTGTATGTTCTAACCAAGGAAGAAGGTGGACGACATAAACCATTCTTCTCCAACTATCGTCCACAGTTCTACTTTAGAACCACAGACGTTACGGGAACCATTGATCTTCCAGATGGCACAGAAATGTGTATGCCTGGAGATAACACTAAAATGACAGTTCAACTTATCGCTCCTATCGCTATGGATGAAGGACTTCGGTTCGCTATTCGCGAGGGCGGAAGAACTGTAGGTGCCGGCGCTGTCACAAAGATTCTCGAGTAGGAAAGAAATATAGATGGCTGCGGGTCAAAAAATTAGAATTCGATTGAAAGCTTATGACCACGAAGTCATTGACCAATCAACAAAGAAAATTGTTGAGACCGTAAAGAGGACCGAGGCCAACATACGTGGCCCCATCCCTCTACCAACTGAGAAACATCGTTTCACCGTAATTCGATCCCCGCACAAATATAAGGATTCGAGAGAACACTTTGAAATGCGGATCCACAAACGATTACTGGATATTCTAGAACCTTCTGCAAAGACTGTTGATTCGCTTCAGCGTCTTGATCTTCCTGCTGGAGTCGATATAGAAATAAAGATCCAACAGTCCTAAGAAAAGCTAAGGACCTAAATCCTGAACCTATGATCAAGTGTTGGACCTTGACCGTCGACTCGGTATGCTTGACCCCTGTAGTGATAAGATCTGTCACCTAATTGACGTCTGAGAAAGCCAGTTGCTATCTGATTGGGACTCCTTGGCAAAATCGAATAACTCGCTCCGCTGAGGGAACTCATGCGGAGCGTTCTCGTGATCTGGCTTCGGCCAATTGGAATAGTAGCTAGCAAGACAAGAAAGAATTAGAGGGTTTCCTCATGGCGAGCAAGGCGATAGTCGGCCAAAAAGTTGGTATGACTCAAATCTGGGATGAAAATAATCATGTTGTCCCTGTCACAGTGCTTAGCGTTCCCCCATGCCGTGTTGTGCAGATAAAAACAGAACTTAATGATGGGTATAACGCATTACAGGTGACTTTTGGAAAGATTTCTGAAAAGAATCTTAACCAGCCAAAGGCAGGTCATTTCAGTAAAGCAGGAGTAGAACCGGGAGAAAAACTTCTAGAACTTCGACTTGATGACGTAGATGATTACCAGATAGGTCAAGAAATTCGGGTGGATATTCTTAGCAAAGGTGACTTGGTTGATGTTACGGCAGTAAGTAAGGGCAAAGGGTTCGCAGGAGTTATGAAACGCCACGGTTTCGCAGGACAGAGAGCTAGTCATGGCGCACATAAGGTTCACAGGAAGCCAGGAGCTATTGGACAATGTGCGACGCCTTCGAGAGTGTTCCAAGGAAAGAAGATGCCAGGAAGAATGGGATCTCAGAAAACAACGATCTTGAATTTGGAAGTTGTCCAATCAAATGATGCAGAAGGAACCCTTCTGGTCAAAGGGTCAGTTCCAGGGGCACGAGGTACGACTGTTCTAATCCGAAATGCAATAAAGCTTGCTTCGGTTGGGAGAGATAGCTAATGGCAAAAGTAGATGTTCTTAAAGTAAGTGGGGGAAAAGCGGGAAGCGTTGAGCTCGATGACCATATCTTTGGTATTGAACCCAACGTCCCGGTGATGCATCAGGTAGTCAACGCACAGCTTGCTACTAGAAGAGCAGGAACTCATAATACAAAAACACGCGCCGAGGTAAGAGGTGGTGGCGCTAAGCCTTGGAAACAAAAAGGAACAGGTCGGGCAAGAGCTGGGTCATCAAGAATTCCGCAATGGCGTGGAGGTGGCGTCGCCATGGGGCCAAAGCCAAGAGACTATTCCCAAAAGACCCCAAAGAAAATGAAACGATTGGCTCTGTACTCGGCCTTATCAGACAGGGCTCTAGAAGATAGTGTTTTAGTGGTTGAAAATTGGAATTTTGAACAGCCAAAAACGAAAGAAGCTAGGGATGCTCTAGAAGCTATTGGGGCAAATGGGAAAGTCCTTCTGGTCGTTGATGATGCAAATGTAAATGCAAGAAAAAGTTTTAGGAATCTTGCCAATGCTCATGTGATCTCTCCAATGCAGTTAAACGTATTTGATGTCCTAGTAAGTGATGTAGTTGTGTTCACCAAGGAGAATCTGTTGTCCACCTCGTCTTCAAATAAGACAAACGAGAATTCCTCAAATCCTTCAAATGAAGAAGAAACGGAGGAGTCATGACGGATGGCCGTGACATTATTGTGAAGCCAATCGTGAGTGAGAAATCTTATAGGCTCTTAGAAGATAACGTGTACACATTTGAAGTTCACTCTGATGCTACGAAGCCACAGATAAGAAGCGCAGTAGAAGAAATATTCGGTGTCCGCGTTACAAGAGTCAATACCCTTAATCGAAAAGGGAAACGTAAAAGAAACCGAAGAAATTTCTCTTACGGTCGCAAATCTGATCAGAAGCGCGCCCTCGTCACTCTCGCCGAAGGCGACTCAATCGAACTGTTTGACGTATAGGAATCAGGATGGCTATTAGAAGACGAAAACCCACAAGTCCAGGTCGACGGTTCCAAACGCAGGCTGATTTTTCTGAGATTACGAAAACTAGTCCAGAAAAATCTCTTACTACGAGTAAGCCAAAAACAGGCGGCCGAAATAATTATGGTCGTAAAACCTCTCGTCACCGAGGGGGAGGCCATAAGCAACTTTATCGAAAAGTTGATTTCCGTCGTGATAAGGATGGGGTCCCAGCAACAGTCGCATCAATTGAATATGACCCGAATCGAACATGTAGGATTGCTTTACTTCACTACCATGATGGTGAAAAACGGTATATCTTAGCTCCGGATACCTTAGAAGTAGGAGATATTCTCCATTCTGGTCAAGGTTCGGAGATACGTATCGGGAATGCGCTTCCACTTCGATTCATACCTGTAGGTACGGTTGTTCACAATATCGAATTGCGGCCGGGTGGTGGAGGACAATTAGCTCGAAGTGCTGGCTCCAGCGTCCAACTTGTTGCTAAAGAAGGAAATTACGCAACGGTAAGACTCCCAAGTACTGAAATGCGTAGAGTACCAATTGATGGTATGGCAACAGTTGGCTCGGTTGGAAATGCAGAACACGAACTTATAAAGATTGGTAAAGCCGGTCGGAACAGATGGAAGGGGAAGCGTCCACAGACTCGTGGTGTGGCTATGAACCCTGTCGATCACCCTCACGGTGGTGGTGAAGGAAAAACTTCGGGTGGACGTCATCCTGTATCCCCTTGGGGTAAACCAGAGGCCAGAACACGGAATAAGAAGAAAGAATCACAACAACTAATTGTTCGCCGAAGGCGCACTCGAGGATCACGTAGGTAAAGGAACTGATATGGCAAGAAGTCTAAAAAAAGGCCCCTTCGTTGATGGTCATCTACTCAAAAAAATTGACCGTTTGAACTCTTCTGGTTCAAAAGAAGTGATTAAAACTTGGTCACGGCGTTCTACAATCATTCCTGACATGATTGGGCACACCATAGCTGTACACGATGGTCGTAAACATGTGCCTGTCTATGTAACAGAAACTATGGTCGGCCATAAACTGGGTGAATTTGCACCAACTCGAACATTCAAGTTTCATGCTGGACAAGAACGTGGAGTCCGAAGCTAATGGGTGCTGTCAAGACAAATGAACGCCCAGGAACTCGGGCCCAAATAAAGTATGTCAGGTCATCAGCTTCCAAAGCTCGAGAGGTCCTTAATCTCATCCGCCTCAAATCCTATGACGACGCAATAGACCTCTTGACATTCTCAGAGCGCAGAATCAGTGACACTATTCAAAAGTGTGTAAATTCTGCTGCGGCGAATGCTGAGAATAATGATGGTATTTCTTCAGAGGAGCTGTATGTCTCGTCCTGCTACGCAGATGAAGGACCAACTCTTAAGCGTTGGAGGCCAAGAGCACGTGGACGTGCTACACGGATTAACAAACGAACGTGCCACATTACTATAATTCTTACCAGATATACCGCAGACGAAATTGACGAAATGAGAGCACGAGCAGCACTTAAGGGCTCTGCTACGGCACCGAATTCTGCAGAAGCGCGACGTAAGCGGGTAGAGAAGTCCAAGGAGTCATCGAAAGATGAGCAAGAAGAGGTATTAGAGGCAGAGCAAGAAGAGGTATTAGAGGCAGAGCAAGAAGAGGTATTAGAGGCAGAGCAAGAAGAGGTATTAGAGGCAGAGCAAGAAGAAGATGATGTCGCTGTCGAAGCAGTTTCTATCCTTCCCGAAAGTATGCCGGAAAGTGCAGAAGGTGAATCACCTTCTGAAGATGACAACAAGGAAATAGGTTCGGAAAATGAAACCGAGGAAGGTCAATAATGGGTCAAAAAGTTAATCCTTACGGGTTTCGCCTTGGGGTGACAACAGATTGGAAATCAAGATGGTTTGCTAATCGAGACTACGCTGATTTCGTTATTGAAGATTGGAAGATACGAGACTTCCTGATGACGGCGCTCCCACATGCTGCAATTTCTAGGGTTGAAGTTGAACGAACACGTGACAAACTGCGAATCGATGTTCACACTGCCCGACCTGGAATAGTCATAGGGAGAAAAGGAGCCGAAGCAGATCGACTTAGAACAGGATTAACGGATATAACTGGAAATCCAAAAGTCCAACTCAATATTCAAGAGATTAAACAGCCTGAACTAGACGCAGCACTGATTGCTCAAGGAGTTGCAGATCAACTAGCTGGTCGTGTCGCCTTCCGGCGAGCGATGAAACGGGCTGTCCAGAACGCTCAGAAAGCAGGTGCGTTAGGCATCCGTGTTCAATGTTCCGGTCGTCTTGGAGGTGCAGAAATGTCCCGATCTGAATGGTATCGCGAAGGTCGCGTTCCGCTTCAGACACTCAGAGCAGACATTGACTATGGTTTCCGAGAAGCACATACGACCTACGGCAGGATCGGGGTGAAAGTGTGGATTTATAAAGGAGACATCCTTCCCTATAAAGTTCAAGCTGAAGAGAAAATTACTAGGGAAGCGGCAATGGCTGTCGGGGAGACCTCAGGACCTAGCCATCCCAAGCAAGTGGTATCTTCATCAGCCGCACGTCACAAGCCCTCCACCGAAGATGAGGGCGAATTGAAAGAACTTGCTCCTTTGGTACAAGAAGCTGATCCAGAATTTGAGAAGCTACTTGATGAAGAAGAGCAGATTGCGCGGATAACTAACGAAAAATTCCAGACGCCTACATTCCGGCCTGGGGAGGCAGACTAATGCTAATGCCTAAGAAAGTGGCTCATCGAAAGCACCATCGTGGCCGAACGAGAGGAAATGCTAAAGGCGGCAGTGAGGTTGTTTTCGGCGAATATGGAGTTCAAGCGCTTGAGCCTGGTTGGATAACCGCACGCCAGATAGAAGCTGCACGTATCGCTATGACTCGACATATTAAAAGAGGCGGAAAGGTCTGGATAAATGTTTTCCCAGACAAACCTGTGACAGAGAAACCTGCAGAAACGCGTATGGGGTCAGGCAAAGGAAACGTAGAACGGTGGGTGGCTGTAGTGCGACCTGGAAAAATCCTCTTCGAGCTTTCATATGGTGATGAAAATGTGGCTAGAGAAGCGATTGATCGTGCTATCCAGAAACTCCCAATTAAGGCAAAGTTCGTTACTCGGAGGGAAGGGTTCTAATGGCTAGAGCAACAGAAATTAAAGAATTGAGTGATGGCGACCTTTTGACCGCTTTGGATAACTCCAAAGAAGAACTATTTAACCTTCGATTCCAGTTGGTTACAGGGCAATTGGACAACTACAGCAGAATCAAAGAAGTAAAAAGAGATGTAGCTCGAGCTATGACAGAATTGCGTGAGCGTGAAATAGCTGCGGCTGAAGAGCTGGAGGAGATTGATGACTGATCAGAGCACTGAACGACCTAATCGACGGAAAATACGTGAGGGACTTGTTGTTTCAAGTGGAATGGATAAAACGGCCGTTGTAGCTATTGTTGATCGCGTCCGCCATCGTAGATACAACAAAACTGTTCAACGTACATCAAAGTTTTTTGTTCATGACGCAGATAATGATCTTAATGTAGGGGACCGTGTTCGTATCCAAGAGACACGCCCTTTGTCGAAGAGAAAACGCTGGCGCCTAGTTGAAATTCTGGAGCGTGCCCGATGATCCAACAAGAGTCTCGATTAAAGGTAGCTGATAATTCTGGAGCTAAAGAAGTCCTATGTATCAAAGTTTTGGGTGGCTCTAAACGTCGTTACGGAACAATAGGGGATGTGTTCGTAGCGACTGTCAAGGATGCTAGTCCTGGAGCAGAGGTAAAGAAAGGCGATGTAGTGAAGTGTGTTGTCGTTCGGACAAAAAAAGAATGTCGTCGACCTGATGGCTCATACATACGGTTTGATGAAAATGCCGCTGTGCTGATTAACGATGCTCGACAACCACGCGGGACACGCATTTTTGGACCGGTTGGACGTGAATTACGGGATAAACAATTCATGCGGATTGTTTCTCTAGCACCGGAGGTTTTGTGAAATGAGAATCAAAAAAGGTGACAAAGTCGTTGTTCTTTCTGGAAAAGATAGAGGCAAAGAAGGTGAGGTCTCATTCGTATCTCCACAGAAAGGCAAACTCATCGTAGATGGTGTCAACATTTCAAAGAAACATCAGCGCCCTACTAAGGAAACGATGCAGGGTGGGATTATTGATAAGGAGATGCCTATCGATGCATCGAATGTTGCGGTGATAAGCCCTCAAGATGGTAAAGCTACCCGAATCGGATACCGAATCGCTAATGATGGCTCTAAGGTCCGAATATGCCGTCGTACAGGAGCTGATCTGTAATGGTTGTATCGCAAATGCCGCGCTTGAAAGAACAATATGTGAATGAATTTCGCGTGTCGCTTCGAACAAGCCTCGGGAAATCCAATATCATGGAAGTCCCAGAAATAGAAAAAATTGTTGTAAACATGGGTGTAGGAGAAGCAGTAACACGTTCTGCTGCTCTTGAAGGAGCGATCACGGATCTTAGCGTGATTACTGGTCAAAAACCTATGGTAACGAGGGCTAAAAAATCAATAGCTGGGTTTAAACTACGTGAAGGTAATCCAATTGGTGCAAAGGTAACACTTCGCGGCGATCGAATGTATGAATTTTTTGATCGCCTAATCAGTTTAGCGATTCCTCGAGTGCGCGATTTCCGTGGTCTTCCTCTTCGGTCATTTGATGGTCATGGAAACTACACATTCGGAGTCACTGAGCAGATCATATTTCCAGAAATTGACTATGACAAAATCGATTCAACCCGTGGCATGGACATAACTATTGTCACTACAGCAAATAATGATCAAGAAGGCCGAGCCTTGCTTGATTCATTCTCATTCCCATTCCGAACTGAAGGAAATTAACCACATGGCAAAAAAAGCTCTAGTTAATAAACAACGTAAAACTCCAAAGTTTAAAGTGCGTGCCTATACCCGTTGCAGACGGTGCGGGCGACCACGTTCTGTTTACAGAAAATTTGGCTTGTGTCGTGTGTGTTTACGTGAACTTGCTCATGCCGGAGATCTTCCGGGTGTGACAAAGGCGAGCTGGTAGGAGGTTGCTGAGATATGACGATGACTGACCCTGTCGCAGATATGTTGACACGAATCCGTAATGCAAATACCGCAATGCACGATGATGTTGATATGCCTTCGTCGAAATTGAAGGAGTCCTTGGCTGGGCTGCTTCAGAAGGAAGGCTATATCGATGACTATGTTATTTCTGAGAATGGCGACCGGCCTGGGAAAACGCTTAAAATTGAAATGAAATACTCACCATCACGAGCTCGAGTAATTTCAGGCATAAAAAGAGTATCTAAACCTGGCCTTCGTGTTTATTCAAAGTCAAATGAGATCCCAAGAGTCTTAGGAGGACTAGGGGTAGCTGTAGTATCAACCAGCCAAGGGCTTATGAGCGATCGTGAAGCTCGTAAACGCCGCATGGGTGGCGAAATACTCTGTTACGTCTGGTAGAGAGGTATATGAAATGTCTCGTATAGGAAAAACCCCAATTCCAATAACTTCAGGTGTTGAGGTCTCTATTAATGGTCCCCATTTAGAAATCAAAGGCCCTAAAGGAACTCTGGATCATACTATTCCAGAAGGAATCACTCTCGAACATAAAGAGGAAACCGTCTTTGTCCATTCTGAGAATGATGAACGACGCCTAAAGGCTCTTCATGGATTGACCCGCTCTCTGATTAACAACATGGTCATTGGTGTTACAGAAGGATATAGAAAAGAACTTCAGCTTGTTGGTGTTGGTTACCGTGTCCAAGCAAAGGGTAAGACTAATTTAGAGCTGCAACTAGGCTTCAGCCACCCTGTCAATGTTGCGGCACCTGACGGTATTGAGTTTGATGTCCCATCACCCACAGAGCTAAACATCATCGGCATTGATAAACAAATAGTGGGACAGGTTGCAGCAGATATTCGGGCATTGAAAAAGCCAGAGCCATATAAGGGAAAAGGTATCCGATATGTCGGGGAACACATTATCCGTAAAGCCGGGAAGGCAGTGAAATAGGTATTAAATATGGGTGATTCAGCAAAACGTAAAAGAGACGGACGGATCCGGAGACATAACCGGTTGCGAAGAAAAATACACGGTACTAGTGAACGACCACGACTTGCCGTGTTTCGATCGAACCGAAATATTTCCGCACAAATTATTGATGATGATAAAGGCCACACCTTGGTTGCTGCTTCGAGTCTAGAAGCAGATATTCGTGTGGGCGGAGCAAAGGGTATTACGGTAGCAACTCAAGTAGGTGAACTAGTGGGGCAACGTGCTAAAGCTGCTGGGATCGAAGCGATTGTCTTCGACCGGGGCGGCCTCAAATATCATGGACGTATAGCTGCAGTTGCAAATGCGGCCCGAGAAGCAGGATTAGAATTCTAATGAATGAACAACAAGAAAAAGTCCCAGGTGAACTTAGAGACTCTCGAGTGATCCATATCAATCGAGTAGCGAAAGTTGTGAAAGGCGGCAGGAGGTTCTCATTCACAGCTTTAGTTGTTGTTGGGGATGGAGCTGGCCGCGTTGGGCTAGGTTATGGAAAAGCGAAAGAAGTACCACTCGCTATACAAAAAGGAACTGAAGAAGCTAAGCGCAACTTATTTCAAGTACCGATGGCAGGATCTACAGTGGTTCATCCGATAATAGGCGAAACAGGTGCTGGCCGTGTCTTGTTGAAACCTGCTGCACCTGGTACCGGAGTTATAGCTGGAGGCGCCGCTCGTATAATTCTAGAAGAAGCTGGAATCAAGGATATTTTGTGTAAATCCTTAGGTTCGCCGAACCATATCAATGTTGCTCGAGCAACTATAAACGGCCTTTCTAATCTGCAACGCCCTGATGAGGTCGCTTCCCTCCGTGGCCTTGATGCAGAAGATTTCGTTCCATCTGGAATGCTAGATGCATATAAAGAATCCGAACGTACTGTTAAATCATTGAATAAGGGTTGATTATGGAGCTAAAAGTCACACAGATTCGTTCATCTATCGGGACTAAACCTAAACAACGTGGGACTTTACGGTCACTAGGGTTAGGGAGGATCGGGAAATCTCGTATTCACCAAGACCGTCCAGAGATACGCGGGATGATAGCAAAAGTCCCTCATCTTATTGAAGTTCAGGAAATTACGGATTAAACCACAAGGTATGAGGAGAGAAGGCAGAGATGAAAGTACATGACCTACACCCCCAACCGGGGTCCAATCGTCGAACGAAGCGTGTTGCGCGTGGCATCGGTGGGAAGGGCGGAAAAACTGCAGGAAGAGGCAGCAAAGGACAACGCGCCCGTGGAACAGTTCGCGTTGGTTTTGAGGGCGGGCAGAATCCGCTTCATCTCCGCCTCCCAAAATTACGCGGATTTAATAACCCATTCCGAGTAGAATACCAAGCGATTAATATCGATACTCTTGCTGAAATTGGGGAGAAAGAGATTACTCCTGAACTATTACGCCAAATAGGTCTACTGCGTAAGAATGCCTTAGTGAAAATTCTAGGACGTGGAGAGTTAAATTCAGGTATAGAAGTTTCTGCTCATGCATTTTCGAAGTCGGCAGAAGACGCTATAAAGGCGGCTGGCGGAACAGTGACGATTATACCTAAACCATGGGGTGATAGAAGGCCACCCGCTAAAGGCAACGCACTAACCAACCGCTAAAAAACTTATTGCAGTCTAGGAGAAATTTATGGCAGCCAGCGTTTTGAACATGTTCAGAGTGGAGGATCTAAGAAATAAAGTCCTCTTTACCTTGAGCATGATCTTTATTTATCGTATTGGTTGCTTTATTCCAGCACCTGGAATAGATATTGATGCCATTCAGCTCTTGAAAGAGACAACTGATGAGAACGGAGGAGCATTAGCATTCCTTCGGCTATTCTCTGGGGGTGCATTAACCCAGTTTGCAATTTTTGCTTTGGGTATTATGCCATACATTACTGCATCGATCATTATGCAGATCCTCGGTGTAGTTATCCCACGGGTAGAACAATGGCAACAAATGGGGGCAGTGGGTCAGAAAAAAATTACCCAGGCAACTCGATATCTGACAATGGGAATAGCTGTTCTCCAGTCGACTGCATTTGCATTCCTGTTCCATAACGGCGGTGGCGGTTTTGGCAGTGGCCCAAGCAGCGGAACCCGTCTAGACCTTCTTCCTAAATTTACTGCTCCCCGCGTAGCGCTCGTGGTGTTAACCCTTACAGCGGGAACAGCATTGCTCATGTGGATGGGAGAACTTATCAGCCAAAAGGGCATTGGTAACGGGATGTCGATAATTATCTTTGCTTCGGTTGTTTCGTCTTTACCCAATCAAGGGGCACTCGTTCGAACTGACGCAGGATTGGGTGGACTGATCGGAGTTATAATCCTATTCACTGCACTCTTAGCGGGGATCGTTTTTGTTGAACAAGGTCAGCGACGAATTCCTGTGCAATTTGCAAAAAGAGTTGTAGGGCGAAAACAATTTGGTGGCCAGAATACATATATTCCCCTGAAGGTAAATCAATCAGGTGTTATTCCGATCATATTTGCTAGTTCTGTGCTCTACCTTCCACAGCTTCTCGTTTCTGTGCTGCCATCGGATAGCGACCCAGCGAATAAAACGTGGGGAGAGTCAATCCAGAGCTGGATTGATAGCAATCTTGTCGTTAGTGATAGTCCTTTTTACCTACTATTTTTTGGTTTGTTGATTATCGGCTTCTCATATTTCTACACTGCTATTACATTCGATCCGGTCAAGCAGGCTGACACAATCCGGAAACAAGGGGGGTTCATCCCAGGTATACGCCCTGGCCCTCAAACAGAAAGATATTTGGGCAAGATACTGAACCGGATTACCCTTGCTGGTGCTGTCTTTATAGCGCTTGTTGCGCTGCTGCCAACATTCATTCTTGCTAAAGTCCTTGATCAAGGAAATGTTGGACAGGTTTCCTTCGGTGGTATTTCAATTCTTATTGCAGTTGGAGTTGCCCTCGAAACTATGAAACAGATCGATAGCCAATTGATGATGAGAAACTATGAAGGGTTCCTCAAATGATACTTTTGTCCCATATGGGCCCCTTCGAAAGTCTTCCATGTCGATAGGGATAGTGATCCTAGGCCGACAGGGGGCTGGTAAGGGAACTCAAGCTGAAAGAATCTCCGAGACGTTTGGAGTTGTGCATATAAGCACTGGAGACATGTTAAGGGCTGCAACTACAGAAGGTACCGAGCTCGGGCTTGAAGCAAAGTTAATAATGGATGCTGGCAATCTTGTTCCTGACGATGTCATTAATGGAATCGTCAAAGAACGCCTTCTCAAAGATGATGCTCAACGTGGTGGATTTCTTTTGGATGGTTTCCCAAGGACAGTTGGGCAGGCAGAAGCTCTATCTGGCTATGTCGAGGGAAAACTCCAGTTAGCTATAAATCTCGACGTTCCTATTGGAGAGGTAATCACACGTATGCTGGAGCGAGGGCGCGACGATGATACAACTGAAGCAATTACCCGTCGTCTCGAACTGTACGAGGTAGAGACAGCCCCCTTGTTAGATTGGTTTTCAGATCGAGGGATTCTCGAGGTTGTAGATGGGAGTGGCGCAGAGGAAGCAGTCTTTGAGCGTTTGGTTTCTGTCGTCGGTAAAGTTCAAGCAGAATGAATAGCGTGTTACCAATATTGCAAAACATGAGGGTTTACGGGTTGGTGAGTAGGTGTAACGACGGTAGGATTCCCTGTTGGCTTCGCGCGCTTTTGCAAGCCTCGGAAAACGTCAAAAGTTACTAAAAAGGAGTATGACACTGACGAAATCAAAGGAAGATGCGATCGTAATGGAGGGGACAGTAGTCGAACCTCTTCCAAATGCGATGTTTCGTGTTGAGCTTGAAAATGGGCATAAAGTTCTGGCCCATATTTCTGGCAAGATGCGAATGCACTATATACGGATCCTTCCTGGGGATAAAGTTCAGGTAGAGTTGACTCCCTATGATCTTGAACGTGGTCGGATCACCTATCGGTATAAATAAGTGTCAGGTTTAAAGGTAAGGTATGAAAGTTCGAACAAGCGTAAAACGAATGTGTGATAAATGTCGGGTAATACGCCGGCAAGGTGTCGTTCGCGTTATCTGTGCCAACCCTCGACATAAGCAAAGGCAGGGTTAGATGGCTCGTATTGCTGGGGTGGATATTCCTCGTGAAAAAAGAACTGTGATTTCCCTGACCTATATCTATGGGGTCGGTAGAACTCTTGCATCACTTGTTTGTGAAGCTACAGGAATAGATGAGCAGACGCGTGTAAAGAACCTGACTGATGAGGAAGTAGCGAAGTTGCGTGGTTATATTGAAGGTGAGCTCCGAGTCGAAGGTGATCTTCGCCGAGAGGTTTCTCAAGATATCAAAAGAAAAATGGAGATTGGCTGCTATCAAGGTCTCCGACACAGGAGAGGGTTACCGGTTCGGGGACAACGAACCCATACGAATGCTAGAACTCGTAAAGGTCCAAAGAAGACAGTTGCTGGGAAAAAGAAGGTGCTGAAGTAATTATGGCTGAATCAAATACTGCCCCTCGTAGATCACGTAAACGAGAACGAAAGAATATCGCTCATGGTGTCGCCCATATTAAAAGCTCGTTCAATAATACGATTGTCTCTATAAGCGATCAACATGGGAATATTCTCGCGTGGGCATCTGCTGGAAATGTCGGGTTCAAGGGTTCTCGTAAGAGTACGCCTTTCGCAGCTCAACTTGCCGCTGAACAGTGCGCGCGACGGGCAATGGAGCATGGAATCAGAAAAGTCGATGTTCAAGTAAAGGGTCCAGGCTCTGGACGTGAGACAGCTATTCGTTCTCTGCAAACAGCAGGGATTGAAGTAACAGGAATTAAAGATGTTACACCTATACCTCATAATGGATGCCGCCTAGTCAAACGTCGGAGAGTGTAAGATGTCACGTTATACAGGTCCTAAGGCACGTGTTTCTAGACGTTTAGGAATGAATGTTTGGGGTACCAAGGGCGAGACCATTGCTCTCGAAAAGCGCCCATACCCTCCTGGTGAGCATGGGCGTACTAGACGCAGAGGTAACTCTTCAGAGTATCTTCTGCAATTACAAGAAAAGCAAAAAGCGCGGTTCACTTATGGATTAACTGAACGGCAATTCCGCAATATCTTCAAAGAAGCGAACCGCCGTGAGGGTGTTACCGGTGACAACATGCTTAGCTATCTTGAACTTCGACTTGACAATTTCGTTTACCGGGCTGGTTGGGCAGCGACTCGCCCACAGGCTAGACAGTTTGTTAACCATGGGCATTTGCATGTTAATGGTCAAAGGGTAGATATTCCTAGTTATCGACTTCGTAAAGATGATGAAGTGACCTTGAAAGAAAAAGCCCGTGAAATGATCGTCATCCAATGGAATAAGGACGTGTTAGATCGAAATGTACCCGCATGGATGGATATCATTGAAGATGGTTTTGGAGCTCGTGTTAGAGAAGTTCCATTCCGTGAACAGATTGATATCCCTATACGTGAACAGCTCATTGTCGAGTTGTACAGCAAATAATCAAATATAACTAAAACAACTAACTATTAAATAAGAAGCCCATGAGGTGAAAATCATGCTTGTGATCCAAAGACCAACAATTGAATCCATTAACGAGGAAACTGCGAATAAGCAAAAATTTACAGTTTCCCCACTCGAGCCTGGATTTGGCCATACCCTTGGCAACTCACTTCGGAGAACACTTCTCTCGTCGATTCCTGGGGCTGCCATCACTCAAGTCAATTTTGATGAAGCCATACATGAATTTGATGTAATTGATGGAGTATACGAAGATGTTACAGATATTTTGCTGAACCTTAAAGACATTGTTCTTAGGTTAGAAGGTGAAGATCCTGTCGTTCTTCGCTTAGAGGCTGATGGACCAGGAGAAGCTACCGCCGGTCAGTTTAATGCAAGCGCAGATGTTGAGATTCTGAATCCTGACCTCGAGATCGCTACGTTGAGTCAAAAAGGTCGACTTGGAATGGATGTGACTATCGAAAAAGGTAGAGGGTATGTCTCTGCTGAAGGAAATAAGACTTCAACCATAGTCGGACAAGTACCTGTCGATTCTATATTCTCACCAGTTCGACGGGTTAGCTTCGAAGTAGAACCAACCCGAGTAGAACAATCAAATGACTTTGACCGTCTAACGTTAGAAATTGAGACGGATGGCTCAATAACCCCTCGAGAGGCGCTTGCATCAGCAGGAGGAACGCTTCGGAATCTAATCCAATTAGTAGAGGAAATGAGTGACGAGCCTCAGAGCCTAGAGCTGACCGAAGTAGTTACTGGGGCAGCTGGTTCCCCCGATCTTGAATTAGGGATAGAGAACCTTGATCTCTCGGAGCGTCCTAATAACTGCCTTAAGCGGGCACAGGTTAATACAATCGGTGAACTTTTACTTAAGTCAGAGGCTGATCTCTTATCAATAACTAACTTTGGCCAAAAGTCTCTTGACGAAATAATCGAAAAACTTGATGAGCGTGGATTTACTCTCGCTCTTAAAGATTAGGACTCACGATGGTTGGGAAACCAAAGAAAGGTCGCCGATTCGGTGGTAGCTCTGCCCATCAAAAAGCAATGATGGGGAATTTAGTTGCTTCGCTAATAGCAGCAGAAGGAATCGTGACTACTGAAGCGAAGGCTAAGGCTATGCGCCCTATCGCTGAAAAAATTATTACGAAAGCGAAAAAAGGTGGACTTCACAATCACCGTCAGATTCTGGCTTTCCTCCGCGATCAGGAAATAACTGACAAGCTGATGGAGGATGTAGGTCCACGTTACGCTGACCGACCGGGAGGCTATACAAGAATTCTCAAGGTAGGCCCCCGATATGGTGATAACGCTCCTATGGCTCGCATCGAGCTCGTCTGAAGTCAATCCCAGGTATCTGGGTTCATGACACGACCGGAATCTCCTATAATCAAGCCACCACCTGAGGGTGAGGAAAGGTACAGGATGTCCATCGCATACGATGGGCTTCCATTTCGTGGATTTGCGAAAAATCCTGGAGTAGAAACGGTAGAGGGTCTCTTACTGGAGTCTATAGAAAAAGTCTTGAGGGTTACTCCCGTACTTGTATGTGCTGGCAGAACAGACGCAGGTGTTCATGCAAAAGCTCAGGTGATTTCCTTTGATGCCGCCCCATTTGAAATTCCTAGATTACAGAAAGCATTGAATAGCCTTTGTTCACCTGCAGTTGTAGTTACATCTATCGAAAAAACAGAAGAGGACTTTAACGCTCGTTTTTCTGCAATAAGTAGGACATATCGGTATCAAGTTCTCAATCAAGAGAATCCTGATCCATTCCGCTCTGCATACTCATGGCATGTCAGCGGTAAATTATCTGTCGAGGCAATGAATCTTGCCGGAAGTGCACTTATTGGAGAGCACGACTTTAGTTCTTTTTGCAGGAAAAGAACTGTCGAGATCGAAGGAAAAGAAATCGAAACTTCACTCAAAAGAGAAGTAAAAGAGTTACGTTGGGAAGTTATCGATGGGAATGGTCTTGAACTATGGATTACTGCAAGTGCGTTCTGCCACCAAATGGTTCGTTCTATTGCGGGGACCTTAATTGATATCGGTTTGGGTAAGTTACAGGATCTCTCTATCAGCGAAATTCTAAATGCTCGTGATAGAAATAAAGCAGGTAGAGTTGCTCCTCCATATGGACTCACTCTATGGGAGGTAGAGTACTAGTTTGTTTATGAAAAAAAATCTACTGAACAGGGCTCTAACGGTTGTCTCATGGGGTCAACAACCGTATCGTAGTAAGGTGCCGTCTTCAGTAAATGAAATGGTTCAAATTCCCAAAAATAAGATTAGAGAATAGTTTGTCTACATTTACACCTAAAAAATCTGAAATCGAAAGAGATTGGTTTCTAGTCGACGCAGAAGGCCTTATTCTTGGCCGTATGGCTTCGGAAATAGCACAACTTCTTCGGGGGAAACATAAACCTACATTCGCACCACACATGGATGTTGGAGATCATGTGATTGTGATTAACGCTGAGAAAGTTATTCTGACTAGCGATAAAGCAAGCAAGAAAATGGTCTACCGACATACAGGTTTCCCAGGGGGAATCCGATCTAACTCGTACGCCGATTTACTGGAGAGAAAACCTGCAGAAATTGTTCGTCAAACAATCCGCGGGATGATTCCAAAAAATCGTCTCGGGCGCCAACAATTAAAAAAGCTACAAGTTTATGCTGGAGATACCCATCCGCATTCTGCTCAGAAGCCAGAGCTTTTGGTGCTTGAACAAGCCAAATCTCGAGAATCTTAAAGGAATCATGTCATCACAACTCGCACTAACAACCGGACGAAGGAAAAGGGCTGTTGCACGTGTCCGAGTCCGACTAGGAACAGGTACTCTAACGGTGAATGGCCGATCGCTTGAGGATTTTTTTCCATCTGATACTCACCGCATGATAATTACCGAACCTCTTCGAAATACAAAAACAGAAACATCCTATGATATAGATGCAACTATTCATGGTGGGGGTTCTAGCGGCCAAGCCGGGGCTCTCCGATTAGGTATTTCCCGAGCCCTAGTCGATATCGATAGTGACTTTCGAGAAGATCTAAAGAAGTCTGGTTTCCTTACACGTGATTCTCGTAAGAAGGAATCTAAGAAGTACGGCTTAAAGAAAGCCCGTAAAGCTCCTCAATACTCCAAGCGCTAAATACCTTGATTTCCTTCTCAAGTGAATAAGATTCATTAAGGACTAATAGCTTGTTAAATTTGAAGTAGCTATGACATTCCGATCTCGGTATATTATTTCGGAGCAGTATGACTCTTAAGTTTGGAACAGATGGCGTTCGCGGACGAGCATTTAGCGACTTGCAACCCGAGTGGGTTACTTTTCTAGCGCGGTCAGCAGCACAAGTTTTAAAAACAGAGACCGTTGTCGTAGGAACTGACGGACGGGAAAGCGGCCCCGCTTTCGTTCAAGCTCTTCGAGACGGATTCCAAGCAGAGGGGGTCGAGGTATTGACCATGGGAACAGTCCCAACACCAGCAGTTGCTCACATAGCAGCAACTCGCGGGATAGCTGGGGCCATGGTTTCAGCTTCACACAATCCATCTTCTGATAATGGCATCAAATTTTTTACTCCAGGAGGAAATAAATTAAATGATGAAGATCAAAAGCAGATTGAGGCCTTACTCGAATCAGAAGATTTTCAGATTCATACACAGATAGATGTAAATCTGGCGCCCAGTCATGAACATTTGGTCCACGACTGGATAGCTTCTCTTCAAGAAAGTATTGATGGGAGGAACTTCGAAGGGTTATCCGTGGTCATCGATTGTGCTAACGGTTCAGCATCGCACTTTGCTTACGAGGTGCTGCATAGTTTGGGGGCAGATGTCAAAAGCATCCATGATGCTCCAGATGGTTTGAATATTAATCATGACTGTGGGTCGACTAATCCTAGCTCTCTCCGGTCGGCGGTAGCAGAAATTGGCGCAGATCTTGGACTAGCGTTTGACGGTGATGCTGATCGAGTTCTTGCTGTCGACCAACAAGGCAGAATAATCGATGGTGACTACCTGATTGCTATATGTGCTGAGGATATGAAGCTTCGTCAACGCCTTCAAGGAAACACAACTGTTGTTACAGTCATGACAAATCTAGGTTTTCATCTAGCTATGAAAGAGAAAGGGATTCAAGTGCATGAAACTTCAGTCGGTGACCGTCATGTGCTAGCGGCACTTGAAAAGAACAAATGGTCATTGGGGGGTGAACAATCAGGGCATGTGATATTTCGCGACCTCTCTACTACAGGAGATGGGTTATTAACCGGTATTCAATTACTTGATGTAATTAAACGATCTGGCCTTGAGTTGGCTGACCTTGCTGACGCAGCCATGATCCGTTACCCCCAAGTACTGAGACAAGTTAACATGCCAAAAGTGACCGTATCTGTGGAAGATTTCCTGATTGACGAGATACTAACTATTGAAAATGAACTGGGAGAGAGTGGGAGAGTTCTTGTTCGACCATCAGGAACGGAACCAGTTCTTCGAATAATGGTTGAGGCAATCACTCATGAGCAAGCTGAAAATGGTGCCCAACGGCTAGTTTCGGCTGCAGAAACGTTTTTTGCTTCATCCTAACTTGATTAAACGACTCCTATCGCGCGTTTGACCTGCTGTTGAAGTCTCTAGAATGAACACATGTGTGGAATCATCGCAATTATCCGAAAACGTCCAGATCGCCAGGCACCTGATCCATTTCGGCTAAGAGACCTAGTTAACTCAATTAGCGAGACTGTTCCAACAAATCTGCAGGATATTGAAGAGATAACAGAATCTATTACGAGATTGGAAACTGAAATTTCTGGTGTGCCAGGAACTATGACCCTTCTTGAAAATCCGGAGTTGATGTCATTTCTCGTAGAGAAATGTGGACGCCTAGAAAATTCATTGACGGACTTTGAAATCCTATTAAACGGCAGTGATTCTGAAGTGGGAGAAATAGAAAAAATTAATGCCGGTATTATTCGCATGAAAGATTCACTTTGGTCTCTTAGTAATGACCGCGTCAGGATGGTCAAAGCGGTTAGTGATCTTTGTCAGGGACAAAGAACTGAAAGTTCAGTAGGAACCTACATATCTATTCAAGAGGCTTTATCGGCAATAGATCGTTTGGAAGTTCGTGGAAGAGATTCAGCAGGATTACATCTAATGATTCGAGATCACGCACTTACACTCCCTGACCCAATTATTGAAAAAGAAATACAGAATCGTTCTAACGACTCGGACTACAAATCAAAGTCAGTCCGCCTTTTGGGGGACCAGATCAGTTTTGTCTACAAAACTGCGTCGGAGATAGGAGAGCTAGGCGATAACACTAGGGTCTTGCGTGAAGCAATCAAGTCAGACCTTCTTCTTCACAAAGCTTTAGCTAACGACCGTGCATCGGTTGTGGTAGTAGGTCATACGCGATGGGCAAGTATCGGAATTATCTCTGAACCAAATGCTCACCCACTCAATTCTGAACAAGTAGATCTAGACCAGCTGCCCTATGTGGTCGCTGCAATCAATGGCGATGTCGATAACTTTGCGGATTTAAAAGAAACGCAAAAACTCTCTATAGATCCTGTAGTTACCTCGGACTCTAAAGTCATGCCTACTCTAATGGCTCATCATCTCAACAAGTCTGATTCGTCAGAGGGTGCGACTCACACAGCATTTAGAAAAACGGTTGATGCGTTGGATGGTTCAGTTGCAATTGTGGCAAATGCCGCAACAGATCCAAAGAATCTTTATGTAGCATTACGAGGGAGTGGGCAAGGTTTATACATCGGTCTAGCCGAAGATACGTTCATCGTTGCTAGCGAACCATACGGTCTAGTCGAATCCACGCAGCGATACTTGCGTGTTAATGGTGAATCTTTGCCTAGAAGGAATGAAATTGTTTCAAGCCCGGGAGAGATTATTTCTCTGTCGCAAGATCAAGCAGGGTCTATCGAAGGAATATCTCGAACTTCGTATGAAGGAGTATCCCTTCCGGTCGATGATCATGAGATTGAAGTGGCGGGAATTACCACGAGAGATATTGACCGGAGAGGATTTCCTCATTTCTTCTTGAAAGAAATCACTGAAGCGCCAGAATCGTTCCAGAAGACACTTCGTGGCAAAATAGTTGAAACTGACGGCAATCTACATGTCAAACTTAATGAGAAATCTTTCCCATCGAAGATCAATAACAAGCTGAAGGATGGAGAGATTTCAGATATTTTTGTCATTGGGCAAGGAACTGCTGCAGTAGCTGGAAATAATCTCGCGTCACTCTTAGGAGAAGAGGTTAACCTGCGTGTTGAATCACTTCCATCGACCGAATTATCGGGATTCCGCTTACGCGGTGATATGTCACATGTATTGGTAATAGCAATTAGCCAGTCAGGGACGACTACAGATACCAACCGGACTGTCGACCTCGTCCGTGCACGGGGGGCTTCTGTCATATCGATAGTGAATAGACGTGACTCCGAGTTAACAAAGAAGTCTGACGGAGTGCTATATACATCTGATGGTAGAGATATAGAAATGAGCGTTGCTTCCACGAAAGCTTTCTATTCTCAAATAGCAGCTGGGGTTCTATTAGGTCTTGCTATAGCAGATGCTACGAATGGCCAATTGGCCGATATTCAAAGACTTGACAAGAGGAATAAGCTTCTTCTAGCTCTCCGAGAAATTCCTAATCTCATGCGTAAAGTCCTTGCAGAACAGCAGAGAATCTCACAGATTGCTGCAGAACTAGCCCCTGCTAAAAAATATTGGGCAGTCGTCGGAAATGGATTCAACATTGTTGCAGCAAAAGAGATACGCATAAAACTTTCGGAACTTTGTTACAAATCAATAGCTGCTGATTTTACTGAAGACAAGAAACACATCGATCTCTCCGCTGAGCCTCTTATTCTGGTGTGTGCTGCCGGACTTGAAGGTTCGGTATCAATAGATGCAGCGAAAGAAGTTGCAATTTATCGAGCACATAAAGCATCGCCGATTGTCATCACCAACGATGTTGAAGCATTCCCATCAGCATTAAAAGTGATCGAAGTTCCCTCAACCGTTCCGGAGTTGGCATTTGTTTTATCTACTATGGCTGGGCACTTGTTCGGTTATGAGGCAGCTTTATCTATAGATGCTCAAGCGATTCCATTCAGGGAAATTCGGGCAGCTATTGAATACGCAGTGTCCGAATCTCCTGAGACAACTGGAGAAGTAATGTTAGGGAATCTGAAACCTCAAATCCATAGAGCTTCGCAGATCTATTTTGACGGCCTACGTTCGGGTCAATATAACGGACATCTAGAAGCAAGTACAGCCACGAAGATCTCGACAATGTTGAAATATGCATTGGGAACTATTCCTCTCGATTCGTATCAGTTAGATTTAGGAAAAGTAGGGACACCAGCGACGATTCTTGAAGATTTGGCTTCATCGCTTACACTCGGAATCGAAGAATTGACCCGAACTATTGACACAATCAAACATCAAGCTAAGACAGTAACGGTAGGAATCTCACGGTCAGATGAAGAAATGATTCAACTCCCCTTAGTTAAAGAATTACTGCAAGCAGGGACTCCAAGAGATCGAATTAGTTACCGAAATCTTCGTTGCCTCGGGGCTCTTGATAAAGGAGTCGAAGATGTTGCCGGATACATCAGGTATTCCATCGATGGGGATGTAGACACAGGTGTTGCACAATTGCACATTGTTGACCGTGGAGGAATAGCAGTGGATTTAGTTTCTCGAGTTGAAAGGGATTCTAAATTGCGAGGAAGTAAGCATCTTGTTGCATCTGACCAGAATGTGATGATCACCAGTGGGCGGAATGATGGCCGGATCATCATCCTAGTACCGGAGGTAAAGGATAAAAAAACTGTGGGATTAACGTTGCTTCATGTACGCCTCATTAGTTACGTGGAAGAACAAGCAGCTAGGCAGATATTGGATGGATACCAGAATAGGTATGCGCGACTATTTGACTTTGTCACTGAAACGGAACCTAGTTTCCGAAATGATTTACTTTCAAAAATTCCACTAAGGGAATTATTAATAACTCCAATCGCGGACTTAGCGGAGCGATGGAGAGTCTAAGGATCCAAAGGGTCTGATTCTGATGATTCCAATCGCCACCCCTTCTGAAATGAAATCTATTGATGAAGCATCAACTGAGTCTATTGAAATTCTGATTCAACGTGCTGGTAGTGCTATCGCGTGGGGTGCTAGACGACTGCTCAATGGTACATATGGGAAACGTGTCATTGTTCTTGCCGGGAAGGGAAACAATGGTGCTGATGGACGAGTAGCGGGAAATTACCTGAAGAAGTGGGGTATAAAAGCTATCGAATATTCTCCCCAAGACACTCCAAAGGAGCTACCTTCGTGCGATCTTGTTATTGACGCTACTTTTGGAACAGGCATTCGTGGAACCTACAATGCGCCAATTACGGAAGCCCCTGTTCTAGCAGTAGATATCCCAAGTGGCATCAACGGACTCACTGGCGAAAAAATGGGCTCACCTTTCCAAGCTTGCCAGACTATTACGTTTCAGGCATTGAAACCAGGTCACTTACTCCCACCTGGAAGTGACTACACAGGCGAACTCCTAGTAGCAGATATCGGGCTCGATGTCTCAAGTCTCGCAACCTTCCAAGTAGAAAGTACCGATATCGTTCGTTGGTTACCTAGCCGAGCATCTAATGCGCATAAATGGAACTCAGCGTGTTGGGTAATCGGCGGGTCACCGGGGATGAGCGGAGCTTTATCTCTAACTTCTCAAGCTGCGCAGAGAGCGGGAGCAGGTTATGTTCGTATTAGCTCTCCGGGAGGTTATGCCGATGGCTCACTGGAATCAGTTTCCTACCCCTTGCCTGAAAAAGAGTGGGAGAAATGCCTCTCTGGAGATATTCACCGATTCAAGACAGGAATTTTAGGCCCGGGGCTAGGTCAATCTATCTCCAATGCAGATGGTGTCAGAAATGTCTTAAGTATTGCTCAAATTCCCCTTGTTCTCGATGGAGATGCTATTTCAGCTGTCGGACAGGATCACCACTTGCTGCGTTCAAGAAAAGAAGAAACAATATTGACTCCTCATGACCGTGAATTTGAATACCTGTTTGGATCCAAACCGGGGTCAAGAAGGATCGAAGAGGTTTGCAAAGCGGCAGAATTAACCGACTCTATCATTCTACTTAAGGGCCCTGTAACAATTATTGCTAGTCCTGATGGACGTTGTTTTATCGTTTCAAATGGGGATAGTCGATTAGCAACGGCAGGAACAGGAGACGTACTCTCAGGAATTATTGGAGGCTTTCTTGCGCAAGGTACCAGTGGGTTAGAAGCAGCAGCAATGGGGGCTTGGATTCATGCAAAGGCTGGACAATCCTTTCCCAAGCGTGGGATGGTGGCATCTGACCTAATCAACGCAATTCCGGAGGTGCTGAATGCGACCGACATGGGCTGACATCGATCTTGGAGCAATTAAGCACAACGTACATCAATTACAAAAGCTGGTCGCACCATCATTGCTTTGTGCAGTAGTCAAAGCTGATGCCTACGGGCATGGGGCAGTCCCAGTAGCTCGTGCTGCTATTTCCGCAGGAGTAGAGTGGCTTGCGGTTGCATTAGTTGAAGAGGGGATAACCCTTCGAGAAGCTGGAATTGACGCTCCGATACTCTTATTGTCAGAACCGCGCCCTCTTGAAATGGTTGAAGTAGCCGCATATGCGCTAACACCTACTGTTTACAGTGGGGAAGGAATAGCTGCAGCAGCAGCGGCGGCTAAACAAGCAGATAAAATAATACCCGTCCATCTGAAAGTTGATACTGGTATGCATCGGGTCGGGGTGCAGCCCGACCTTGCATTAACACTGGCAAAAGCTATTCAGGAAAAACCATCTTTGACTCTTGATGGTGTATGGACACACTGTGCCGTAGCAGATGAGGCCGAAAATCCTTTCACCGCTAAACAGTTGACTGTATTCCAGAGAACTATTGACGAGATACAAAGCGAGGGAATCAATTCGACTATGTATCATGCAGCTAACTCCGCTTTAGCTCTAAATAAACCAGAAGGGAGATACGATCTAGTCCGTTGTGGTTTAGCGATATATGGCCTTTTGCCTGCTGGATACGAATCTTCTGAAATAGACCTTCAGCCAGCTATGAGAGTCCGCTCCGAAGTCTCGTTTGTGAAGGAAATAGGAGCAGGAGAAGGAGTCTCGTATGGTTTGAGTTGGGTGTCTGAGAAGAAAACAAATATCGCAACGATTCCGATGGGTTATGCCGACGGCTTGCGGCGAGATGCTGGGCGTAGTGGGGGTCAGGTTCTCATAGGGGGACAACGTTACCCAATTGTAGGGGATGTTACGATGGACCAATTCTTAGTAGACTGCGGAACCGGTGACGTGATACCTGGTGATGAAGTAGTTGTGTTAGGTCCACAGGGTGATGACCAAATTACTGCAACTGAATGGGCGAAAATCTATAAAACAATCACATACGAAGTGATATGCGGCATCGAAAGTCGCGTCCCTAGAAAATTTATATAGCAGATCGGGAGAAATTAAAAAACAATGATTACAGGAATTGATGGAATCACAGTTGGGAATTGGACCGATGAGAATGCAGCTACAGGGTGCACGGTCGTAATTTTCCCTGAAGGAACAATTGCTTCGGGGGAGATACGCGGCGGAGCTCCAGCCAGCAGAGATTTTGCATTGTTGCACCCCGATCGAATGATTAACCGAATAGATTCTGTCGTTCTTTCGGGAGGATCTGCATTTGGTCTTTCTGCTTGCACAGGAGTAATGGAGTTCCTCGAAGAACGTGGTCAAGGCTTCCCGACAGCTGCTGGGCCTGTCCCAATAGTGGTTGGAATGTCCTTATTTGACCTAAATGAGGGAGAACCAAAAAAACGACCTGGAGCAGAAGAAGGGAAAGAGGCAGCTAGGTCTGCATCGTCAGAGAAAACTGATCTTGGTTTAGTAGGGGCTGGTACGGGAGCGACTATCTCAAAATGGAAGGGAAGAGAAAACGCACAACCTGGCGGATTGGGAGGGGCTATTTGCCGCTCTGGCGACCTGATCGTCGCCACTTTATTTGCAGTAAACGCCAGTGGTGATATCGATGATGGATCTTCCAGCCAGTCGATAGCTGATGAAACTTTTAAATTCCCCGAAGTTCTCCCATTTGAGAATACAACTATCGGCGTGGTGGTAACGAATGCGCGGTTGTCAAAGGGTGAATGTTTCCTAGTAAGTCAAAGTGCTCACGACGGTTTTGCAAAAGCTTTGTTCCCATCTCACACAGAAGGTGACGGAGATGCAGCTGTTGTGGCTGCGACCGGCCAGGTCGATGCCAATCTTGGCACTGTTCGGTTGTTGACTACGGTAGCAGTGGAAAAAGCGATAAGGAGTGTCGGGATCCAACCGTGAGGTGCCTATAGAAAAACCTAACCGCTCGTAACGTTTATACTGATCTCTGACTCAAAAGGACTACCCTGAGAGAGTGTTTAACGCAAGGACTAATAGCGCCGAAGAAACCCAACAGCTGGCAGCATGTGTAGCAGATCTAGCTGTTGCTAGAGATTTAATCCTACTTGTCGGCGATCTTGGAGCAGGAAAAACAGCCTTTACGCAAGGATTTGGAAGATCTCTTGGAATAACCGATGCGATAACAAGCCCGACATTTACGCTTGCTAAGGAATACTCAGGACGGCTTCGCTTGCATCACCTAGATGTATATAGGATCGAAGAGCTTGAAGAAGTACGAGACCTTGCATTACCAGAACTCCTTGAAGGGGAATCTGTTACCGTCATCGAATGGGGAGATCAGATAGTGCCGGCACTGCCGCAAGATTATCTTGAAATACGGCTGGAGTATGGTTCCAAGGAAAACGAACGGAACATTACAATTTCACTTGTTGGGACAAGTTGGAAAGAGCGAATGGCGCAAATAACAAAAATACTGGACCGATGGAGTGTCCGATAATGATTATTCTGGGTATCGAAAGCGCTACATCTCAAGTCGGTTGTGCAATCGGTGGACATGAAGGCGTATTAGCTTCTGTGCATTCCTCTCGTGGGCGAAGGCACGCAGAAAATTTGGCACCACAGATTGACTTTGTCCGGAAGCAAGCAAGAATAAACTTAGATGAGATCAGTGTTGTTGCCGTCGACGTGGGGCCAGGGCTTTACACTGGGTTACGTGTAGGGGTAGCTACAGCAATATCAGTGGCTTTCGGCCTCGGAGTCCCGATGATAGGGGTATCAAGTTTAGATTTACTCGCATACCCAGTTCGGCATTGTACAAAACTTATCGTCGCTGCTATCGATGCTCGCCGAGGAGAAATCTTTCATGCGAATTATCGTCAAGTCCCTGGTGGCGTCCAGCGGGTCAGTAATCCATCTGTCGGGAATCCAGAAGATGTAGCAGCTGAGCTTCTTGCCCACGGCCATGAAGCATTGATGGTGGGTGATGGAGCTATCCGATTCGCTGATATTTTTGCAAATTTACGTGGTGTGGAAGCTGCAGAACCAAGCATGGCATACCCGTCCGCTGCTTCTCTAGTTCAACTCGCACACGCAAAGGCACTCCGAGAAGATTTCGTGAAACCATCTGATCTAAAACCGGTGTACCTGAGAAAACCTGATGCAGTGGAAATGGACCAACAGAATCGGAAGCACGTATGAAGTTTATTCCACTTGAACGAAGTCATATTAGCGGAATAATGGAAATTGATAGATTGGCATTTCCGGAGCCATGGAGTAAAAAACTTTGGATTAAAGAATCAGCTCAATCTCTTCGTTCATACTACGTCGCAATAGATAATTGCGACGTAGTTGGCTATGGAGGCGGCTTAATTGCAGCAACAGATTTTCATATCACAACGATTGCTGTGAGGCAGACTGATCTTAATCGCGGAATCGCCAGTAGGATCTTAACTGAATTGCTTGAAGCCGCTATCGGGATGGGAGCTACCGACCTTACACTTGAAGTACGGGTCGGGAACCTACCTGCGCAGGCTTTATATAGGAAATTTGGTATGGTCCCAGCAGGAATTCGCCGTGCCTATTATCAACCAGATAATGAAGATGCCTTGATTATGTGGGCGAACGATATCGATCAGAGTCCCTACCTAGAACAGCTAAGTTCTATCAAGAAAACGCTTGCTTGTAGAGAAAGTGTCTCCCATGACTAATAACCTAACGCTGGGTATCGAAACTTCTTGTGATGAGACAGCTGCCGCAGTAGTCGCCGATGATAATACCGTGTTGTCCTCTGTGGTGAGTAGCCAGGTGGACCTACATGCGAGATATGGTGGCGTTGTCCCAGAGGTAGCCAGCAGGGCACACGTCACTTTGGTTGCACCTGTTGTTGCTCAGGCGCTAGTCGAGGCTGGTGTTGAACCCAAAGATATCGACCTTGTAGCCGCTACGAGGGGACCTGGGTTAGTTGGGTCGTTATTGGTAGGGGTTAGCGCAGCTAAGGCATTATCTCTTGTTTGGGACAAACCGTTCAAAGGAGTTAATCATCTTGAAGCACACCTATATTCATGCTTTCTTGAAGAACCTGAGTTGGAACTCCCGCTTGTAGTTCTCTTGGTCTCTGGTGGGCACACAATATTAGTGTCGATGGAGGAGCACTTACAATATTTAATTCTTGGTGAAACCCTCGACGATGCAGTAGGGGAAGCATATGACAAGGTGGCACGATACTTAGGTCTGGGTTATCCGGGGGGGCCGGCAATTGATCAACTAGCTGTGCACGGTCAGAACTCTATTAAATTTCCTCGGCCTATGATCAATGAAGGGTATGATTTTAGCTTCAGCGGTTTAAAGACTTCTGTAATAAATTATGTGCGTCAACATCCCGAAGCACGAACAGAAGATATAGCAGCATCATTCCAAGAAGCTGCTGTCGAAGTCCTTGCAACGAAAACGAAGCGAGCAGCAATTCAGATTAATGCCAAAGGAGTGTGCATTGGTGGGGGAGTTGCAGCGAATTCGAGATTAAGGGAAGCTATTTTTGATATTTGCCTAGAAGAAGATCTTCACCCTTTTGTCCCGAGCCGAGCGTACTGTACTGATAACGCGGCAATGGTAGCGGCAATCGGATGGAGGAGGTTCCGTCAAGACGGTCCTGACCCCTTGGACCTTGGCGCAGATCCTAACCTTCGACTCCCGTGCCTAAGCTTAATGCCATAGAGGTAACTTTAAATTGGCTTTCACCAATTCCAGTTAATCTAAAGTTGTGCAGGTAATTTGTTGGCAATTTCGATTTTAAGATAATTCTAGGCAACACTTAAGCTATGACTTCTTCTTCAACTGATATCGGAGCTGTTAACGACGAAGAAAGGCAGTTAATCCAAATTGTTGAAGAGTTTCTCAAAGGAAACGACCCTACATCAGTGGACAACAAAGAGTTTCGGGGCGCCCGTTATGATGCTGGGTTGGCTTGGGTGCACTTCCCTAAAGGAGAGGGAGGATTAGGAGTACGGCCAAATTTACAAAGAGTAGTAGAGCGCAGAATGCGGGAGGCAGGGGCACAACCCACTGATCCAACTACTTTTTTTATGTCGCTTGCCGGACCTACTGTTGTAACCCATGGGACAGCTGACCAGAAGAAAAAATTTCTTCGACCCATGTTCACCGGGGAGGAACGGTGGTGTCAACTTTTCTCCGAACCTGGGGCAGGGTCTGACTTTGCCGGACTTGCCTGCAAGGCTGAAAAGGATGGTGAAGAGTGGGTTATTAGTGGGCAAAAAGTGTGGAACACTCTGGCTCATCTAGGTCATTGGGGCATGCTCGTTACTCGTAGTAATCCCGAATTGCCAAAACACAAAGGCATGACATATTTTGCATTGGATATGAGAGCTGAAGGAGTCGAGGTTCGCCCATTACGCCAAATTACTGGCGAAGCAGAATTTAATGAGGTCTATTTAACAGAGGTTCGAGTTCCAGATAGTTGTCGGATTGGAGAAGTTGGAGAGGGATGGCGTGTTGCCCTTACAACCTTAATGAATGAGCGAACAGCTATTGGCGGAAGTAGCGGTGGCACAACTTCTAAACCAGGTGCTGGCCCGATTAGCGATGCAATCGAAATTTGGCGGAACCTCCCAGAACAAGCACGTAACAAACAAATACTTAATGAGATGATGTCTTTGTGGATTAAGGCGGAAGTATTACGGCTGACTAATAAGCGAGCTTCATCTGCTTCTAAGGCAGGGAACCCAGGCCCCGAAGGGTCAATAGGTAAACTAGCTTCTGCCGAGCTTAATAAGGCGATTTATGAGCTGTGTCTCAATATGATGGGTCCCGCCGGACAGGTCGGATACGATTACACATTTCGGAGGCCCGAGCTTCTATCTACAGATGGGTCCGTCCATGGCCCGCGGCACGCCTTCCTCCGTGTACGTGCGAACTCTATCGAAGGTGGAACATCGGAAATCATGCGAAATATTTTGGGAGAGCAGGTTCTTGGCCTTCCTGGCGAGCCTCGCTTGGATAAGAAAATACCGTGGTCCGATGTCCCAAAAAGCTAGCTCTAAACTAAATGACTCCATGTCATTTAGTTTTTTACTTGCCAGTTATGATCTCTTCCCGTTGTGCTAATGAGTTTTAGGATAGTAGTTGATCCGTCGGTAGACGATATCGCCTCCTTGTACCGTTCAGGGCTCTGTGATCTGACCGCCGGTACAAGCCTTTCAGCAATATATAGCACATAAGCTGCTTGCTCCTCATCAATATGATGGTCAACCTGACACGCTTTACTGATATCCCAAGTCAGGACCGTGGTATCAAAAATTCGAGCGTTCAGAACCGCTTTGGCTTTTGCCTCACCAATAGTAGAAGTTGCCATCCCTTCTAATGCTCCAGGTACACGCCATGCCTTGCGGCATTCTATGGCGGCATTAGTGTAGGCACCTAAAGCATCATCGCCAATTAAATCTTTGGGATTGATCAAATCAAGAGTTTGATCGGCTACTTGTCGTAATCCAAAACAGGTGAACAGCCGAGTTGAAGCAACAAGTTTATTTACTATGTCTCGGACACTCCATAAATCGCAAGGCGTGGGAAGTTCTAGTTGATCTGAACGAATAGTAGAGATAACGGCAGCTGCGCGTGACTGTGCAAGATCGAGGAAACGTAGGGGATTATGGGATTCTGTCATAGACAACAATTACCACTTTCTTTCATGATATGCATATCAGTCAATAGTAGAACTATTTCAAAAGCTTGAAAGACTCATTTACTATTTCACTTGAGGCTCGTATGGCCTAGGCTCGGAATAAGAATAATTTGGAGGTTACAGATGAGCGAAAACGCGCAGAAAGCATTTGAAGTGATGCAGAATACGATCGGTTTGGATCCCGTCGCTGGGGAGTGGTTTGAAATTACACAAGAGAGAATAAATGATTTTGCCGATGCTACTATCGATCACCAATTTATTCATGTCGATGTAGAACGGGCTTCCCAAACACCTTTCGGTGGAACGATAGCCCACGGATTCTTAACGTTATCTATGCTGGTTCATCTATCAACGTCTATTCCTGTTAACACTTCTTATAAAGATATCGGAGGTGTCCTGATGGGAATTAATTACGGATTAAATAAAGTACGGTTCATTAATCCAGTCTCTGCTGGATCCAGAGTACGAGCAACGTCACAAAACGTAGATGTCGTTTTGAAAGGAAATGCTGTAGACCTAACAAGAAAAATGACAGTTGAAATTGAAGGCCAAGATAAACCTGCCCTGATAGCTGAATGGATTGGCAGAACTGTCTTCTCATGAGTATTCCAGTTGAAATTGATGATCTAGAGAAAACAATCGATAGATATGGGGCTGTCGCTTACCTAGTTACTACAAACGATGATTACCATCCACATATCACTCATGTAGCTGTATCAGTTCAATCTAAAGAACTGATTTGTAAGGTAGGGCGGAAAACTTCATTGAACGCTTCAGTTCGGCCTTCAGTAGCAATGCTATGGCCACCAGAAAAACCTAATGATTATAGTTTGATTGTCGATGGGTCAATGCAAGTTACTGAAGCTCCTGATGGTTCCTTCGAAGGAACTTTTCTTCCTCTGTCAGCAATCTTACATCGTCCAGCATCTACTTCAGTCGACGATCTGGTAGATGAATGCGCATCGGACTGTCTCTCGATTTTGGAAAAATAATAGGTAAGGGGAATTATGGAGTATAAGAGGCTTGGAAGAACTGGGCTGAAGGTGTCTCAGTTGTGCTTGGGGACAATGACATTTGGGAATCAATGTGATTCAACGTCATCTCATGAGATTCTTAATTACGCGCTTGAAGCAGGGATCTCGTTTATTGATACCGCCGACATATATCCGGCGAATGGAATTCCAGAAGCGATAGGAGAAACCGAGCGGATTATTGGCCAATGGCTTGGACCACATCGTGATGAAGTTGTGTTAGCTACAAAATTTTGGGCTCCGACAGGACCGAATCCGTGGCAAGGAGGAGCAAGTAGGCGAAACATAAGAGACTCTGTTGAGGCGTCTTTACGAAGGTTGCAAACGGACTATATAGATCTATATCAGGTTCACTTTCCAGATTATGAAACCCCTATTGATGAGACCCTCCAAGCCTTGGATGACCTTGTCCGTCAAGGGAAGATACTCTACGCTGGGTGTTCAAATTATCCTGCATGGCTTTTAGCGTTAACCTTAGGAACTTCTGAAGCGAAAGGGCTCATCCGCTTTGATTGTGTCCAACCAAGGTACAACTTGTTGTTCAGAGAACCTGAAAGAGACCTTTACAGCCTTTGTAATTTTGAAGATATTGCGGTTATTCCATATAACCCATTGGCTGGAGGGTTACTGTCGGGCAAACATTCTAAGAATGCTCCGCTCGATGGTACGCGATTCACATTGGAAGGAGGCCAGGGTAAACGGTATATGGAACGTTATTGGGCGGAAAAATCTCATGAGACAGTTGACTTACTGCGTCCTATAGCGGAACAAGCAGGTATCTCCCTTGCACAATTAGCTGTGGGGTGGGTCTTAGCGAATCCTGTAGTTACTTCGCCGATTGTTGGGGCCACGAATCCAAAACAACTGGATGATGCAATTCAAGCGGTAGCGGAACCTTTAGATGAAGCAACCGTAGAAGCGCTAAATGATCTGACTGCTGCATTTCGGAAGGGGGATACAAGTGTTCAATTCCGCAGGGAAGAACGGGGCTGATCAGAAAATGCCAATATTCTAGTTTCTAATAAAGAAGAGATTTTATTTCACCCATAACGGCTTCAACGTTGACAATGTCATCATTGCTGGAAAGTCTCATAGGTTTGCCGAACTTTATCGAAACTTTATGGCGTGGGAAGCGGATGCGGGGAAATGTCTTCCCTATTGGCCATATCTTTTCTGTTCCTGTAAGTCCCACAGGAATAATACAGAGATTTCTTGAACGGGCAATTCGAGAAATTCCGGGTCTCCCTTTTCCAACTCCTTCTGGCCGGTCATTCTCCGGAACAAGACGGCCTTCCGGCATTACTGCCACTGAATAGCCAGAATCTAATAAAGAAATTGCTAACTTTTCTGCTTCTTCCCGCGTTTCTCTAGAAGCCGGAATGCAACCATTACGTTTTAACCAACTCCCAATGATCGGCTTATCAAAGAGGTCTGCTCGAATCAGGCAATGGCAGGTAAGCCCTAACTCATTTAGGACTTTCCACGCGACTATGAAGTCAAAGAAACTCCGATGATTTGCTGCAAGGACAAACGGCTCACCATCTGGTGTTTCGATATGTGTAGGTGCATCAATTTTGGAAAAAATGCGGGCGACTGTGGATAGGACTTTCCCGCTACGTCGAAATGCACGTGCTTGAGCTATAGGTTTTGAGCGCTGATTGTTCATAATATTTTATAAAAGAGTTTGGTCATCTTTGGCAACTTCTGCGCTTAAATCGGATATGCGTAGCTCTCCCTCAACTGTTTGGCCACCTAAATCTAGGAAACGCTGCATAAGACGTCGCCCACTGGGAGAATAGCAAAGCTCATTAAAATAGTTGCTTTCTTTTAAGAGTCCGTCCTCCAGGGAAGGCATAGAGTTGAGAAGAGAAGCTTTTGCGTTTCTAACAGCGTTTGGATCAAAACTAGCGATCCGATTAGCGAGCCATGAAACGTATTCGTCCAATTCTTCCTCCGGCAAAGCTCTGTTAAAGTAGCCCCACTCTTCTCCGGTGCGCGCATCAAGATCCACTCCACCTAAAATAATCTCTGCCGAGCGACCATAACCTACTAAGCCAGGTAGTCGTTGAGTTCCTCCCCCTCCAGGGATTATTCCAATGGGAACTTCCATTTGGTTCATTTTTGCTGCACCAAGAGCTGCGAATCTCATGTCACATGCCATGGCAATTTCACTACCTCCTCCTCCAACTCTTCCTGCGATCTTACATATGGTTACCTTGTCCAGAAGCCGGATTCTCTCGCATAGTTGATCAAAGATATTCAGTTCTACTAGATATTTGGGCTTCGGTTCTGTCGGCTGTTCTAGCAGGGCTTCAACGTCGAAATGCGCAATGAAAAAATTTGGGTTAGCGCTCTGGAATACAACGACAGTGTTGTTCTCATCCGTAACAAGCCATTCAGAAAATTTAATCAAATCAACTAATAGAGATTTAGTGATGAGGTTGATCGGAGGGTTATCGATCGTTACGTAAAGAACGCGACTCTCGCAAGAAATATGAAGATGTCTATAAAGCGGTTCTTTATTATCCGACACGCACGACGACCTTACCCCATGTTTTTCTGTCAGCAAGGTCCTGTATCGCACGAGATGCATCTTTAAATTCATAAGGAGGAAATATTAGCGGGTTGACTTCACCTGATCCGGCTAATTCAAGCACAGAACGCATTTGCTGGTGTATGGATTCGGGGTTTTTCCCTAATGAGGCGCCCCAATGAACACCAACGACACTGTAATTCTTTAACAGCATATGATTTGCTGGGAGGTCTGGAATTCCAGCGACGAAACCAATAACGAGAAGCCGACCATTCCATGCCATGCATCTTCGAACTAGATGGGTTGTCTCTCCCCCTACTGGATCGTATGCAATATCCACTCCGCCTTCGCTGATATCTCGAACTTCGTCAACCCAGGTTGGGTTTGTTAGGTGGTTAATAACGTAGTCAGCTCCAAGTCCCATAGCTTGGCTAACTTTTTCTTCTCCACCTACCACTGCTATTACTTTGACGCCGGCGGCTTTCCCAAGTTGGATCGCCGCTGACCCTGTTCCACCAGCAGCGCCGGTTACAAGTAATGTTTCCCCGAATTTGACCTGTGCCCGGTCATGGAGTGCGAACCATGTAGTTCCGTAATTGACAGGCACAGCTGCTGCTTTCTCCATTTGGAAAGAATCTGGGATCTTCCACACTCCCATTTCTAAGACGTTTATTTGCTCAATGAGTCCCCCTCCTAACATCATTACCCTGTCTCCAATTTTTAGTGATGTCACGTTAGGTCCGGTTGCTGTTACTACCCCAGCGCTTTCACCCCCAGGTGTCCACGGTAATTGTGGTTTGACTTGGTATTCACCTCTACATTGGAGCACATCAGGGAATGAGATTCCTACTGCCTTGATGGAGACAGTGACTTGGCCAGCCATTGGTTGAGGTAAGTCAGGGGTCTCACATAGTTCAAGTTTGTCAATCGGGTTTCCTAATTCATGAATTTGCCATGCGTGCATGTATGGTCACGTCTCCTTTGGAATTTGGATGATCTCTTTGTCATTTGTATTCTGCAAGTATTCAATAAGTCAAACTGAAAGTTTTAAATGGGAAGTCTAAAGTTACCAGATGAGTTTACATTGGTTGAAGTAGGTGAAGGTATCCATGCCTGGCTAGCTCCGAATGGGTCTTGGGGGATGAGTAATGCAGGACTGATCTTTGATGGAAAAGAATCAATGATCGTCGATACGATGTTTGACCTTCCGTTAACTAGATCAATGCTGGACTCTATGGCTACGGTTGTTCCGGAAATCAGGTCAAATGTTGATATTTTGCTGAATACGCATGCGAACGGTGATCACTGTCATGGAAATGAGTTGGTTCCAACTAATAGAATTATCGCGTCCGCCGAGACTGCTGCTGAGATGGGTGAACTTCCCCCCTCAGCTTTATACGCGATGGTAGAGAGCTTCAGAGGAGACGTTTCTGCCCTAGGTCGTTATATCCAATATGCATTCGGAAGTTTTGACTTTTCAAATATTACGATGCGAATGCCAACAGAAACTTTTACGAAAGAGATGTCTGTAGCAGTTGGTGATTTAGATATAAAATTATTTCAAGTGGGACCCGCCCATACCAAGGGGGATGTGATCGCGTATGTCCCTGCCCACGGAGTTGTTTTCACTGGGGACATCTTATTTTTTCAGGAAACCCCTATTATGTGGGCTGGACCTGTTGATAATTGGATTGCAGCGTGTGACCTAATCGAATCCTTCAATGCAGTTACAGTTCCGGGCCATGGCCCAATAACGGATAACTCTGGTGTTAGGGACATGCGTAACTACTGGATCATGTTGCGTGATCAGGCTAAGGAGCGATTTGAATCGGGTATGAGCATTTTAGAAGCAGCGAACGATATAGATCTCGGTCCATATATTAATTGGGGGGGTCCTGAACGAGTATTTCTTAATGTTAATTCTCTATACAAGGAATTTGGAAGCAATCAGATAGCTGGGGACGTTATGAGCTTATTCATGGAGATGGGTGCTATTTGGGATTCAAGGTGTGAAGAAAAAGATTTACCGGTTAGTTAGGAAAGACTAACTAACCGGTAAGGATGTTAGGTTCAAGAGGAGGAACCATCTAGCTATAATAATTTTTCGATGAAGGTTAGATTTTTGTTGTTACAGATCACCTTTCTTAGCTTTCCCTCTCCGTTGCTTATCTAGCGCTCCACCATCACGCTCGCTTTTACCTTCGCCAATGGGGGTATTCACAATTTCTTGAGCTTTCTCCTGTATTCCAGAAGCTGCTTCTAATGCTTTCTCTCCGGTGATCTTTCCATCAGCTACTGCCTGGTTCAGGCGTTCAGTCATGTTATTAACGATTGTTTCAACTACTGTCTCGGAGTCGATACCGTTGTCCTCTGCGATTTCTCCAAGTGTCCGCCCATTCTCAATACCAGCTTTAAGATCAGCGCTATCAATTTCTAGAGATTCAATGAGCCCACCGAGAAGGCGTCCTTGTTCGCCTTTCTTAGCTTTCCCTCTCCGTTGCTTATCTAGCGCTCCACCATCACGCTCGCTTTTACCTTCTTCTATCTCAGTCTCAGAAGTTGATACTTGTTCAGTAAGCGAAGAAGTGTTGTTATCTGCTGACGCTAGTAGAGGGATACCAATAAGCGCCCCTCCGAATAGTGAAGCAGATATTACTGCTATTGTGAATGTTTTTTTCAAAGTCATTTGGACTTTCCTTTCATAAGGGGTTAGTCCGTATTGTTCCTTAGTGTAGTAAGGGTTTCTTTAAGGGAAGGTAAGAATCTATTAAGAAAGTTCTTCGATCTCGCTGCCTTGCACTTCTTGGACTCTTGTAGCGAAGAAACTATCGGTTGCAAATATGACTAAACCAAACCAAATAATCGAATAACCGATGAACCGTACTCCATCAAAGTCTTCGCCATATACGAAGATTCCAAGAAGTAGTTGAAGGGTAGGGGTGATGTACTGTAAAAGTCCAAGGACGCTTAAAGGAATCCTTTGAGCCGAAGAAGCGAATAACAATAATGGTATTCCTGTCATAAATCCTGAAAGAATCACAAGGGAAGTTACACCCGGACTGATGTTTAAATTAGCAACACCATTACCGCGTATTAGTAAGAACAGTAAGGCAGGGAGCACGACGGTAGCAGTTTCTATAGTGAGTCCTGTAAGCGGACCAGCCAGAGCAACTTTTCGTATAAGGCCATAAAGAGCAAAAGAACATGCCAGCGATACGGAAATCCATGGGAAAGAACCAAGAGCGAAAGTAAGCCAAAGAACACCCGAAGCAGCACAGAATACAGATATCCAAATTACTGGTCGTAATTTTTCACGAAGTATCATCACCCCGAGAAAAACGTTTATCAGTGGGTTCATGAAATAACCTAGTGCGGCATCGACGACGTGGTTGGTATCTACGGCCCATACATACATTCCCCAATTGAATCCAATTAAAAGTCCTGCGGTCATTGCAGCAAGGAGTGCTGTCCGAGAGGAAACTACCGAACGAAGTTCATTCCCCTTCCCTAATAGTTTTATTAAAGAAGCAGCAAATATAAATGTGCAAAGAATTCGCCAAGAAAGGACGTCCAGGGCTTCAATGTCGGTAAGAGCTTTCCAGAATATGGGCGAAAGACCCCAGAGAACATACCCGCTTAACCCAAACCAAACTCCTTTTATTAACTCATCATTCATCTTTCTACCTCTGGGTTTTTCGTTATCAACAAGAGAAATAATTTAAATAGAACGCCCGTTTGTCATATTGAACATGCTTGTATCAAGCCTAAACGTGGTTAGATCGTTAGTAACGATTACTGTTCGATTATGCGTTGTAAAGGTTATTATTTCAGATTGTCTGCGGTCATCCTGATCTTAAGCGTTTTTAGTTGCAGCTCGGACACTGCAGCTAGTGGTAGCGGAGGAGAAACAATTCCATCTGAAGTTGAAGAAAAGCTTTTTTCATCGGCATTTGTAATTGAGGGTCTGGCTTGTCAGAAAAAAACATCAGGGTCTGGTATTGCAGTTGAACAGGGGATTCTTACTAATGCCCATGTGGTAGCCGGGACAAATGATTTGTATGTAATAGGCCAAGATCAGAAAAAATATTCTGCCCGCATTATCGCTATGGATATTCAGAGCGACCTAGCCCTACTTGATATTGAAGATTTTGATGTTGTGCCGCTCCCTGTGGCTCTTCCGGTGGAAGGGATGGAAGGGGTAGCGCTTCTAGGGGGAGAAGGAAGAATCGAAGCATCTCCAGTCATTATTCAGGACCTACTAAACATAAGCATTGCTGACATCTACGGACACGGAAAATACGAGAGGAAAGGAATGCGATTGGTAGCAGATGTTTCAGGAGGTGATTCCGGAGGAGCGATAATAAACGAATCCGGTGAAATAGTCGGACTTGTTTTCTCTCGGTCTAGTAGACAAAAAAATATTTCTTATGCAATATCAAGCAGGGAATTCAGTCTCGTAACCCAGAATCCCAGTCTGACTGGTATTGAAAGTGGAGAATGCATGCGATGATTTTCGAACTTGCCTTATATGCGATTCAGTGTGACTTTTACTCTTGGAGCATGTAAGAATATTACTATAGAGACAGGGGGAAAATGAGTCGAGAAAAATTGTTAGAGTTGGCTCGGGAAAATCTCAAATATGTCGAAGATTATGTTGATACTGGCCAGTTGCCGTTGGCTGATGATGTATTCGAAGTTCCAGTAGCTAATTATTTTGATCCTGATCGCTGGGAAGCAGAAATGGATCTTATCTTTAAACGTATTCCGCTCATGCTGGGTTTCAGTGTAGAGATTCCCAAAGCGGGCAATTACAAGGCAATGGAGGTCGCGGGAGTTCCGCTAATTCTTGTCCGAGGAAAAGATGGCCTTATCCGAGGGTTTGTGAATATGTGCAGTCATCGTGGGGCTCAGATTCTTGACAACGGCTCTGGGAGTGCAAGGAGTTTTTCGTGTCCGTATCATGCTTGGACCTACAACCTCACTGGGGACCTCATCGCTATTTTAGATGAGCAGGATTTTGGTGAAGTAGATACGTCTTGCATGGGATTAACGGCTTTGAATGTGGAGGAGCGAGTAGGGCTGATCTGGGGGTCAATTACACCGGGGGTTGAACTTCACCTTGATGAATTTTTGGCTGGGTACGACGACCTACTTGATAATCATGACTTCGAGAATTGTGTATTCGTAGGTCAGCAAACCCTTGATGGCCCGAATTGGAAAGTGGCTTACGATGGATACCTCGACCAGTACCATCTTCCGATACTCCATGGTGATACATTCGGGAGCGACTACTGTAACGTAGCAAAATTTATAAATTGGGGGCCGCATCAGCGTATGCAAGTTCCCGATTACCGGCATCTTGAATTAGCCGACCTTCCCGAAGAGGAATGGCCAATTGCAATGCTCACGAGCGGCGTCTGGACGATCTTCCCACATATTTCTATTGCTTCATTCGGTTTAGATAAAGCAAGATATAAAGAAGGGGGCAAGATCTATCAAGTGTCCCAGCTTTTCCCTGGACCTGACCCTGATACCTCAATTACACACCAAAATTACTTAGCAACATTCGAACCAGATGATGAGCAAATGGAACAAATTAATAAACAGAAAGATTTTTTACGCTATGTCGTTGCCGAGGAAGATTATTTTACGGGAAACCGGATACAGAAAACTGTAAAAACAGGCGCAAAATCTCATTTTGTATTTGGTAGGAATGAAGGTGGCCCTCAACGTTTTCATCGATGGACGGATGCACTAGTGGCAGCAAAAAATGAAAAAGACCTACTGAAACTGTATGAAACCGGTGTTGTTTAGTGCCTTTAACACAGTAACCCCCTAGAGATACTCAATTTTGACCCAAAAAGATTACTTATCAGAGCCGCACGTTTATCGTTTCATACCTTGTCAAGCAAATGAACTCACTACACTAGAAACGTGAGAGGAATACTTAACTGCGCTGGCTATATTCCGTTCAAACGGTTAGAGAGAGCGTCTATTCAAGAATTTATGGGTCGCACTGTGGCTTCTGGAGCTAGGTCTGTAGCGTCGCATGATGAAGATACAGCGACGATGGGTGTTGAAGCAGCTCGGCTAGTGCTTAATTCTTGGAATGGCGAAGACCCTCAGACTATTTGGTTCTCTTCTTCGAATCCTCCATACATGGAAAAAACGAATGCCAATGTGCTCCATGCAGCCCTTCAACTGCCTAAGAGCACCCGAGCATATGATTTCGGTGGAGCAGCAAAGTCAGGAGTAGGGGCATTACAAACTGCCGTTAGTTCCAAAGAAACGGTACTTTTGATTCAGGCAGATACGCGAACAGGGTTACCGTCTGGGGAAGATGAAATACTAGGAGGAGACGCCGCCGCCGCTCTACTCATTGGTGACCATGATGACGGTCCGCTTCTCGCTCAGTACCTTGGCGGAGCATCTGCAACCGAAGAGTTTATAGATAGGTGGAGAAGTCCTTACGAAAAGAATAGTCAACAGTGGGAAGAACGATTCACAACATCCAGATACCTTTTATTAGTAGAATCAGCTTGGGAAGAAGCCCTTGAGAATGTAGGTCTTGACCCCGACCAGATCCAATCGGTAGTTGTCTCTGGGTCAAATGTTAGGGTAACAAACCGGATTATCAAGACTCTCGGAGTCGAGAAAGTACTTGGTGATTTAACCGACAGTGTGGGCAACGTAGGAGCTGCTGACGCATGTCTACGATTGACTCGAGCTATAGAGTCCTCCAAGCCAGGTGAAAGACTTGCATTGGTTGTAGCATCAGACGGAATTGAGATTCTCATTTTTGAAATAGCCGATAGCTATACACAAAACCCAATTACAATCGATACACAAATTGCTACTAGAAGTGAAGTCAACTACCAACAGTTCTTGCAATGGAAGGGGATGCTTCCGGTCCAACCTCCGAATCGCCCTTCACCGGCCCGTATTTCTGCTTCAGCTGCGCTAAGGGAATCAGATTGGAAACATGGATTTATCGCTTCTCAAGGAGAGCAGAGCAACCTGATACACATGCCACCGGCACGAGTTTCAGCAAGCGAGAAAGACGATATCGATACGATGCAGCCGATAGCTATGGCTAATACAAATGGCCATATTGTCACATTTACCATAGATCGTCTCGTTTATTCCGAAAGCCCTCCAGTTGTCTTTGCAGTTGTTGATTTTGTCGGCGGCGGACGAATGCCGATGGAAGTAACTGATGCGGATGTTGAGAGCATTCATATTGGGATGGAAGTTGTCCCAACATTTCGGAAAATTTTCACTGCTGATGGTATCCATAATTATTTTTGGAAGGTTAGGCCTACGCGGTCATAAAAAGGAATATAAGCATGGCTTCTAATGGGATAAAAGATAAAGTTGCGATCATCTCTATCGGATGTACTCCTTTCCGAGAGCACTGGGACAAGAGCCGAGATGATTTGGTCATCGATGCTACCAAGCAGACTTTTAAGAGCGTCGGGCTTACTAGCGCCGACGTGGATGCATACTGGATTGGGACTGCTCAAAGTGGAATGAGTGGATTAACGTTATCTATTCCTCTCAGACTCACTGGTAAACCCGTAACCAGAGTAGAGAATTTTTGTGCAACTGGTTCTGAAGCTTTACGTCAAGCTTGTTATGCGGTCGCAAGCGGTGCCTATGACGTTGCCATGGCTGTCGGTGTAGAAAAAGTCAAAGACAGTGGGTATCAAGGCCTTAATGCTTTTCCGTACCCGACGGCTGGAACGAATCGAACGCTGACAGCTGCAGCCATGTATAGTTTAGTTCTCCCGGCTTACGCTGAGAAATACGGTATCGAAGAAGACGAATTGCGGATGGTTGTCGCAAAAATCGCCGAGAAGAACCACTTCAATGGAGCTAGGAATCCTCTTGCTCAATTCCGACGTGAAACCAGTGCTGAGCAGATTTGTGAAATGGCGCCTGTCGCTGGGCGCCTCAGTATTTTTGATTGCGCTGGAGTCGCAGATGGGGCCGCAGCAGCTATCGTCGTACCTGCCGAAAAAGCCTACGACTATACGGATAAACCTCTTTTCGTTAAAGCACTATCGTTTGTATCGGGAAATGGTGCCGGATTAATGGACCCAAGTTATGACTACACGACGTTCCCTGAATGTGAAATGGCTGCCAATGACGCTTACTTGCAAGCAGGCGTATCTGATCCTCGTAAGGAAATTGCTCTTGCTGAAGTCCACGACTGCTTCACTCCTACGGAATTAGTGCTCATGGAAGACTTGGGATTTTCTGAACGGGGCCAGGGTTGGAAAGATGTCATGAGTGGTGACTTTGCCCTCGATGGGGTTTTGCCTGTTAATACAGATGGAGGTCTAAAGAGTTTTGGGCATCCTGTTGGGGCCTCGGGAATTCGGATGCACTACGAATGCTGGTTGCAACTTCGTGGTGAAGCCCCACCGGAGCGGAGCATCCCCGAAACAGGAAAAAAGCTTGGGTTGGTTCATAATTTAGGCGGCTATCCAGGAGAAATGGTTAGTTTCGTATCGATTATGGGAACAGAGATAAGCTAAATAGTTTGCTGCCACCTTCGAGATGGCATGTCTCCATATCAGGAAATAATTGAAGTTAGAGTGTTAAAGAATTCTGTTTCTTTCATTAGTTCTTATTTAAAAACTAACAGAACCCTATTTATTTCTGATAGCGAAGAATAGAACCTAAGGCGAGAACTACTACCACAGTTGAAAGAACCTGAAGAGTATTTAGTGACTCTCCTAGAAAAATCCACCCTAACGCAGCTGCTGCTACCGGAACGAACAAAGTGAAGATAGAGCCAACCCAAAGAGGAATACGTACAAGCGACCAATTCATCAGGGAATGCCCGATGATTCCTGCGATAGCAGCGAGAAGTAGCAGCCAGAGAATATTTTCTCTAGAGGGAACTGTAAATGATACCCCTAAAGCCAAAGCAATAATGAAGCTCATAATGCCGGTTATGGCCGCTGTAGATGCTGTGTATTCCATTGGAGTCACTCTGTCTTGTGTCTTCTTTGAGAGGATAAAGTATGCAGACCATGCGAAAAGTGCCCCGACAGACAATAAGTCTCCTGTAATATTCCACTCAGCTGAACCTGTTGATCCGACTAGAACTCCGACCGTGCCGAGTAACGCCACCAGTCCAATTCCTATCTCTCGCTTCCGGATCTTTTCTCCTAAGACCTTATATCCATAGATTGATACGATGATCGGTTGCAACGAGCCTATGATCGTAGCGTTCACTATGGTGGTACGTTTCAGGGCCTCAAAGAAACATGCAACGTCAAGGCCCAAGGCCAATCCTCCCCAAATCGAGACACGCAACGCACGAATGGTGAGAGGGGTTCCTTTCGCCATCATGAAAATCACTAGCAATGAGGAATAAAAGGCGAATCGATACACTGCGATTTCACTTGAGCTCAGGGAGATATGTTTAATGATGACTCCCGATGCCCCCCAAGCAGTTACAGCAAAAGCAGCGCCGATCAAGGCAACCGTTGCTTCTGGGTTGGATTTTTGATGAGGGGTCGAGGGCATCAGTACATTCCACCATAGTCTGGTGACTGGTTCTTTATCGTGGGCGGCAAAGAGTGAAATGTAAGTAGCTATTGTTGCATGCCATTAAATGACGATCTGCGACCGAGGGTCTAGATTGATACAAGACAATCAAAAGGAAAACCAATGGCTTTGACTGAACCTAAAACTCCGTGGCACCTACGCGGTAACTGGGCTCCGGTACATGATGAACTTATTGAACAGGACCTTAAGGTAGATGGTGTTATCCCTCCGGAACTCCAAGGTACTTATGTACGCACCGGCCCTAATCCAAAAACTGGATCTTCTCCTCATTGGTTTATGGGTGATGGCATGGTTCATGGGGTGAGGCTAGCTGGTGGGAAAGCAGAGTGGTATCGCAATCGATTCGTGGAGACACCGAATATAACAGAGCCGCTCAGTGATCCGATGTCCGGATTAGGAGACTTGGCACGTGGTAATGCCAATACGCATGTCGTAGCGCACAATGGGACGATACTTTGTCTGGAAGAAGGTCATTGGCCATGGAAAATAGATGCGGAGCTCAACACATTAGGAGTAGAGAACTATGGGGGGGCGTTGACTACTTCTATGACTGCACATCCGAAGATCTGTGGAGAGACCGGAGAACTCTTAGCATTTAGTTATTTTGCGTTTGAACCGCCATATCTTACTTACATCCGAATAAGCCCGCAGGGTGAATTAGTCCAAAGCGAAGGTATCGATCTTCCAAATATGGTGATGATGCATGATTTCAATGTCACAACGAATTACGTCATTTTCATGGATTTACCGTTGGTTCTCAATCTCAATCTGATTGGTTCAGGCATTCCTTTCAGTTTCGACCCTTCTGCAGGAGCGAGGCTAGGGGTTATGCCTCGTAACGGGGGAAGCGAAGAATTGAGATGGTTTGAGATTGACCCTTGTTATGTCTTCCATTCTGTCAATTCTTTTGATGATGGAGACATGATTACTCTGTATGTTTCTCGGCAATCTGAAGCCTTTGGTTCAAGCTCTGATGACTATGCTGAAGTCGGAAGACTCTGGAAGTGGACTATTGACCTTGGAAACGGGATAGTGACTGAAGAGCAGATAGATGAACGCCCCGGTGATTTCGGCAGAGTAGCAGACAAAGTGGTTGGACTTGATTCACGTTTTGGGTATCTCATGGCGATGGCTGGAGAAGGCAATGTCGAAGAACCTGTGTACGGATCTGCACTTTGGAAGTACGATCTCCACTCAGGTAGATGCTGGGAACATTTTCTTGGTGAGGGCACTAGGGGAGGAGAACCAGTTTTTGCTGCTGACCCAAATTCCAGTGGTGAAGATGATGGATGGGTCATGTCGATTGTCCATGACACGTCAACTAACCAATCGAAACTAGTGATTATTGATGCACATGAATTTGATAGAGGCCCAGTAGCTACCATCTATCTCCCTAGAAGAGTCCCTTACGGTGCCCATGGAAGCTGGATTCCTGATTCATATCTAATGAATTCGTAGTTTATTCTCGGGTAAATTTAGGGTTCCGGCGTTCGGACGATGCAGAAACGCCTTCTTTCCAGTCTTGAGTGTCTATTAGTCGGGCTTGTTCTTGTGCCTCGTGGAGTGTGGCTACCTCGACTCGGTCAGCTAAACCTGAACGGAGGGTCGCACGGATTGACTCGATCGCTAGCGGAGCAGACTGCGCTATTTCTCTGGTAAAAGCAATCGCAGTCGTGCGTAACTCTTCAAGCGGTGTTAAGCGGTCACAGAGTCCTATGGTTAAAGCTTCCTCACCTTTTACTCGCTTTCCGGTGAAGAACATTTCACGGCTAGCCTGTTGGCCTATTAACTCTGGAAGAGTCACACTTAACCCGAACCCTTGATGAAACCCTAGACGGGCAAAATTTGCGCTGAACCTAGATTCTGGAGCAGCTATACGAAAATCAGCAGTTAAAGCTAACCCTAAACCTCCACCGATCGCAGCACCTTGGATTGCTGCAACAATGGGTTTACGACACCGGAAGATGCGAACAGCTCCAGCGTAGAGGCCTAGAGTGTCGTTGCCTTTTGAACTATTTGAGAAATCAGCACCAGCGCAAAAGTGCTTTCCTTGTGAACATAGCAACGAAACTCGGACGTTGTCATCGCAATCTAAGCCCTCAAAGGTATCCGCCAAGTTGCTAATCAGAGAATTACTGAAGAAATTGTTCGGGGGTTTACAAATTTCAACTACAGCAATGTGGTCGTTTCCGATGGTTACTTCAATATCGTTATTCACTTTAAATTCCGATCAAATAAGGCATGGAGTCGTTCCCAGTGTCGCTCAGATGACTCCTTATTGTAAATATTTCCCCTACCGGGAAAAGCAAAACCATGATGAACGCCTGGATATAGTTCAACTCGCCCATTAGCTCCTGAATTAGAGAGTTCCGTGGTAACAGCGTTAACCATGTCTATCGGAACATAATCATCGTATTCGGCGCAGGCAATATATATTTCAGCCGTAGTCTTACCGAAACCAAGGTGTGGAGAGTCTAGAGCTTCAACAACTAGTCGAACCCCATAAATTGAAGCAGCTGCCCTTACGCGTTCCGGATAGGCTGCCGCTACGGAAAGAGCAAATGGGCCACTCATACAGTATCCAACACATCCGATGCGCCCTGCATCCGCCATCTCTGCTGATTCAGCGAAGTTAATCATGGCAAACGTGTCTTGTACGATCATTCTGTTTCCGATTTTTGACATGAGTTCAAACATTTCGTCTCGGTTACTTCCAGTTTCAAAATCAAGCTCGAAATAATCTTTGGTCCGATAGTACAGATTAGGTAGTACTACGAAGTAGCCGGTTGTAGCGATTCTGCGAGCCATGTCATGTAACTCTTCTCGTTTCCCCGGAGCATCCATGTAGAAAAAAACTACTGGGAATGGACCGCCCTCTTCTGGGAACGTGACGAAGGTCCCCATTTGTCCTTCCTCTGTGTTGATGTCTAAGTGTAGTTCGATCATGTTGAGAGCATAGATCGCGTTCGTGACAGTGTCTCACACGACAAACAAAAGAAAAGAAATTAAGATTATGATCAGGAAACGTATGAGACAGAGGAGAGCAATGATTGATCTAATTGGGAAGACGGCATTAGTGACCGGAGCGGCATCAGGAATAGGAGAAGGGATGGCGGTTAGGTTGGCGGAATCGGGGGCAAACCTTGCTATTTGTGACCTTCAGGAATCTATTCACGATGTGTCTAGACGGATCGCTGCAGATACAGGGGTTTCCGTTCACGCAGCTGTTGTCGATGTTCGTAACTCGGATGGGATTTATGGATTTGTGGAAGAATCTGTTTCGCATTTCTCTGGTCTTGACATAGTTATTGCCAATGCCGGTGTATGGCGTCCAACAGATCCAGTAGAAGACCCGAAAGAGAAGGCAGTCGAAGATTGGTCTTTGCTCGTTGATACGAACTTAAAGGGAGTGTTCTTTACAGGGCGTGCAGCGATACCTCACCTTGCAGCCAATGGGGGTGGTTTCATTCTTAACATTGCAACTGATCATATTTGCCCTCCACCTGGTTCTGCTACTGGAGGAGGGACGCGAATGGATGTTTATGATGCTTCAAAATGGGGCATAAACGGTCTTACACAAAGCTGGGCCAAACGCTTATCAGGAGAAGGTGTGCGGGTGAATGCCTTCTGTATGGATGCAACTGATTCAGCGATGATTCGTTTTGCTTCAAGTAAATTCAACCGAGATATGTCTGAAGAGGTTATAAATACCTGGATGAAACCTCAACAGATCGCTGATCTGATGTTGGAGCTCTACGCAGAAGGGCAAGAGGGTCGTTCAGGAGAAAATATTGGGATCTGGTTAAACCACCCAATTGAGTTACCTCCTAAGAGAGAAGTCCTTCCTTCTCGCCATCCATAAGGATTTTCATGAGGGTAGGACTTTCTATATCATCTGCTTCATTCGAATCCGATCCCCATATAGGAGCACAATCGATTATTGAGCGTGCTAGGACAGCGAATGAAGCAAAGCTTGACCTACTTTCTCTGGGGGATCACCATTTAACGCCAGTAAATTATTTCCAGAATGTGCCTATGCT
>JAKMEQ010000011.1 GCA_022425805.1 Acidimicrobiales bacterium
CGTAGAGCTCTTCCTCCGTTGTACCTTCTAGGTCTGGTTCTTCTTCAGTATTTTTTCGTTCGGCACGATCCGCGCGTTTAGCTGCTTGCCGGTCTTTTTTCGTGCGCTCTCTTTGGCGCTTATCCCAGCTCTCACGTCCCTTACTTGCCATCGGTCAGACAGCCCGAACGTCTAATGCTTCAGCTCCCTTACGGCCTTCTCCTATTTCAAACTCTACTTCTTGGCCTTCTTCTAGGTTTTTGAAACCTGAACCACCAATATTCGAGTAGTGGACAAAAATGTCCTCTCCTTCTTCTTGGGCGATGAAACCATAACCCTTTTGTGTATTAAAGAACTTGACCGTTCCCCTTGGCATAATGAAACTTCCTTACTTACCTATTTACAGCGGTCGACTGACCGCCGTATAAACTTTACGCTATAAGAACGAGAAATCCTGTTTAATCAGCAAAATTTAATAAGTAAATCCTTAGATCACCGTTCCAGTGCTGTTCATAAATTCAGAGCAGCATGCACGCTCTCGGAGAGTTCAGGTCGAGTAATGACTAAACCGCGGACGACTGGACTCTGTTTATTGAATTCAAATTCCGATCCATCTAACTGAAAAGCCAAAAGACCAGCCGCTCTAGAAACCGCAACCGGAGCACAGACATCCCATTCATATAGGCCACTGCCATGGATATACACATCGACATCGCCACCTATCACCAATGACGCTTTCACTCCTGCGGAGCCACACGACGTCAATTCCGCACCCATCCTCTCTGCAACAGCCGCAATTTGATGAGTGTTCCACCTATTTGAAACTACGAGAAGTTCCTGATTCTGCCGCGGACCAGCTTTCATACCTGCCCCTGTAACATAATGCCTCCCAAGAGATGGGCAAGTCACGGCACCTGCTTTTACTTCCCCAGATTCAATTAATGCAACATGAACAGCCCATTCGACACTTTCTGCATAGGGAAAATCTTGTGACCCATCCAGAGGGTCAATGATCCAAACACGATCAGCTTCTAATCTCGCCCAGTTATCTGTCCCCTCTTCAGAAAGCACATGATCGTTCGGACGAAACTGTAACAAGGCATCGACTAGGAGATTATGTGAAACTTTGTCTCCTTGGTCTCGGAGCATCCAAGGGTTTGTTCCTTTATCGAGCTCAGAACTCCGAAGTTCCAATAGTGTTTTCCCCGCTAAGTCTGCTAAATATCCAGCAAGCTCATGGTCATTCATTAGCACCTCGTAGCCTCACGAAAGAAATGTTACTATCCGATCTTTTGGCCGACCGATGATTGCCTTCGAGCCTTTCACTACAACTGGTCGCTGAAGAAGCTGCTTATGTTTGACTAGAATCTCAACAACTTTATCTGGATTTCCGACGTAGTCTTCGGGCACCAGTTCGAGCTTTTTAAAAAGTGAATCTTTTCGGACCAGATTTTCAACAGGGTCTTCTAGGCCTTTGACCATCCCTCGAAGAGTTTTTTCATCAGGTGGCTCTTTTATATAGATAACTACTTCGTGTTCAATGCCCATTTCCTCAGCGACCGCTAAGGCATTCCGTGAAGACCCTCAATGTGGGTTATGGTAGATCGTTACTTTCGGCATAACTGCCTCCTTAGATAGTTCGTAAATTTAGAATAGACTTATAAGGTCGTTAAACTCTTACGTTTCTCTCTCTAGCTAATACAACCACTCGTTAGCCCCGCAAGCCAATCCTCAACAAGCGTCCATATCTCATCTACCTTATCTCTAAGGTCCCGGAGGCTCCCATCGTTCTTAATAATTTGATCAGCTATTGCTCTCCGCTCTTGATCAGACCCTTGAGAAATGAAACGGTCGTGGATTTCCGGACGGGTTAGACCCCGTAACTTTAATCGTGCTATTCGCTCTTCGATCAATGATTCAACTACTACCACTCTGTCGTACAGAGGAACCGATCCGTCATAAGCGAGAGGCTTTTCAACTAGAATCGCCATATCTAGAACAACGACTGGAGAGGATTCGTTTCGAATAAGCATCTTCAAAGTTGTATTGATGAATGGGTGACTTATCTTTTCCAGCGCTTCTAGCTCGCTCGGGTTTGAGAACACAATATTTCCGAGCTTCTTACGGTTTACTGTTCCATCGCGTTGAAGTATGTCTTTGCCAAAATGATTCAGAATCTGTTCAAATGTTCTGGTATCCGGCAAGAGAACACTTCTTCCTATCTCGTCCACATCGATGAGAGACGCTCCTTTAATTTCCATCATCTGTCCCACAGTTGATTTACCAGACCCAATCCCCCCGGTTAGCCCTATAACTAGATCTGTCATCTAGGAGAAAACCCTATGTGCAGTTCTCGCAGTGCCCGAAGACAAAAATTCGGATGATGGCGGAAGTCATTTTTTCCCTCGATAAACCACATGTCATCAAATCGTTCAATAAGTACTTTAAAACTAAAAAATATCTCTCTTCGAGCTAACGGAGCTCCCATGCAATAATGGGTACCGAAACCGAAAGCCAGATGCTGCCGCGCGTTCGACCTATCCAAATCTAGTGAGCGCGGGCGATCAAATATTTCCTCATCGAGATTTGCGGATGCATATCTAATATTCAGAATAGACCCTTTAGGGATATCCACTCCATGCAGAGTTAGATCGGTCGATGTCTCACGGAACAGACCTTGAACAGGCCCTTCCAGTCGGAGGATCTCTTCGACTAACACCGGAAGGTACTTATCTGGATCTGATTTCAACAGCAACCACTGATCGGGTTGTTCGATAAGGAGCATGACTCCAGCCGCTATCGCATTGGTACTTGTTTCCGAGCCACCAACGAATGTATCTGCCATCATCTCTGCATGAAGTTCTTCATCAGTTAACTTCCGGCCCCATTCTGGGATTTCAGTATTAACCAAGTCACTCAAAAGACTGTCGTCTGGATTCTCGCGCAACCGTTCGAAAATCGGCTGGAAGTAATGCTGAGCTTCAATTTCCATTTCTGTAGACCAAATAGCTTCTTCTTGAGTTTGCATCATCCCCAGACGTTGAACCCAAGCGTCTGTCCATGCTTTGATCTGCCATATATCTTCCTCTGGCACACCTACCTGATGCCCAATTACGATAAGCGGCAGTGGGATCGCAAACTCTTTTACCCAGTCACATTCTCCTCTTTCAATAAAATTATTTACCAATCTGACTGCAAGTTTTTCAACAAAAGGGTCTAGTTTTTTGATTTTCTGTGGACGGAAAGCATGGGTAAACAATCCTTTCATTTCTTTGTGTTCCGGGTCATCTCTTCCTGCCAACGTCGGCGCCGGAACCCATCCTTTAGATTTATAAAGTTCTTTGATCGTTTCCGCTTGCGGGTTCAGTTTTGTTCGATTGCGTGCATTACGAAAACGTTCAGTATCTATAAGAATTTCCTTAATGTCTTCATATCGAGTAATTACAAACATCCCAGAAACGTTGTCGTGCCAAACCGGTGCTTGATCGCGTAGGACTTTGTACGCGCTATACGGACATTCAGATATCTCCGGATCGAAGAAATCTACTTCTTCGAGGTTCAATTCAGGATCTACCATGTTGGCCAACTGAGTCCATCAAGTCATTAACGTTTGGGGAGTTCTGAAGGGTTCGATACCTATTCGCACCAGTGTCAGCTGCCAGAGAAGCCGCTATTTCCTCCCAATCATCGTCGATTCGTATACCCGAGCTGTCAGCCGCTATGTTCAACCCCCTGAAAATACTTGAGATAATCGCAGCATCTACCATTCCTTCTTCCCCGATGACAGCGACTAACTTCTTCCGAGCTCCACCTAACGACTCATCAAGCCGGTGGACAGATTCCGTGAATCTAACAAGTTCATCAGCGGCTGGGATCTCCGCTTCTGCACCTTCCACTCCAGCTATAGCTGCTAGATCTATTTCAAAATCGATAGCCGTGCTACTCAAACTGAGCAGCATACTATGAGCACTTGTTCAATAGAAACACTCGTTTAATGCTGAAGTACGAGCAGCAACCAGTTCCACTTGTGGTCGACTTAAACTCCTATGGGTCCAAATCATATCTCCAAATGACTGGCCGGAATACATAGCCCTAACTAGCAACATCCTTCGAGCATTGTCTGCCAACGCTAAACTGAGCGAAACAGCTACGTGAGGAAGACCATCAACGGGCAGCGTAGGTAGGAACCCGATTCCGTTCACAAGGCCGGCGGGACGGTGCATACTAATATTTCCTTTAACAGCTAATGGCAGTTCTTCCCGTTTAATACCGAGCGCATCGTGTAAATGGTCTATGGGAACGATTTGAGTAACGACCGAGGCGAGTTCAGCATATTTATCTTCGCCTAGTCTTTCAACAATATGGCCGTATGTTACTTGATCTATCGATGATGGGTCGACAGTCACTCGCTCAACGACAGCCTGTTCAAATAATGTCAGTTCACCATTCAACGTATCTGGAAGGTCGGCTAGCGGTGGAGGCCTATCCCATAGTGGACGTGGAGCTGATCGGCGAATTTCTTCAGCGATCTCAATTCGTTGTGGCCCCGACCACCAATCCCCAGGTTGACCAAGATACTCCCAGACGATTTTGAATGAGTTAACAATTTCTTCACTTACAGATCTAGAGATCTCTTGGAAAGCCACTTATTCCTTCCTAACTTGGTCGCGGCTCTTTTGGAAGCCCTAAAACCATTTCACCGAGAATATTTCGTTGTATTTGGGATGTCCCTGCATAAATAGTTCCGGCACGAGCATTGTAAAAAGCCCCAACCCATGAGGCGCTCGCATTCGGCGCTCCAGGATTGTCAGCATGGAATGATGTTGTTGGAGGGCTTCCTTCGAGGACCATGGCTTCAGTCCCTAATATGTCCAGTGAAAGTTCAGTAACTCGTTTATGGTATTCAGACCAATAAAGTTTAAACATGCTTTCTTGGGGGCCGGGCTGTCGCCCTTTAAGGAACCCCGTCAAGGTCCGCATACCTAGCAATCTCATTAATTCAACTTCAATGTATACCTGGCTTAGTCGTTGACGAATAATGGGGTCCTGTGTGAGACCTTTTTCTTTCGCTAGCTGGCACAATTTATCGACTTCGTAACGGAACATGATTGGCATAGTCGCTGCACTTTCGCCACGCTCATACCCCAGAAGAGTCATAGCAACAGCCCATCCCCCATTGATTTCCCCAATAACGTTTTCTTTGGATGTTCGAGCATCGGTAAAGAAGGTTTCGTTAAAATCAGATTCTCCAGAGAGCATCTCGATTGGGCGCATCTCTATTCCAGACTGATCGATTTCGCATAGTAAGAAACTGATACCTTTATGTTTCGGCACATCTTTGTTTGTCCGGCAAAGGACGAAGATCCAGTTTGCGAACTGACCTGCGGATGTCCAGATTTTTTGCCCATTAATGACCCACTCATCTCCGTCCAGTTCAGCATTACAACCCAGACTGCCAAGGTCAGAACCTGCATCAGGCTCAGAATAACCTTGGCACCACACGTATTCTCCAGACACAATCTTCGGAAGGAAATGGGTTCGCTGATCTTCCGTTCCCCAGTGAAGAATCGTATTTCCTACCATCTGAATGCTGAAGGCATCATTGGTTCCACCAGCAGGGACACCAGCCCGCATGAACTCTTCAGCAAGAATCACTTGTTCAAGTTCGCTTAATCCTCCACCGCCATATGCTTCTGGCCAAGATGGAGCAAGAAATCCATGTTCAGCAAGAAGTGGGCGCCACTCATTATTGGTAAATTCATAGGCTTCATCTCCGTCCAAGGCCCCAATGCCTTTCCAATTTTCTGGAAGATGTTCGCCAAGAAATGCCTGAACTTTTTCACGGAAAGATTCTGCTTCTAGGGAATACGTTGGTTCCACGGTTAATCCTCTTTCTTAAATTTCTCTTACCTTAATCGTAGGTTCAAAAACACCGAAATGCCTATTAGCCGATTACGCCATCCTCCCTCAACACTTCAATTGCTTTTTCTGAGTACCCCAGATCGGAAAGAATTTCTTGGTTATGCTGACCACGGTGGGCTCCTGAGAACTCCAAATCGGTAGGGGTTTTTGAGAACCTTGCAGCAGGACGAGGTTGGCGAACCGTTCCAGCATCAGGGTGTTCCCATTCTATTAAAGTCTCGTTGTGAACTATTTGCGGATCTACCACTGCTTCTTCACCAGTGAGAAGTGGGCCGGCTGGAACATCTGCAGCGATAAGCGCCGCTATAACTTCCTCACAAGTCATTTCCACAAAAGCCTCGGCGAGCATTTCTCCAAGCAGGATAAAATTTTGGGGATTAGCAGCTAGCGCTTGCATAGAAGAGAAGCGTTCATCTTCGGCCCATTCTGGGTGCCCAACTGCTTTACAAACACCGGATCGCTGTGCATCGGAAGCTGCAAAATAGACAATCTTTCCATCGCTGCATTCTGTCAGGTTGTATACGGTAGATAGAAGCACGCCACCATTGGCATCATCATCGGTCAAAGTAAGGTCCATCATTGCGTCTGGCCAGAAGAAATACATACATGCATCAACCATAGGAATATCAACCTTCTGCCCGCCGTTCCCTCGTTCCTTGGCTAGCAGGGCTGCTGTTGCAGCTTGAGCGACAGTTAACGCAGTCGATTTGTCAGCGTAAAGGTTACGGATCAAGTCCGGAAAGGGTATTTGAGGGTTTAGTTGACGGCTAATAACACCACATACCCCTTGGATCACAGGGTCAAGAACCGGCCGGTCGGCATATGGTCCGCTTGGACCAAATCCACTAATAGAAATATAAATAATCTCAGGGTTCGCCTCTCTGACGTCGTCGTAACTTAAACCCAGTCGTTCAATAGCTCCTGGCCGAAAGTTTTGGATAAAGATATCGGATTCAGCACATAGATCAAGAACTATTTTTCTACCAATATCAGTAGAAAGGTTTAAAGAGAGAGATTTTTTCTTTCTGTTGTTGTTCAAATAGAAAGCACCGATTCCTCCCTTGTCGAACGATGGAAGTCTGGTGATATCCCCGAGCCCAGTTATGGGTTCAATCTTGATCACGTCAGCTCCCTGGTCTGCAAGAAGCATGGTCGCTAATGGACCAGAAACAACCTGAGTTAAATCAACAACTTTGTAGCCTTCTAACGGTCCCGACATAGATTCCCTTATTTAGTGTGATTAGGGAAAGATTAATTTGTAAGTAACTCGCAATGCAAAATAGGGACTTAAGTGTTTATAAACTTGATTATCGATCAAGACAGATTTATTATTTCATCGGAGGAAGTTTAGTGATATTTATCGTAGTTAAATTCAAGACAAAACTAGAGTGGACTGACAAGTGGCTGGACCTAATCAACGACTT
>JAKMEQ010000092.1 GCA_022425805.1 Acidimicrobiales bacterium
CTTTGTATTTCTTTGGTGTTAATCGGCAATTCATTCGATAGTGGCATGAAGTCTAACAAGTCGGGATCATCCATCTGCCCCCACTGATCACCTGTGAAAGAGTAGAAACTGTCATTAGAATCGGCCACGTTAACATTTTGGCCTATTTTCTCTAATTTGAGTTAGTAAATAAGAATATTTTTTATAAGGTTGTCGATTTTGTTCAAGGACCCATATGGAAATAATTATCTCTAGGTCAAACATTCATTGTCTTTTTGAGACAAACTTAAAGAGATGAAAGCAGTGCAAGTAGTTGATGGATCAATACAGGTCAATAATGTTCCTGAACCACGTGGAGAGGGAGTTCTCGTCAGCGTGAAATCAGTTGGAATCTGTGGTTCAGATCTTCACTTGATTGATTCTGGAATGATGTCGGTTATTCCGGGTCATGAAATCGCAGGTATCACGTCTGATGGAACAGAGGTAGCTATCGAGCCAATGCTCTCATGTGGGCAATGTCAACATTGTTTGGATGGGGAAGAGCCTTATTGTGATGAAGCACTTCCGCACACATTCGGAATTGGCTTAGATGGTGGCATGGCCGAAAAGATTATTGTTCCTGAACGCTTTTTGGTACCTGTAGATTCTAGGGTCGGCATTAGTAATGCTTTCCTCGCCGAGCCGTTAGCCGTCGCCGTCAGAAGCCTTGTTAGGGTAGGAGTGGCGGAGGGAGCTCGTGTTTGTGTGATTGGCGGGGGAACGATTGGCCTGTGTTGTGTCGCTGTAGCTGTGTTCATGGGAGCGACAGTTGAACTTGATGCCCGTCACTCTCATCAGCTTGAAGCCGGTGTTCGTTTGGGAGCTAAGGCGATTTCTGAGGAGCCGGCTCAAATTGTGATCGAAGCAGCTGGTAGCGGAAGCGCTCTTGCAAGAGCAATAGACAAATGCCAGAAAGGTGGGATGGTTGGGATACCTTCCACCTATTGGGAGCCTGTTGAGATTCCTTCCATGGCAATGGGCATGAAAGAAGTGTCACTCATCCCTTCTGTCACTTATGGGCACACAGGTGGGTCTAGAGATTTTGAAGTTGCCATGAGGGTTCATGCACGCAGTCCTGAAATAGGGCATGCACTGATTTCACACCGTTTCCCACTAGATGGTGCTCCTGAAGCATTCGAACTGGCGCGAAGGCGAAGTGAAGGGGCAATCAAAGTTGCTCTGGATATTTAGATTTAGATCCACAAACTACCCATCTGTATTAGTGATGTTGCTATCATAACTATTCATGGATGAGATAGTGACAAATTGCTTTTTAGGGCATAAATTACCAATTACATCAACCTTTTAAAGAGACGCCTTATGACTGCAATTGATGTTCAACTTCCCCGATCGACCCGCCCTTGGTGGATGGAAAATGCCGGATGTCAAGGAAAATCCCGGCTCTTCTTTCCACCCCCTGGTGAAAGACCAGCAGCTCGTGAGAGAAGAGAGACACGTGCGCGTAAAATTTGTTTAGAGTGCGATGTTCTCTTTCAGTGTCAAAGCTATGCCCGAACCCAGAGAGAACTTGGTTTCTGGGGTGGTGAATCAGAGATAGAACGTGCGGAAGCTGGATTTGCTCCGACTACACCAGTGATCGGATTGCGGCGTCACCGTACTGCTTCAAGTCTCTGAGCCGAACTAGACTCGACCAACGCGGAATTTACCGTTACGAGAAGTCGGAGTAGCAGATGAAAGCGAAACCTCTGCTGGCGAAAATCCCGTCAGCTACCGGTGTGAAAGTTGTAGCCCATGATTATGAGGGCGATGGGCCTACTGTCATCTTCTGCCACGCCACGGGATTTCATGGAAGATACTGGGATCATGTCTGTTTGGCAATGAAGTCAATATACAGATGCATATCTATAGATTTTCGTGGGCATGGAGACAGTGAAATGCCTGAAGGAACTTCAATGCGCTGGTCGGGAATGGCAGAAGATCTTCTTGCTGTAGTTGATCATTTCAATTTGGATAAAGTTTTTGGGGTTGGGCATAGTATGGGAGGTAGCAGCATTCTGCTGGCAGCCAAGGAACGCCCACAAATCTTTGAAGCATTGTGGCTTTTCGAGCCAATTGTTATTCCTATGGGCCCGTTTTCCGAGAAGCTCTCAAGAGGGAATGACCTTGCTTCTTCAGCTCGAAAAAGACGCGAATGTTTCGCGTCTCATGAGGAAGCATTTCAGCGTTATGTTTCTCGCCCTCCTTTCTCTACTGTGGACCCCGAGGCACTAAGAACATATGTCGACTATGGATTTGCATATCATGAAGATGGAAGCGTAGTTCTTAAGTGTCGTGGGGAAATTGAAGCACAAGTTTTTGAAAATTCGGCAACAGAACTTTTTGAATCGTTGTCCTCTATTGATATAGCAACGACGATTGTTGGGAGTAGCGACACGGATGGCCCAGCCATAATCGCTCCCCACATTGCCGAAGAATTGCCAAACGGGTCGTTTAAGTTACTTTCAGGCCTTACACACTTTGCGCCGATGGAAGATCCGGTCCGTGTCGCAGAATCTATAATTGACTCGTTTAATTGATGCTCCTTTCACTTCCCGTCGGATAGTGTCATAGGTGTGGATGCAACAAGTTGGTTAGGACTAGAACCTTCACATAACCCTCACCGTTGGCATTTACCGGTATCTCGCGGCATCTCTACTGGCCATAGAGCGATGTTTGGTGGTAGCGGCTTAGGTGCAGCAATCGCAGCCATGGAAGGTACGAGTGGACGACCAGTCGTCTGGGCCACCGCCCAGTACTTGTCATTTGCGAAAGTCGGTACCATCGTCGATATAGATGTAACTCTTGCCGTGCATGGACAGAAGACTACACAAGCTAGAGCGGTCGGACACGTAGGGGGAACAGAGATTATCACTGTGAATGCTGCACTTGGGTCACGTACTTTCCCTCGAGATACTACCTATGGAGCTCCACCTGACGTAGAACATCCTGAAGAATGTCCAAAACGTGAGCGATTTTCCAAAGTAGCTGACTCGCTTGATTCTCGTATCGAACAAAGATGGGCATTGCCGTTAGGCGCGAAAAGTCCGGGAGAACTTGAACCTGGAAGGATAGCGGTGTGGAGTCGCATGCCAGAGTTGCTTGAACCTTCAGGGGCCTCTTTTGCTGTGCTGGGAGACTATGTTCCAATGGGTATTAGCTTCACTCAAGATGGTCAAGCTGGGTCAACTAGCTTGGATAATACCCTGCGTGTCATTCAAGCAGTGCCAAGCGAATGGTACTTGTTGGATATTCGTGTTGACGCAATATCGAATGGTTTCGGCCACGGTGTTATTCATATCTGGTCCCTTGAAGGAGAGCTATGTGCCATCGGAAGCCAATCTTGTATTGTCAGGAGTCGTGAACCCGGTGAGCACACACCACCGAAGAGACTAGTCGAAGCTCCGGATCAATCTCCCCCAGCCCCAGAAACCCAATGATGGTTTCAATACCTATCGAAGGTTGGTCTAGCTAGATTGTTTCACGGTACATCGTCGGGTTTCGCTTTCCTTTCGGTTGCTTCCCACGTTCATCCGTTAGATCGTAATGGATAGCTAATTCAGCCGTCGTAAGGACTTGCCCGTTTCGTATATGTCGATCTGAATCATCTGCGAGAGCAGCTACAACTCGACCCGTGTATAACGGAGTTTCAGAGTTTTCATCGTCTAGCTTGATATCACCTTTTTCAATACTTTCGAGTATGAATTCTGTAAGAACTTGACTTGGCCATAGTCCCACCACGCATAACCCGTCTTCTTTGCCCTCGACAGCGAAATCCCTTGTGAGTCTGTCAGTGCCCATTTTTGCGATACCGTAGCTAGCACTTAATGCATAACGTTCCGAACCGCTAGAAGAGATATTTATAACGAGCTTGAGGCTATCTTCTTTGTCCATCATCAATCTGACAGCATAGACACTCGCAAGGTATGCGGAACGCAGACCGATCCCTACCTGGTCATCCCAGATTCCGACAGGGTGCTCCCAAAATTTTCCACCCCAAACTGGAGGATTAGGAATTTTGAATGCGTTATTTACATGGATATCAAGACCCCCATGCGATTTACGTATCTCATTGAATAATTCTTCAATTTGACTATCATCACCAAGATCGGTCTCGATTGGGATACCTATTCCGCCTGCGTTGTTAACGAGGTCAGCGGTCGTGTCGATTGTTAAAGGTCCGGTTCCTGTAGATCTACCAGTGATATAGACGGTTGCTCCTTTTTCGCCCAATCCAACGGCAATCCCTCTACCTATACCACGACTTGATCCAGTAACTACGGCTACTTTTCCTAGTAGCGATTGTTTACTCATTATTACCTCCAGAGTTATCCGATGCTACGGAGATCTACAACGAATACAAGGGTTTCATTTGGTCCGATAACCCCACCAGCACCTTGTGCTCCATAGCCTTTTGCTGGCGGAATTATTAGTGTTCTTCTCCCGCCTACTCGCATTCCGACAAAGCCTTCATCCCAACCAGCAATAACTTGTCCAATCCCAAGCGAAAAAGAAAATACCTCGTTTCTCGACCAAGATGAATCAAACTCGGTGCCATTTGACCATGCGGCTCCCACGTAGTCGACATTAATTAATTGCCCATTTGAACATTCAGAACCTTCACCGATGATTTGATCTTCTATCGCTAGCTCAGTAGGCGGTTCCGTTGAAGGTATCTCGATAATTGGCTTTTCGTATAAGTCCATTAGCGAATACTAACCTATGTGAACCTTATGTTAGAACGCCCCACTGAAGTTTCTACTAGATTCGTTTCGAGAAAGCTAGCTCTTTATGTCCCTGATCGATTGTGGGTCGATTCTTTTGAGGATAGAGCTTCGTCTATCTCCTAGTTCTTTCCAAGTGAGAGTCGATACGTCACTTCGTAAACCAGCTACGCGTCGGAGGGAAAGGTCCGAAACATCGTTTTCGCTCATCGAGAAACCGATTTCTGTAGCGACACGTGCACCATTTCGAGCGAAGAAACCAGATGCTACTTCAACGAACTCTTGGAGTAAGTCCATTTCGGGATCGAGCTCTTGCACAACTGATGATAGGTAAGCAAAATTTTTCACAAAGAGCATCAATTCTTTTGGTATTCGAGCACCATGGGCAAGTAGTTCTTTGATCAGTCCCCGAAATTCAGCAATAAACTCCTCCTCTGTTAGCTCAAGTGGATCAAAGTCTTCCCGATCTAATTGGAATTTAGAAATGATTGTTCTTACATCAAGAGTCTGTGGGAATGCCCCTAAGTCTCGGATGCCTATTACTTGTGACTCGACGTCTCCGGTCATTAATCCAACGACATACCTTAGGAAAGCTAAACGTCGGTCACCTAATAATCTTCCAGTTATTCCGAAGTCCACTAGCCCAATAGAATCTGTTTCATTTAAAAATACGTTTCCTGCATGGAAATCACCATGGAAAATGCCATGAATGACCGCACCTTCTAATAAGCCATCAACCATTTGACGGAAAATCTTAGAAACCCTTTCTGGATTCATGTCTAATGTGAGAGCTTCGCCAAGAGGAATCCCTGAGACTTTACTCATGACGATAACTTTCCCAGTAACTAGTTCAAGATTCGGAATTGGTAATTCCCACGTTTGGTTTTTGTTTGTTTTTAATACCCGATTTAATTCAAAAAGATTAGCGACCTCTAACTGGAAATCCAGCTCTTCGCAGATTGTCTCAGCAAACAATTCGACCAACGCCGGAGGATTAGTTAGTGCGCTAATCGGAATTCGCCCGACAAGTTTAGGAGCTATCCACGCCATCACTTTTAGGTCGTTCGTGATATGGCTGCGTATATCAGGGCGCTGAATCTTTACCACTACAGAGGTTCCATCATGGAGTTGGGCTTCATGTACTTGCGCTATAGAGGCAGCAGCCAACGGCTCTTTATTAAACTCTTGAAAGTGAATTGAAATGCTCCCGATATTCTGCTCCAGTACACGTTTTATACGTGACCACTTTTCGGGCGTAACTTGGTCCCTGCATTTTTTGCATTCATTTACAAGTGAATCAGGAAAGACACCTTCAGCTGCTGAAATTAACTGAGCTAACTTCACGTAGGTTGGTCCTTGTTTCTCAGCTGCTTTCCGAAGCCTTCTATATAAGGCTTCACTTTGAATAGACTTTTCTCCTTTACGATCGAAAAGCTTCCAGGATATAAAAGCAGAGCTAAAACGCCAGACGGTTATAAGTAGCCGGCCTATCGGAGGAAGCTTAGGTTTTCTAATTAGATCAGGTATAGACAATCGAAGATTCTCTCGAGCGATAGCTGCATCATGAATCCAGCTATCTTGGCTTGATTGTGCCATGGAACTGATTGGGTTGGAGTCATCGACCTTTGTAGAAACAAAGTTTTGGTTGTCTATGTCATCGGAAGCTTCAGCTAGCACCTTTATCTGTACCTCTTCAGGTCCCCATATTCCCATTGAGAGTGGTTTCCAGATAATGGGACTGGTTATTTCAAATGCAGGGATAGCTTCGACAAATGCCAGTAAGGCCTCTTGCAGCTCTGCTCGAGCAAGTGATGCACCTAGGCAATGATGCGCTCCGGAACCGAATGCTAGATGCGGAGAGCTCGTTTCCCGAAATATATTAAATATGTATCCGTCGTCGTCAGCGTCAGAAAGGCCTCCTGCATGGAGCCCGAGCAAGACAGTAGACCCAGCTGGAAAAAATATATCATCGACGACGAGGTCTTTGGCTGCTAAACGGCCTGTTGTTCGAACAGCGCTTATGTACCTTAAGGATTCCTCTACTGCCGTTGGTATCAAGGAATGGTCGTTACGAATTGCTGCGTATTGTTCAGGGTGATCTGCTAGAACAGCGAGCATTGCTCCAAGTTGGTTACGAGTTGTATCTGTTCCTGCGAGAAGAATGGCTTCTACCATTGCGCACAGCTCGTCATGGGTAAGTCGGTCTTCAGTGAAGTGGCCCTGAACTAACTCTGAAATTAGATCATCTTCTGGTTTAGATAATCTTTGATTGATTAGATTCTGGACGTATTCGTCTAGTTCTCTTTGGGCTACGTTTATTTCTCCAAGCTTGCCTATTACAGCTTCGACGTCCGCGTCGAGGGCTGAAAAAATTATGTCAGCCCAGTGGTCAAATAACTTCCAGTCAGAATCGTCGGCTCCTAGGATTCTGCAGATCACTGGTACGGGGTAGGGGCGACAGAATTCATGGACCAGTTCGCCTTTCCCATTTTCTGAAATTTCTTTTATTAACTGTGTGGCATGGTTTTTCATGAAAGACCGATAACGGTCAGTGTTGCCAGAAGTAAAGGCGCTATTTACTAAGCGCCTAAGTCGTTTATGATCTTGACCTTCTACTGAAAGCACATTTGGTCTTAACTTAACTGTTGAGGGAACTTCCGGAATGATTTTTTGGGCTTGAAGGAGAAGAGTGTTGAGGTTATTAGACACTGAATCAATCCCATCCAATATAGAGAACCCTGCGAGCAGAGAGATCCAATCAGGATCTCGCAGTATCGATTTAATCTGCTTATAACCAACTACTAGAGGACCAGCTGGTGACATAACGATCCATCCCAATGATGAGATGTTTCTACTCTCTGCAACAACTTCAGCAAAGTTTTGTGGAGATGGGTCTATAAACGGTAAGGCGCCGGGAGTATTGACTTCCTTAAGAAGGTAGTCATTGTTATCTGGATTATTTGAGTCAGTATTCATAAGAGTGGCCTCGGGCTATAGGTTGTTGACAATCTGTCCGTAGTCGTCTTCCAAGAAGATAGTCGCCAATAAAAACATTCATGTATTTTAAAATCCATCCAGTGGCTATAGCTGCGATTAAGGTACCTGGCCCGAATGCCCCCCCTAAAGCAATCCCTATGCCAAGAAGAGTTATTTCCCAAACAAGACGAATCTTTTGGGAGTGCCATCCAGATATTTCTGACAACCGGTGGCAGATGGCTTCAAAGGCGCCCATTCCGATTCCCGCACTTGCGCCGATACCGACACCGGTAGCGATCACGAATAGTCCAAAAATGAAGTACAGAAGTTGAGTTCCGAAGTTACTCGGTTCTGGAACTAGTATAAACGAATAACAAAATGTCGCTGACACAGAGATAGAAAGAAGAATGGTTCCAGCGCCAATCTTTGACCTAGTAGCAAGCATGATCAAACATATAACTGCAAAAAATGCGAAGGAAGCAGATGCGTGAGAAACGCTGAAAGTAGCGCTGATTCCCGTTAGTACTACATCAGTCGTCCCCGCACCTAAGTCTGCTAGCACGACCATGGTTGCACCCATAGATATTAAGAAACCACCAACGGCATTTAAACCAACTCTTGCTCCAGTTGTTGGAACGTTAATCTTTTTGATAGCTGAGAAATTAACTCGCCGTCCAAGTCCGAAACGGAGAGTATTCCGATATGTAATAGCTACAAATCGGAATACCCCAGTAATTACTTTCTTGCCTAAATCTGCTCTTTTTGTTTTTTTGGGACTTTGTTGAAAAATTTCAGTTAGTGGCACGGGTAAGTGCTTCTTCAAGGATATTTCGCGCAATGCTTGGACACTCTGACAGA
>JAKMEQ010000014.1 GCA_022425805.1 Acidimicrobiales bacterium
CGATAGCTCCGGGACCATTTCTTTGTGCATTCCTTTCTCCAATCGGGGGAAGAGTGGCTGAACGAGTAGGGAATGGTCCTTTGCTCACGCTTAGCGGGCTTTTTGGTGCTGCTGGGCTTGTGTCCCATGTGCTATTCACTACTTTAGAGCCCCACTTCATTAAGGGAGTTCTCCTGCCCGGTCTCCTTATTGGCGTGGGGGCTGCCCTTGGGTTCGCTCAGCTGATTGGAGCTACTATGCGTGACGTTCAGCCTGATCAGTTTGGGATGGGAGGAGCAGGTCGAACAACGATATTTCAACTTTCTCTGGCTCTGGGTGTCGCACTTGCTTTCACAATCGTCGGCCGTCCTTCAACATCCGGAGAAGTCTTAGATGGTCTACGAGTGGTGTGGCTGATGGGAATTGGATGCTACTTGGTGCAAATGATTATTTTTGGGCTATTTTCGTTCACTCCTGAGAAGTCATGGAAAAGAAAAAGCTAGATTACCAGTATGAAACAAAAGGGCATTAATCGGATCGTTATAGCTGTATGGAATCTTACAGAAGCGAAATCATATTTTGAACAATTACTAGGTGCAGAATTTGCCCCAGAGAACACTGATGGTGAGGCAGCGTCGTTTGGTGTTCAAGTTGCGATGGCTTGGGAAGCGGGGATTGAATTAGTTTCCCCCTTGCCAGAAGTTCCAAGTCGCATTAGGGATGATATGGAAGAGACAGGGGAAGGAATAAAGGGAGTAGTCTTTGCCGTTGAGGACGCTGATTCAGCCATGGAATCAGGGGAAAAACTAGGAATGTCTTCTCATTATCATCTTGATTACTCAACGGAACAGATTGATGAAAAATGCCAAGGGAGATTCGATATGTACAAAGAATACTTTGTTGTTGCAGGTGCACCCTTGAACACCACGATTCTATTTGGCGAATTTATTGAACGTTCCTAAAGTGACCTATTTTACTTTTCGGTGGAGGCGAGTAGTCTTTAAGTAAGGGGAATTTAATGATTCCCATTAATTAACTAAGCTTTTTTCCAAAAAAAGGGGGGGAAATGAGTAAGAAATTACTTCGGCTTTTAGCCGTGTTGTTTGCTTTCGTTCTTGTTGCTGCTGCATGTGGTGGTGATGATGATTCAAGTTCAAGTTCAAGTTCGAGTTCGGATGCGAGTTCAGATTCGAGTAGTGATTCGTCGGCTGCTGCTGCTGATCCGTTGAATATCGGAACGTTGTTGCCTGAGACTGGTGCGTTGGCGTTTTTGTCGGCGCCTCTGCTCGAGGGTGTCAATATGGCTATAGCTGATATCAATGCTGCTGGTGGTGTCAATGGCGCTGATGTCTCGTTAACTGCTGGCGACTCGGGTACAGATCCTGATATCGCTAACACGACGGTTGACCGGTTATTGACTGAAGATGTAGATGCCATTGTTGGTGCTGCTGCTTCAGGTATTACTGGTTCGGTGATTGATAAGATCACGTCGGCTGGTATTACCCAGTGTTCACCTTCGAACACGGCTGCTGGTCTGGGAACTTCTGGTGATGACGGATATTATTTCCGTACCGCACCTTCTGATGACCTACAAGCTCCAGCTCTTGCGAACGTAGTACTCGGTGACGGGTATACAAATGTTGCTGTTGTGAGCCGCGCTGATGATTATGGTGTGGGCTTCAACGCTGAGTTTGAACCTGCGATAGAGAGCGGTGGGGGAGCCATCGTGTATAACACGGCGTACGCTCCTGAAGCGACAAGCTTCGATGATGTCGTACAAGACGTGATTGCTTCGGGTCCTGACGCTGTTGTTCTGGTTGCGTTCGAAGAAGGTATCCAGATACTACAAACCATGGTTGAACAGGGCGCAGGCCCAGACGCCATCCAGATTTATATCACGGATGGTATGGCCACTGGTGAGCTTGGTGTTCTCATTGATGAGAGCAACCCGGGTATTGCTTCGGGCATGAAGGGAACTCAACCAGCTGCTGCTCCTTCGAGTGGTGCTGCGTTCTTCCCAGGTGCGTTCGCTGAATTCGCTCCTGGCGTATCGACGATCTTCTCTGCTCAGTCGTATGACTGTGCGATCCTGATCGCTTTAGCTGCTGAATCTTCTGGATCGAATGACTCTGCTGATATCGCTGCTGCGATGGTTGGTGTGAGCCGTGACGGTGTGAAGTGTTCAACGTTTGCTGATTGTAAAGATGAACTTGCTGCTGGTAACAACATTGACTATGACGGTGCTTCTGGCGCCATTGATTTCCTTGATGTTGGTGAACCAGGAACAGGTATTTACGAGGTGTACGAGTATAACGCTGCCGGTGTGCAGGAAGTCATAGATGAACTCGTCTTCCAATCTGATGCAGCTCCAACACAAGCAGCACCAGCAGCAGAACCAGAGAAGGAAGAAGAACGAACTGCTTCTGATGTCGGCATTACAGCCGATTCTATTAAGATCGGCGTTGTTGTTTCCGACCTCCAAGGCCTTATAGATATCGGATACCCGCTTCCTGGAGCTTTGTCAACAGATCATTTATCAGAAAGATTTACGAAATATTTTGATGAGTGGAATGCTGCCGGAGGAATTAATGGGCGAACGGTTGAAGGCGTGCAGATAACGTGGGATCCCCTAAGCCCAGCGTCAATGGAAGAATCTTGTACTAAAGCTGTCCTTGATGAGCAAGTCTTTATGGCGATTAACGCCTCAGGTTTCAGCCAAGCTTTCCTACCATGTTTCACTGAGGATAATGACACTACCTTCTTCTATGGCGAAGTCGCACCTCAACTCATGATCGATGCGGCACCTAATCGCCTTTTCGCTCTTAACCCACCATCAGAAATTGCCGGTGATGCTGGAGCGAAACTCATTGTAAGTCAAGGAATTATCCCATCAGGGTCAAAGGTCGGTATTCTTGACTCCAACAACCCAGCAATTGAAGCAGCTGGAACAGCAGCAAAAGCTGTACTTGAAGGAGCGGGTTACTCAACCACAACAATTACAGTGAACACATTAAGCGGTGATAATGCCGCAGCGAACGCCGAAGGCGCCGCAGCTGTTGCCCAATTCAATGCAGAAGGGGTTGATCACGTGTTCGTTATCATTCCATTCATCTATGCATCTGGTTTTTGGGGTGAAGTCGGGACGCTCCAACCAACATGGGATAGAACAATCCTCGACTCAGCATCCTCAAACTGCACACCATTCGGTGCCAGCCGAACGAACGCAGCAGCAGAAAATGCTATCTGCGTAACATCATATGACTCATATGCAACTCCTACCGGAGGCGTGGGCGATGATGATGCATTCGAGGCGCAATGTCGAGAGGAATGGCTCGATCATTTCCCAATTTTCAATGGGAAAAGCGATAAGGGTGCACCATCGGGTGAAGTTGGTTTAGAAACAGCAGATGGTGAGCTGCTCAACTCTGACTATGCTCCTGGTGAATGTACTATGCAGTACGTCATTAAAGAAGCGTTAGAGAATGCGGGAGTTAACCCAACTCGTGATTCATTTGCTGATGCTATGAGAGGAGTGTCAGGCCCTCAAGCTTTCCGTTCAAATGGCGAAGGAGCTTTCGGTCCAGGCAAGAATTATTTCTCAACGCAGATGCAAGCAGTCACGTTTACTTTAGCTTCCCGAAGCACTGCCAAAGGAGCTGACGGAACATTCAATGGTTGTCCAGCACCAGTAAACTGTTGGGTCCCAGTTACTGGAGAATGGTTCAAGTTCGAATAAACTGAACCATATTTTTCTAGGAGAGGGGCAGCTTTATAGCTGCCCCTCTCACTTTTTTGACATAACGACTGCACCGGTGGAAACCTTTACATAGGAGGAAGATGGTGCGTTCTCTAACTGCATGTCTGATAGTTTCTTTTTCTTTGTTTCTTATGGCCTGTTCTAGGGAAACAAGTTCAACACCCAGTGCGCTTGAAGCCACGTCAGCTATTGTTGATTATCAAAAAAGTCCAGAAATTAAAAAAAAGGATCCTTCTACCGGTACCGTTCCAACCCCGCTACACGAAGAAGGTCCAACGAGGGAGAGAAAATCTTCAGACATTGGGGTGACAGCAGAAAGTATAAAGATCGCTGTTGTTATCCCAGATTTAAAGGGCCTTCGGGATATTGGTTTCCCTCTCCCGGCAGCGTTGTCAAACCAGCATTTAACTGAACGGTTCACAAAGTACTTTGATGAATGGAATGCTGCGGGTGGTATCAATGGCAGGGTGATCGAAACTGTTGAAATAAGTTGGGATCCTCTGTCTATTGCTTCAATGGAGGATGCTTGTATCAAAGCAACTCTTGATGAGCAGGTTTTCATGGCAGTGAATGGGCCTGGATTCAGCCCAGAATTTATTCCTTGTTTCACTGAAGAAAGCGATACGATTTTTGTCTATGGTGAAGTGGCTTCACAAGCTCTTATTGATGCCGCGCCGAATCGTCTATTTACTCTCAATCCACCAGCCGAAGTTGCGGCGATTGTCGCCGCAGAACTAGCTATTAATCAAGGCTTAATATCGCCAGGACAGAAAATAGGAATTTTGTCGATGGAGGACGCGGCACTGGTAATAGCAAGCACTTCCATAAAAACCGTACTAGAAGAAGCTAAATATGAGACGGTCACTATAACTATCAGCAGTGCTGGATTAGATAACGCTTCCGCTAATGCAGAGGGTGCAGCAGCAGTTTCCCAATTCACCGCTGAAGGAGTAGACCACGTCTTTGTCATGGTCCCATTCATTTACGCGTCTGGTTTCTGGGGGGAAATTGGAGAGATACAGCCAAGATGGGAAAGAACAATAATCGATTCTGCACCGTCTAACTGCACTCCATTCGGTGCGAGTAGAACTAACCCAGCAGCGGATGGGGCTATTTGTGTCACTGCATACGATTCCTATGCTCTCCCAGATGGGGGATTGCGCGAAGATGATGATTTTCAAAAAATCTGTAGACGAGAGTGGCTTTCCCATTTCCCGATCTTTAATGATCAAAGTAATATCGGTGTACCATCAGGAGAAGTAGGTCTTGAAACATTCGATGGTGAGTTATTGAACTCGGATTTTGCCCCATGGGAATGCACAATGGTCCGATTTATCAAAGAGGGACTCGAAAATGCTGGAATTAATCCAACGCGAGACTCTTTTGCAGATGCCCTTCGAGAGATTTCCGGTCCAATGGCATTTCGATCTGATGGTGAAGGAACGTTCGGACCGGAAAAAAATTACTACTCCACAAAAATGTGGGTAGTACGTTTTACCATCGTTCCATCGGAAACGACACGTGGAGAGGATGGGACATTTAACGGTTGCCCAGCGCCAGTGAACTGTTGGATACCGGTGAGTGGAGAATGGTTTAGTATCGACTAAAAATGATTCGTACCCTCATACAGTTCCATCTCCGCTTCTCTGAATCGCCCGATTATCTGTCCCTAAATACGATGCAATCACACTTGGGTCATTACGGACTTCATCTGGTGATCCTTCCGCTATGACTGAACCTGATTCAAGGCAATAAATTCTATCGCTGATAGACATTACCATGGGCATGTCATGCTCTATCAAAAGAATTGAACTGCCTAATTCTTTCCGAATAGCGTGGATCAAGGGTCCGAACGCTTCAGTCTCTTTTTGAGCTACTCCGGCCGTTGGTTCGTCTAGTAACATTAGTTGCGTATCTAGAGCGATTAAAGCTCCCAGTTCAACGATACGGCGGGTCCCTGTCGATAATTCTGAAATAAGCTGGTCAGCATATCTCCCAAGACCTAAATAATGAATAATTTCTTCAGCCTGGGATCTTTTTTTTCTCTCAGCAGAGGTAGATGGAGGAACACCAAATATCGAAGGAAGCAGTAATGACCGCTCACGTGATTCAAGAGCTGTCATGATTGTTTCACGAACGGTGAGGCTTCCGAATAGTTTTGCATTTTGAAAAGCCCGACCTATTCCGCTTCGAGCTCGTATATGGCTACTGCTTTTATGGATTGGAGATCCGTAGAGTTCTATTATTCCATCAGCGGAAACAAATCCGGAAATGGCGTTCATTAAGGTAGTTTTTCCAGCTCCATTTGTCCCTATTAATCCGACAATCTCTCCTTGTTGCACATTGATCGACACTCCCGTTACTGCGTGTCGGCCGCCGAATTGAACCGATACATCATTTGTAGACAATGCAGGAATCCCTTGAACATTGTCTTCACCTACCTGCTTACTATCTCTTGTTCCAGACCAAATAGCGTTCGATTGTCCCTTATAAGTTGGGACCCATTTCTGTTTATTCGCTAACCATGTCAAAAACGAGTCGCGTGCATTGTGGAGAAGCGATATGAGCCCACCGGGGAAATACATCAAGACCACAAGCATTCCGAGTCCACTTGAGAATAATCGAACTTGGGCACTGCTTTCAAAGACTGTGGGAAGGCCAACTAGGAAAATCGTTCCGAGTACACCACCGGTGATAGAAGAGATACCACCAACGACTGCGATCGACATCACCAACAAAGACTCAGCCGGTTGAAACTGTAATGAACGTAACGAACCGGTCGCAGGAACTAATAACCCTCCAGCTAAAGCTCCTACACCTCCCGAGACTGCAAACGCAATAAGTTTCGCCCGAGTTGGTGAGATCGTATACGCCGCAGCGGTCGCTTCATTGTCTCGGACAGCAATCAAAGTTCGCCCTATACCAGAAAGACGCAATCGCCAAAGTAGGTAGATAACAATTGCAACCATGACAACACAAAGATAGTAATAGGCTTCTTTGTCAGTACGGAGATCATATCTACCAAACAAAACTGGTGGTTTAACCTTCGAACCTCCCGCAGAATTCGAATTCAAACGTTCGATAGATAGAATCCATCTGCCAGTTACCAGAGCAAATCCTAATGTTGCTATTCCTAAATATAGGCCGCGCAGGCGAAGTGCTGGAATCCCAACGACTAGAGCCACGCCGATCCCCCATAGGACACCAATACCTAACGCAGCAAAATAATTTAATGATGCGGCATAATACGAAGTCATAAATGCCCCAACACCGGCGAAAGCAAATTGTCCAAGCGACAATTGTCCCGCCCACCCAGTTAGTACAACTGCTGAAAGAACGACCAACATGACAATCAGAACACCCGAGTAAGCGATGAGACGGCTGGGTTTGTCAACAAACTGTGGTAATCCAACAATGGCGAGGGCTAAAAACACCATGCCTATTTTTGAGATCCACTGATACAGCGGGAACTTAACAAGATCTTTGTGGGCTGAACGTAACCGAGGAGTCAAAACCCAAGATTGTTCACTAGATCTATCCCCACGAGTAATGAAAAGCATCATTAATAAGAGAATCACAAAGACAGCGAGAAGGTTCGCTCCATTTCCGATGCCCCAATCCCCAAGGAATCCCTTAGATTTATTTGCAAGCACTAACCGGTTTACAATCCCGATTGCTAATCCTCCGACTAACGCACGAGGGAAAGATTCCAACTGGCCAAACATCGCAGCAGTAAGTGAAAACAAAAGTAATTCTGGCCCCAAACTCGTTCCGATGCCGCCAGCATCAAGTTGTTGAACAGGGCCTATCAAAAGGGTAGATACCCCACTTAGTACACCAGCGATAAACCAGACCTGTGTAGAGACAGCCCTGATCGAAAGTCCTGCAAGTTGTGCTGCACCTGGATTATCCGCTGCGGACCTTACTGCTAATCCGAATCGTGTCTTCTGCAACAGGTAAGCGAGAATGATAACGAGGGCTGGAACAACAATCAAGACCATTAATTGTTCACCGCGTAGCAAAATATTTATCCCGCCGATATGCCAATGGTTATTAATCGGTGTCGGGTAATCGACTCTTTCATTAACGGTTGGTAGCCAAATTTGTAATAGTGCAACTAACTGGGCGACACCTAAGGTTGCAACAAATAAGAGCAGACGAGGTTTAGTAAATAAACGCCGGACAACAAGTAGTTCTGTGGCAGTAGAAACGGCGCCGCTTGCGGCAATCGCTAAAATTGCTGCAAGCCAATATGGCAGCCCATAATTGACCATAACCATTCCCATTACGAAGCCACCAAACGTTCCTATCGCACCCTGAGCGAAATTGATAACCCCCGTAGCTTTATAAATAAGGACTAGGCCTATAGCGATTAAGGCATACAGCATGCCATCAATAAAGCCTTGGAAGAGGATTTCATTACTATAGGTAATCGCTGTAAAGACAGTAACCATTTAAGCGCCTTCTCCAGATAGGAATACGGCACGAAGTAAATCATCCCGTTCGAGAAGCTCTTGCGCAGGACCTTGGAATTGAATACGCCCCCGCTCCATAAAAATTGCCCGATCAGCGATTGAAAGTGCGACGTTGACGGATTGTTCGACAATGACCATAGTTATTCCAGATTTTTTCAGTTGTTCAACAACCACCAAAAGGTCTTGGACGACCACGGGTGCGAGACCTAGCGAGAGTTCATCGATAAGGAGCAATTCGGGCTCCAACATGAGCGCTTTACCAAGCGCCAACATCTGTTGCTGTCCACCTGATAACGAACCGGCTTTGTCATCGAGCCGATCTGTCAATTGTGGGAAAATATCAAAAACTTTTTCCTGGCGTTCTTTCCGAATGATTGGGTCTTCAATAAGCCAACTCCAGACTTCAAGATTCTCTCCTACGGTCTGTCCGGTAAAGAGCGCCTCACCACCTGGGACTTGAACCATCCCTAACGTCACCCGGTATTCAGGATCGACGAGTGTGATATCACGGCCATTCATCCGGACGACTCCCCGATCAGGCATTTTTAAGCCTGAGATAGCTCTTAACGCTGTTGATTTTCCTGCCCCATTTGTTCCAAGGAGTGCAAGTGTTTCACCCCTTCTAACTTCAAACTCGACATCGAAAAGCACTTGTAGGTTCCCGTAACTGACGTTCAGGCTTTGAACTTGTAATACAGGTACTTGATCTGGATTTTTTGCCGCTCGTTGTTGTTCTTCTTGGTCACTAAGAAGCTCTTCAACAACAAGCGAAATATCGCGTTTCATGAAACGCGATCCGTACATTATAAGAGAGCCTCCAATAAGGGCTGCAGGAGGAACCACGATCGTTAAAGCGGTCCGTTCACCATATGCATCAGAGAAAGCTCCGGTTAGTAAGCCCCCAAAAAATCCTCCCATTAAAAAGATATAGACCCCGACGAGCGAAAACGCTTGAGCACGCATCCGATATGGAACCACAGCAGAAATTGTTGGACCCATCTGCGTAAAGGCAGCCCCTTGGCATGCATTACCAAGGGTGTAAAAGATAATTAAAAAGGTGATGTCTGTGAACCGGACTCCAACTGTGACAAAAACCCCGTACATCGTCACAAGAGCACCCATAAGCCATAAGGCACGTTTAGGGTCTTTTCTAAAGAGTTTATCTCCGAGTTTGCCAGCTATTGGTATAGCGACCAGAGCGGCACTCCAACTCACTGAAATAATCCATCCGCGTTTGAAGGCGCCGTATCCGTATACCTCTTCAAGAAGAAGTGACATGGTTGTAGGTACAGCTACGAGGGCGAAACCAAGGACACCAATACCAACGACAAGATAGTAGAAAGATCGGACATTTTTTAGACGTTGGAAAGCAGAAGATAATCGAACGGGGGGTTCTTCTTCAGTCTTTTCGAGCGCTTTACCAAGTACGGCATCATGTTCATACTTTCCTCTGCTCGGTTCTTTTAAGAAAAAGACCGCTATTACGAGAAGAATCGCAGGAAGGGCAAACACGTAGAAAGCGATCCGCCAATCATCGGGGCCCTCTCCAGCTAAAGCAACAATCCCTCCCGCTATGAACGGTCCAATAACTTGACCTGTTGGCCGTCCAAGGGCTTCAGCAGCAAAAACCCGTGCACGAACAGCAATCGGATATTGATCAGCGATTAATGACGGAGAGATGGGTATTTTGGCACCTGCGCCGACCCCAGACCCAGCTCGCCCTATAGCGAGTTGAAAGGCATTTTGTGCAGCGCCTGTGAACGCCACTAGTCCTCCCCAGACCGCAGTAGCCATCGAGAGAACTGTAAGTCTTCGGTAACGGTCGGAAAACCAGGCAAAAGGAATCGTTGAGAGTACGAGAACGACGCCGCCAAAACTTCCCAAACCTAGAAGCATAGTATCTGAGATATTTAAACTTTTTTGGATATCTGGGCCAAGAACGGTAATAGCTACCCGATCAAATTCTTCTACAATTGCGAGAAGCAACAGGACAAGCATCATTGACTTGCCACCTTTTTGGATCCCTTCCCGAAAAGTCATTTCCTCGTCACCAACACCTGGAAGAAGATCATCGGGCAGAACAGTGTCGGCTGAAGCTTCTTCTAAAGCCTCGCGTCGCGCTTCTTCCTCTTCAAGGATTGTTGCGGAAATACTCGCTGCATCGGTTCTATTTGATGCTTGATCCACATTCCCCCTTAATGATTTTATGTGCGCTATCTAGTTCTCCAAAAGCGTAGTAGATGCTCGGAAAGATCTCACTTTGAATGGTATGCCAATACTTACTGAAAGGACAAAAGGGAGTGAAGAGTGAAAATTAAATGAAGTGGGTAACAATTCTCAGTTCCTGTATAAAGTGGAAAAAATGTTCCGGAAATAGCCTTAAAGGAGAGGGTGAGAGGCGTTTACGTTTAGATGGACCAGTTCCAACTCGGAATCGGAAAGTTGGCTTAAGTCCGAACTATTTCTGAAATGTAACTAGTGACCTCGGGAATTGGTATAAGCGCCGTTTCCCCTGTGGCCCTTGGTACAAATTCTATGACCCCATTCGCAATGCCCTTAGGGCCTACCGTTATCCGATAGGGGATACCTATCAGCTCAGCATCGGCGAACTTCACACCGGGTCTCGCATCACGGTCATCGAGAAGTACTTCGATGCCTTCTTCAGAGAGCGATTCGTAGATCTCTTCTCCGATACGGACGCTTTCCTCATCTTTTGTTTGCACGATAGTGATTACTACTTGGAATGGAGCAACAGTAATAGGCCAGATTATGCCCTTTTCATCGTGGTGTGTTTCTACGATTGTGGCGATGGCCCGCTCCACACCGATTCCGTAACTTCCCATAAGCACAGTCCGGCTTTTACCATTTTCATCTAAAATATTTGCACCGAATGTTTTAGCGTATTTAGTTCCTAATTTAAAAATATGGCCAGATTCTATTGTCGTAACGATCTTTAGGAGATCCCCACATTCAGAACACCTATCACCGTTTTGGACTGAGCGGAGGTCCAGCCACTCCTTGATATCTATATCACGTTCAATGTCGACACCCGATAAGTGGAAGTTATTTTCGTTCGCTCCTGTTGTCATATTGGAACGACCACGGAGAGCAAGGTCCGCAAGGATCGGTAACTCAGTAACTCCAACGCCACCTAAGGATCCGGGTTCAGCGCCGAGAAGTCGCACTGTTTCTTCACTATTTGCCTGGCGAATGGTTACTCCTCCTGTCGCATCAGCAAGCTTTTGTTCATTTAAGAGATGGTCTCCACGTACGAGAGCTAAAGTAAGCTGACCATCAATCACATATACCATAGTTTTGATCTGATTCTCTGCGGCGTGTCCCGCCTCAGCGAGGGCAGCGATCGTTCGGATATTTGGTGTAGAGAATTTAGCCGGCTTTTCTGGAGCTTCGAGATCTGCAATCGGGTCAAGTTGCGAAACTGCTTTTTCAATATTGGCGCCATATCCGCAGCCGTTACAGATCACCGTGTAATCTTCTCCAGCTTCAGCTTGAACCATGAATTCAATGCTGTCTGAACCTCCCATATTTCCAGAAGAAGCTTCAACAGGTATCGCTTTTAAATCCATTCGTTCGAATATTTTCGTATATGCCTCGTGTTGATGTTTAAAGGAAGCATCCAGCCCATCCTCATCTAGGTCGAAAGAATAGGCATCCTTCATTGTGAATTCACGAACTCGGAGTAAACCACTCTTTGGCCGAGCTTCGTCACGATACTTGGTGTGAATCTGGTACCACATCTGGGGTAATTGTTTGTAGGAGGTAATTTCTGTTGCAGCAATGGCAAAAATTTCTTCAGCGGTCACACCAAGTGCTGCTTCGGTGCCGTGGCGGTCTTGAAGACGGAACATGATGTCACCCATCGATTCTAAACGACCAGATTTTTGCCACATGGAAGCGGTTTGCAGTGTAGGCATTTGGACCTGTTGCCCGCCAATAGCATCCATTTCGGTTTCGATGATAGAAATTATCTTTTTCCGTACCCTGTGGGCGAGAGGAAGAAGAATATAGTGCCCAGAATGCAATTGGCGGATGAAACCACCCCGCACAAGGAGTTTATGGCTTACAGCTTCAGCATCGCTAGGAGCATCTCGCAAAGTGGGAGAAAAAAAAGAATTCCAGCGCATTATGGTTAAGCGTAGTGACCTGAAGCGCTCATAGCTAACCTTTCCATAATGGGAATAAAAAATTGTGTGATTACTCTCGCTGCTTTGGTTACTTTTTTTTGTCTAAGCGTATTTCCGTCATGTAGTTCCCAAGCAGAGACCTCGGCACAACTATCCGACCCGACAACTAAAATTTCGGATACAGCCATTGTCGATGACGATAGCGAAGACGATAGCGAAGACGATAGCGAAGACGATAGCGAAGACGATAGCAAAGACGATAGCGAAGACGAAAGCGAACAAGGCGGTGAAGGTGATGCCCCAGTCATCGTCGACGATAATAGCGAAGAAGGCGACGCCCCTGTGACCATGCAGGCTACTGATGGAACGACGATAGCGTTTGATGATTTTAGAGGGAAGGAAACCGTGTTGTGGTTTTGGGCGCCCACTTGAGGAAGCTGCAGAGCAGAAGCTCCTGCGGTCGCAGAGCTCCAACGAATATACGCTGGGAAGGTTGACTTCATCGGAGTAGCTGGACGGAACAAACTTTCTGCTGTTAAGGACTTCATCACTACTTTCGGAGTAGAAGAATTCCCGCATATCTTTGACTCTGACGGGAAAATTTGGGTAAGTTACGGTATCGCTACACAACCTGCATGGATATTTATTGATTCAAGTGGGAATATTGAACGTGTCTTTGGAGCTCTGGGCAAAGCAGGACTAGATAGCAGGGTTCAAGATCTACTTTCGAGTTAACCCGATTCGCCTGTGTTCTGCTGATCTCACTATCCTCCCTTAGATGTCAGATAGGATGATGGTGTGGACTTAACGATCCAGATACCACGACCCGATGATTGGCATGTCCATCTCCGCGATGGAGCGATGTTAGATGCTGTAATTGGGTACACGGCGAACCGGTTCCGCTATGCCATGATCATGCCGAATCTTACTACCCCGGTCTCCACCGTCAGACAAGCAGAACGCTATCGGGAACGTATACTCAGAGCAGCTTCAGAACAAACGCCAGATTTTCAGCCGTTGATGACCTTGTACTGTTCATCAGAGCTTGATTCGAGCGACCTTCTCTTCGGTTATGAAGCTGGAATAATAAAAGCTGTTAAGTATTATCCAGCCGGAGCAACAACAAATTCTAGTTATGGCGGTAATAATATTCTTGACTTTATAGAGCTCTTCGAAGTCATGGCAGAGAACAATATCCCGTTGTTAGTTCATGCCGAATCAACTGACCCACAAATTGACCTATTTGATCGCGAAGCAGCATTTCTTGAAGGAGAGCTTCACCCCTTGTGCGAACAGCTTCCAAAGTTACAGGTAACTGTTGAACATATATCTACTCGAGCTGGCGTAGATTTTGTACTCAATTACCCTCATGTTGCTGCATCAGTCACCCCCCACCACCTTTCGCGGAACCGATCTGACCTTCTGACTCCAGAATTCCACCCTGACCTTTTCTGTAAACCGATCATCAACTCAGAGTCTGACCGCAAAGCGATAGTTGACATTGTTACAACAGGAAACCCATCATTTTTTCTTGGCACGGATTCAGCTCCACATCCGATATCGGAGAAATATGGTGAAGAGGCGAAAGCAGGGATCTTCAATGCCGCTTATGGGCTTGAAGTAGTTGCTGAAATTTTTGCAGAGGAAGAAAAATTAGAAAATTTCCCAGCATTTGTATCAAAAAATGGGGCAGCTTTTTATGGGTATGAACCTTCTTCTAGCCAACTGTTGCTTACCAGAGAGCAGGTAGAACTAGATCTAGCAGCGATGTTATCTACCAGCGATGGTCAACAAGTAGTCCTTTTTGGTCTTGAAGAAGCCTCGCATTGGACTGTGACTGCAATTTAATATCTTAATCGGAGATAATCAGTTAGGTTTCGTTGGTGCGATAATCACCATATTCTTCGTCGCGTTCCGTTAGGGCCTCAGTAAGGCCCTTGTCCTTAATATTTCCGAGGAATGCTTTCATCGAATCCGTGTGGATACCTAATGCGCACAGTTCAGTGCCGGCACGTATACCGGTACGTAATCCCATGATTTCCATCTGCCGGTGTACAACTCGTTTATTGAGTTGGGTCAGGTCTGAAGGCGTCTTCGTTATTCGCTCAGCAATCGCAAGAACTTCTTCTTCTAGTTTGTCGGCAGAGAAAGCTCGATTGGCCCATCCTTCTGCAACTGCATCCGAGCCACTGATTGAATCTCCGGTCATCATCATTTCCATAGCTCGACGCATCCCCAAAAACCAAGTATGGAAATGCATATCCGGTACACCAAAACGTGTTGCAGGGTATCCCATTTGCGCATCTTCAGCGATGTACACAAGATCACAGCAAGTCGCTAGTTCACTACCACCTGCTAGGCAATAACCGTGTACTTGGGCGATTACTGGTTTTGCGAGATCCCAGATGCTCATCCACCCTTCAGTGACATGCCGAGGCCACTGGCCTTCTCCACCAGCGGTAAAAAATGGCATATCATGTCCAGCATTCGCACCTGAAAGGTCATAACCTGAGGAAAAAGATGGACCGGCGCCGCGAATGATCGAAACTTTTACATTTGGGTCCGTGTCAGCTTCTTGAAGAGCTTCAAGGATTGCCCCGCGAAGAGGATGAATAAGCGAATTACGTTTCTCTGGCCGGTTCATAGTTAAACGCCGGACACCGGGGAGAGGATTGTCAATTAAGAGAACCCCAGAGTCATTTAATTGTTCTGCGGGCCCATTATTAGATTCTTCGCCGTAGCTGTTCATGATTTGCTCCATCTTTATTTGGGATACCAGTAGCGTAACCGAGGAGTGGGGGCGCTGATAATGACCCTGACTGTTATGGCCACCTCAAATCCTGATTCCTAAAAAAGAAACATTCCATTAAGAAGGTTAACTCTGAGCAAGTCTTCAAGATAGTGTCATTAAATCCATACAGGTCGAACCAGGAATTTTGATTAGTTCATATCCGAAATAATAATTCCACAACTTTTGACAGCTTTTTTTGTGATGTTTTTTCTGAACCATTCAGGCATTAGAAGAAACCAAGCGGTTAAGCCGTATTTCTTGCGTATAGCTTTCTCTACCCGAGTATGGTCGTCACCTACTACCATTTTCGCCGCGCCGGCAATCATCTCGGATGTTTGGTCAATGCGGCCACGGAAATCACATGGGCATAACTCAACTTGCGAGTTGTTGACGAGCCGCTTTACTTTCCACGAAGCGTTTCCAGTAGTGAACCCACATGTTCCATCACCCAAATCAGCGATCCACACGGGTAAGGATTTTGCTACACCTTCCCGAGTGAAAGTTGTGAACAATACGTATTTTTCATCAGCAATCATGTCTTCACTCTACTTATAGGAAGATTACTCTTAGCGATTGCGATGAAGTACTGAGAGCAGGGTCTTGGAATTTTAGAGTCAAAAAATCTTTCCTGGAACTCAAGAACCGAATGGGTGTCCGTGCATTATTCCCTATATGAACGTACCGAAATTTGTGCATAAATTATTGTGTTAAGTCTTCCGCACTCAGAAAGAAAGAAGACTTGGTTGGTATCCGACTGGTGCTTCATACCCCAGCAGATTGAAAACGGTTGCAGCGATATGGGTCAAGCCAGCATCTTCAGGCGGAATTAGATTATATTCATTCTCAAATTGGGGATCATGTATCACGAATGGAACTGGCGACAACGTATGCGAAGTCACCGGGACTCGACTCCCATCGTCTGTTTCTATGAACATCCTGTCGGCATTTCCATGATCGGATGTGTAGATCAAGATACCTCCCAGCTGGTCAATAACTTCCACTAGTCGAGCAACACAGCTATCAACTGTTTCAACAGCTTTTATAGCGGCTTCAACGTTTCCTGTATGCCCGACCATGTCCCCGTTTGCATAATTCACCCGACCAAACCGATATTTTCCAGAACGTAGCAAGGCAATTGTCGCATCAGTGATTTCGTCTGCTTTCATTGTTGGGGCCTCATCGAATGGGCAGTTATCAGAGGGGATTTCCACATATGTCTCAATCTGCTCATCGATGTAACCGCTTCGGTTCCCGTTCCAAAAATAGGTAACATGTCCGAATTTTTGAGTTTCACTTATCGCAAATGAAGGCACAGTTTCGCTGGCTAGATATTCGCCCATGGTTCGATCAATAAAGGGCGGGTCAACTAGGTAGTTTTTGGGGATAAGTAAGTCGCCATCATATTGAAGCATGCCAGCGAAGAACACATCAGGATGGTTACCTCGATCAAATTTGTCAAATTCTGTTTCTTCGTAAGCTCGAGATATTTCAATAGCACGATCGCCACGAAAATTAAAAAGGATGACACTATCTCCATCCCTGATCTTTCCTATGGGTTCTCCATCATCGCCAACGATCACAAATGGTTCCAGATACTGATCTCCGATATTTGTCTCTTCGTATAGTATGTTTATCGCTTCTTGAGCTGAACTAAAGGAACGACCAACTCCATGGGTATGACAGTTATAGCCCCGTTCGACCATTCCCCAGTCAGCGTCGTACCTGTCCATGGTGATAGCCATCCGGCCACCTCCAGAAGCGATTTGGATATTTACCTCGTATTGTGTGTTGACCTGCGATATAAATTCTTCTGTCTGGTTAATGTAATGCTCAGCAGATCGTGGGGGAGTATCGCGTCCATCGAGAAGGATATGAACACGGACTTCTGATACGCCCTCGCTCACTGCAGCTAAGATAAGACTATATAAGTGGTCGTTATGACTGTGAACATTGCCATCAGAATGCAAGCCAATCAGATGCAAGGTTTCTTGTTTTGCTTGGTCGATTGCTGTTTGCCACACATCTGACAAAAAGAGTGATTTTTCTTCTATGGCTTTATTGACTAATTTCGCACCTTGGGCAAAAATTCTGCCAGATCCCATCGCGTTGTGCCCTACTTCACTATTACCCATATCCTCATCTGTTGGCAGGCCGACAGCGGTCCCATGTGCTGCGAGTTCGGTAGACATGGTAGAACTAATAAGCTTGTCGAGTGTGGGTGTATCAGCTTCTGATGCAGCATTACTGGGGTGAGCTGGAGCCACACCGATTCCATCAGCAACGACGATAACCACAGGACCATTTCGGCCAGAGAATTTGGGATGCCGTTCAAGTGAAAGTGTCATAATTTAATTCTAGAAGAGGCCGATACCTTCTTGCTTTACTTAAGCGTGATCATTCCTGTACCCGAAGTGCAATGTCCAATAACCGCCCCAAATCTCCCAAGCTTGGCAAGGGATTCGCACACCGCTTCTGCTTCTCCCGGATCGACTCCGAAGACTAAACCTCCTGATGTTTGCGCATCAGCTAAGAGCAACTTAGTCACCTCACTATGACTCCCAGCTACGAGGTGATCAGCGACCCAGGAAAGGTTGCGACTTGTCCCTCCGGGTACAAACCCATCCTCTGCTAGCTCCCGACTATCTTCTAAAAGAGGCACATTATCGACATCAATCATTATGTCGACAGATGATTCTTTCGCCATGCGCCCTAAGTGTCCCAATAGTCCAAATCCAGTCACATCGGTCGCCCCGGTCGCTCCTGAATCCAGAGCTACTTGCGCTGCTACATCGTTTAATTGGATCATCGACGCAACCGCTTGGGCAATAGTTTCTGTCCCCACAGCATCTCGTTTGATTGCTGTAGTGATAACGCCTATACCTAGCGGCTTTGTCAAAACAAGTTCCTGGCTTGGGAGTAAGCCGGTATTTGTGAGTATCTCATTTGGATTCACGATGCCAGTAACACTCATCCCATACTTCGGTTCAGGGTCGGAAATTGTATGTCCGCCAACAACGCTTATCCCTGCAGCTGTAGCGATGTCTATCCCCCCGCTAAGTACTTCGACGAGTAGCTCTCTAGGTAATTCGTCACTGTTCCAAGCGACAAGATTTAGAGCGAAAAGAGGTTTCCCACCCATTGCGTAAATATCGGAAAGGCTATTCGCCGCTGCAATTTGCCCCCACGTGCGCGCATCGTCAACAACCGGTGTGATGAAATCAGCAGTCGAAACTATTGCCTGCTCGTCGCTTAACTTCCATACGGCTGCATCATCGCCGCTTTCGAGACCGATGAGGAGTTCGGAGTGTTCTAGGTTGTGCAAAGAGCCCACAACGTGGGCCAAGTCATTCGGGTCGAGTTTACAGCCTCAACCAGCTCCATGACTGAATTGTGTCAGACGAAGTCTGTTTGGTTCACTCATACCTCTCCTTTCTCTATATCCCAAGGCTAGTTGCCCGCTGACCCATGAGGGTGGCTACGACACTTTCATCGGTGAGTTTAGAGAAATAAGGCGTTGTATTCTTGAGATCTTTCACTTGCGCGGTTGAGATGCAAAAGAAATCGGATATGACTAGATATGCCTTCGTTGAAACTCTTTACTATTCCACTTGGAATCTTCTGCGCGCTCGTGACTACTTTCCTTTTCTCTTGCGGAAGTGCTGAAACCCCACCTGAAGAGTCGTCTTCGATTTCTCCCACGGTTGAATCAGAAGAAACCCCTAAATCAGGACCAATACCACAGGAGGTTCTTTTCTCGGTCCAAGTAGCGGAAGCTTTAATAGGTGAGCCTGTTAGTGGACGAAGCGAAACTTGTCTTTTTTCGGCTGCACAGAACAATCAAGATTTCGCTGACGCTATAACAGCAGTTATTTCAAATCAGGAACTACTCTCTGGAAAGCAATTCACTGACTTGGTCACTGGAGTTCGCGACTGCGTCAGTCTTGAACTGATGAATGAAGCGATCGCTATCGGGTTATCACTCGGAGTCGGAAACGAAAACCTTTTCCAATGTTTAATGGCACAGACCATATCCGCTGAGAGCGATGACGCGTTTGTCGGCTTGGCGGCCGTAACTGTCGGATATCCAATCCCCGCAGCGTTCGGTGACGCAACGGTCGATGTTCTCACAGCATGTGTCTCACATGAAATTCTTGCTAGCCAGTTATCTCTCCAGTATCTCCAAGCCGAATATTTCATGGTCGACGTAGATCAAGACTGCCTAGTGAATGAACTTGATGTCTCGGGTGTAGCGCTTTCGTTTTGGAAAGCAGCGTTCATCACTCAAGATAGTAGCCAACTAGCAGTCGTCGCCGCACTCGTTGAATCCTGTGCAGTAGCTTTGCATGAAGGCCTCTTAGAAGCCGTTCCAGAAGATTTTATAGCATGGGCCGGAGAGCGGACCCTTAGAGAAGTTGCGCCTCCTGCCAGAGTAAACACGTATTCATCCGCTCCACCCATGACGATTGAGACTGGAGCCACATACCTTGCGACGGTCACGACCGCTGATGGAGAGATGATATTTGAGCTATTTGCGGAAACAGCACCGGTCACGGTGAATAATTTTATCAATCTGGTAAACGACGGATTCTATGACGGTTTGTTATTCCACCGAGTTTTGGAAGATTTCATGGCCCAAAGTGGTGACCCGACCGGTTTGGGAACCGGCGGTCCCGGATACCAATTCGCTGATGAAGTCGATAACGGGCCACCAATGGAGGCGAGAGGTCTATTGGCTATGGCAAATTCAGGACCTGGGACAAACGGAAGCCAGTTCTTTATTACATTTGCCCCTACTTCGCATCTCACTGGAAAACATACAGTATTTGGCCAGCTAATCGGAGGAGATGATGTTCTCAGCGCTATTGATCTTCGGGATCCGGAACAACCGACATCACGCGGGGAAGTAATCCTCACTATTCAAATCACTGAACAATAGTTTTTCCTGTTAGTGTCAGAGTATGTGGTTCAATCTATTAATACTTGCTGCCTTAGCGTTCTATATTTGGAATAGAAGACAAGGAAATATTCGGAAAAACGAAGAAGAAAATTAAAAGAGTTTTCCTAGTCCAGAAGAAGAGTAGCGTATTGTGGTCGTTATACGATGCGGGATTTACGGATGCTAATACACCGCTGAAGCCATAGTATTAATATGATTTTGGCAAACCCAGAGTTTTGCTAGAGATGAAATTAAGGACCATTTCTTGTGAAACTGGGGCTATCTTCATCAACCGTGCTTCCCGCCAATAACGTTCAACATGGTATTCGCTTGCGTAGCCAAACCCTCCGTGGGTTTGCATCGCCCTGTCTGCAGCAAAAAATCCTGCATTTGCAGCTAAAAACTTTGCCGTGTTCGCTGCTTCGGCACAATTCATACCATTGTCATATTGCCATGAGGCTTTCCTGATCATAAGTTCTGCAGCATGGAGTTTCATGTGAGCTTCTGCGAGTGGGAATGCGATTCCCTGATTTTGGCCGATAGGTCGGTCGAAGACGATGCGATTATTGGCATAATCTACTGCTTTGTTCACTGATGCTTTCCCGATCCCCAGCGCTTCGGCAGCGATAAGTATCCGTTCTGGATTGAGTCCATCAAGAATGTAGCGGAACCCCTTTCCTTCTTCGCCGATTAATCGTGAAGCAGGGACCCGTAAGCCGTCGTAGCGCACCTCACAGGATACGACTGCATTGCGTCCAACCTTGGGGATCGGAGTAATATTTACAGCTGGATCATCTAAATCCACGAGGAAGAGTGAAATCCCTTCGGTGGGACTGGCTGCTTCATCAAAAGGGGTTGTACGGACGAGAAGAAGGCACACGTCACAGTATGGGGCTTTGCTTGTCCATATCTTCGCTCCGGTGATGATGTATTCATCTCCATCGCGGTCTGCCCGTGTTCGAATTTTGGTGGTATCGGTTCCTGCATCCGGTTCAGTTACACCGAATGCGACGTGAAGTTCTCCCGAAGCCACCCGAGGTAACATCTCTGCGACTAGTTCAGGGGATCCGTATTTACGGACAGGTTCCATACCAAAAATTGAGAGATGTATAGCAGAGCAACCGTTCATAGCAGCTCCAGAAGAGGCTATTTCTTCAAGAACGATTGATGCTTCGGTAATTCCGCGTCCCCCGCCACCAAATTGTTCCGGAATAGCAATACCGATCCATCCTCCCTTCGCTACCTTATTATAAAAGTCCCATGGGAACTCGTGAGCGCTGTCGCACTCGGCCCAGTATTCGTCGGGAAAATCGGAACATATACGTCTGATCCCATCGCGTATCGACTCGTGATCACGTTCAGGTGCAAAATCCATGGCAAGTTATTTCTTCTCAGTAAGAGCGTTTTTAGTTGTTCCCGCATCTTAGTTGCTTGATTGTGTGCATCTTTATTTGCATGATTTAGTTTTTCTTCTATCAGTGGGTTAATGTGCCGAAATGGCTGGTTCAATTTTGGGTAATAGAGTTCTTCGTTCTGAAGATCCGCAGTTCCTCACCGAAGGCGGAAAATACGTCTACGACTTAGATTTAGGAGAAACTGCTCATGCATATTTTGTTCGTTCAACGGTTGCCCACGCAACAATATGCAGTATCGATGCTGATTTAGCGAAAACCGTTCCGGGTGTCCTGGGGGTCTTCACCGCAGAAGATTTTGAAATCGATGGTATCCATGGAGGATTCGCTCCAGTAGATGAAGTATTTGGACGAGCCCCAGTTGCATCGGAAACTGTCCGATTTGTCGGAGATCCAGTTGCCATAGTTGTCGCTGAAACATTTCAAACCGCAATGGATGCAGCTGAACTGGTCTATGTCGACTATGAACCACTACCGCCGATCGTTGACCCTGAAAAGGCACTAGATGCCGACGCGTTTCTCCTTTTCTCTGAGAAAGGTGACAACATTGCGATAGCAGATATAGGCCCAGCTGAAGATGTCCTCTCAGATGCTGATCATATTGTTAGAGGAAGGTATGTCAATCAAAGAGTTGCCGGCGTTCCGTTAGAACCTAATTCTGCTGCTGCTACAACAGATCAAGATGGGAAAACAGTGTTCTACTGTGCAACCCAAATGCCGCATGCTTTAAAGTTTCAGCTTTCCCACGCTTTACAACGTGACCCTGAAAGTATTCGGGTCATAGCGCCGGATGTGGGCGGAGGTTTTGGAGCTAAAGCAGGTCTATACGTTGAATACCCTGCAATTATCCTTGTTGCTGAGAAGGTTGGCAGGGCAGTCACGTGGACAGAGACACGAAGCGAAGACCTTCTTGCCTTGGCTCACTCACGTGCACAAATCCAATACTGTGAAGTCGGTTTCACTAATGAAGGAAAAGTAACCGGTTTAAGAGTCCGTATGGTAGGCGATGCTGGAGCGTACCCCGGTATAGGAGCTTTTCTCCCCGGAGGCACAAAGCAAATGTCAAACGGACCTTACAACTTCCCCAAAATCCGGTTTGACTATGTGGTAGCAGTTACCAATACCACTCCAACCGGAGCCTACCGAGGAGCGGGACGACCAGAAGCGACCGCACTTCTTGAACGAGCTATGGGACAAGCATCTTTCGAGCTTGGTATCGACCCATTGGAACTTCGCCGTCGGAACTTTATCAACGATGACCAGTTTCCTTTTACAACGTTAACTGGAGTCAATTATGACAGTGGACAATACCTTCTCCCTTTGGAGAAAGCAGCGGAAATTATTGGGTACGAACAATTACGTTCTGAACAAGAGATACGAAGAAGTTCCGGTGACACGATCGCTCTCGGCATTGGAGTAGCTTCCTATGTGGAAGTTACTAGTGGGTCCGGAGGTTCAGAGTATGCTTCTGTTGAAGTCCACCCAGATGGAAGCGCCACAATGAAAGCGGGTACCTCCGCCCACGGGCAAGGACATCAGACAAGTTATGCCATGTTGGTATCTGAACAAACAGGTATACCTGTCGATAGTATCCGTCTCATCCAATCCGATACTGACCTTGTTCGCTCAGGAGGAGGCACTGGAGGTTCACGTTCGCTTCAACTCGGTGGGTCGGCCGTGCTTAAAGCCACAGAGGCGATGGTAGTCAAAGCGCGTAAACTAGCGGCACATCTCCTTGAAGCTTCGGTTGATGACATTGTTGTCAATAACGAAAATGCAACCGTCGGAGTTGCTGGCGTGCCTGTGAAAGCATTGTCTTGGGGGGAGCTTGCGATTGCGGCAACTTCTGATCTTCCCGAAGAGATATTGGATAGAAGCGATGAGATGGAAGGGTTAGGAGCCCAGTTGGACTTTAGCCAAGAGGGAGGGACTTTCCCGTTCGGTACGCATATCGCCCTTGTCGAAGTTGACCTTGAAACCGGAGAAGTGAAACTTCTCCGCCATGTAGCTGTTGATGATGCCGGGACTATCATTAACCCCTTGATTTTTGAAGGCCAACAGCAGGGAGGAATGGCTCAAGGTATTTCTCAGGCTCTTTTTGAAGAAGTGCTTTATGACAGTGATGGGAATCCCCTTACAGGAAACCTTATGGATTATGCGTTCCCCTCCGCCGCCGAAATGATAACTTTCGAAGCCCACCACACTGAAACGCCTACGCCTTTGAACCCTCTAGGGGCAAAAGGAATCGGGGAAGCCTCTACGATTGGTTCAACCCCAGCAGTCCAAAATGCTGTTATCGATGCACTGGCACACCTTGGGATACGTCACATCGATATGCCATGCACATCAGAGCGTGTTTGGAAAGAAATAGAGAAAGCACAAAAAGAAAATGTTTCTGATCCATGGAAAGAACCTCCCGCTATCTTTGAACGATTAGCCATTCAAGATTAAATTACTGGTTCGTTCTTTGAAGGTTCAGCACGATATATAAATAAAGTTGTTAAGCAGGTAAATATCAGTGTTCCAAGTACAAAAGGGGTAAGAGAAATTTGTACTTGCGAACCAACTACACCACCTAGAAGAGCTCCGAATCCCATACGCGAAGCACTTGTTAAGGCTGAAGCACTTCCAGCGATATCTCCTACAGGTTGAAGAGCCGCAGTGTTTAAGTTCGGCATAATAAACATGAAATTAGATAGAACTATTGCAAGCATGGGAATAAAAATCCAAAAATTTGGGACTCCATTGCCTAATAAAGTAATAACTAGAAGTATTGAAGAACCCAAAATAAGAAATAGTGAAGCAGAACGTAAGACTGTTCTAATGCCGTACCGGATGACAATTTGACCATTGAGGAGAGCTCCAAATGCAAAAGATGATGCGACGCATCCAAAAATTACCGAAAATTGGTCCCCTCGATCTAAAATGTCACCGATCATTAGTTCGCAACATGTTAAGTACATAACAAAAACTGCTTGCAAAAAAATAGAAGCAAGTGTGTAAGAGAAACAAATTCGATTTTTAATGACACGAGAATAGCTACTTCGAGTGGTTCGCCAATCGAAACTTTTCGTATCTTCTATCTTCAACGTTTCTTGAAGCCGTAAACTCCAGAGAAAAATTACTATTGCCCAGATTAAACAAAACCAGAAAATACTTTGCCACGGTAAAAAACTCATTAAACCAGCACCAAGTGAAGGGGCAATAACAGGAACTAAAACAAAAACAGCCATAACTTCTGACATCGCTTTCGCCATGATATTGCCTTCAAAACGGTCACGAATTACTGCTGTTGCTACAACACGTGCACCTGCTGCTCCAACCCCCCAAATTACACGAAATAGTAATAACACATTCATACTTGTCGCCAAGGCAGAACCTGCTGCGCCTATCATGTAAATAAAAATTCCTATGTATAGGATTTTTTTTCGCCCAAATCGGTCAGCGAGAGGCCCGAATATTAGTTGAGAAAAAGCAATTCCGATGAAATAAAAGGTAATGAGCTTTCCAGGTTCAGTTGATCCTTCTCTTAGACCAAATGCTTCTCGAACATCATCAAAAGCAGGCAAAATGATGTCAATGCCTAATGCCATTAAAGCCATAACAGCAGAAACGAGAGTCAAAAGTTCTCTTCTACTAAGACCACCTTTAGGCGGTTTCAGAGTCGCTAAAAAAGGCCGGTCACTTATATTGTTCACTTCGGAACTCTACAGGGATCTTTATAGGATGGTGTTAATTAGAAGAGATAACGACTGTGGGTTGATTACCATTTTGACTTCTACCGCCCGACCACTTTTTGATTTCCCTCGATCCAGTCGACAACTATTTCTCTTTGAGAGATACGCCATCCGGCATCAGTTCTGATCAGCTCATCGAGATAGCGGCCGGCCAAAATATAGTTATCTCCGCCCTCAGTTCCATTCAGGGTGTGCTGGGCTTGAAGGTAGCAGCTACAGATAGCCTTGTTTCCATTGACTTGGACCTGATGGTTCGAGATTAAGTGTTGTGAGGAAGATAATCTTCCTAACGTCCCATCTACTTTGTTAATGATTTCATCAACGCCCTTTAACCGCCTGACATCTATGACGAACACAGCATCGTCGGTAAAGATCTCTCGAAGTTGTTCGCGGGGACCTCGATCAATTATCCAGGTGTACCCGATAGTCAGATCAATGATTTCCTGTCGGTCTGTTATCTGTTTCAGTAAGGATTGGTCCATTTTGAGCCTTTTTGTTTAATTGTCACTAAGAGCGACTTGTGCTTTCCCAATAGCGATCGTTCGATCGGTCTCATCGATTTGACTTAGGTCTAGATCAGCGTGTTTCTCACCATTGATAACGTTGATTCCGGTGACACAAGCTAATCCCGTCAAAGTTTGACCTTTAAAAAACGGCCCTTTGAGTTTTGCCGTGACTGAAATGATACGACCACCTTCACCCAGCCAATCGCGTAACATGGCATGAAAGAAGGCAAGTTGTAGTGGAGCCATACAAAATGGGGCAGGAAAGCCCTCCGCTTTAGCTATATCGGGATCCCAGTGGTGTGCCGCAAACTCATTATTCACCGCAGCGAACCGATTCCAGTGTTCCACGGTACCGTCGCGGACAAACAAGGGAAGCTTATCTCCGACCGAAACCTTGATAGTTGTACCCATGCAAACTCCTTCCACTATTAATACCTAACGAAGACCGATTCTGTCGTACGGATCCATTCGTCGTTTTGGTTACGCCATTCATTGGACAAGGTAGCGTAAAGCATATGGCCCATACGTCCTTCACGTTCAAAGTAATCACTTATCCGAACCGTTGAACGAATGACATCGCCAGGACAGATACGAGTAGCGCTATAACTCTCTCTAATCTCGGTGAGCAACATAGCCGAGTACTCTGGTGGTTCGACACCTAACTCATGTTCGCTAAATGCTGTCTGAGCAACCTTAGGCTCGGTTATCGATGGCTTCTCAGTGGCCCAAGCGAAGGGGTTAAATTCTTCTGGAGCGACAATGCCACCATATTTGGTCGTTTTTGCATAGTTCTCATCCCAGAATAATGGGGGCGGATCCTGAGGGTAATAGACCGCTATAGCCCACTTTCTGATATCCGAGACGGTGACTGGATGAGAAATTGACTCTCGCATCGTCTTACCGACAATAGCTGTCATTTCAGGGGTTACTTTCGTCGAAGAGATACCACCACTCATGGTCTTTAATCCTGCTTGCTAATACGGTGGCTGACCATAATTCGATTGGCACTTACCCAAACGCACATTTGAGGGTCAACATCATAGAGTTCGCCTTCAATCCACTGGCCAATGCCGTCAAAGAAGCCAGTAAGGCCATTGGGCATGACAACTTTGACACGATTGTCGCCGTCGCGGGTATACATCGCCCCAGAAAAACCGTGCCTTATCGCACCATGGTTGGGATCAGTACTCATGAACTTACCGGTCCACGTTCAATATGTTCCTCTAAGAGGTCATGTTTCCACCTGATGAGTGATTCTTGGTAACGACTTAACGCAACACCGTCTCGTCGAAGGTTCTTAAGTCCAAGATGAACCTGTTCCATATTAAAAGTATCTTGTTCAGCTACCATTGCTAAATTCTCAAGACCTACCGCATCGGTCCAAGGGTCATCAGCCCCCAAATGGACGACTTTGGCTGGAGGCGGCCGCTCGCCAGTAAATGGAGAGACGTAAAGCATCTCAAATATACAGGTTTCATGATCGTCGCCGTTTGGTCGGAACCTATAGACAATCCGATTAAGGGCACCCCATGGCTGGAAGTTGGGGTGGATCACATATACCCATGCATCGAGAAACTCAGCGTCGCCTAAGTCATCGACGCGTTCTCCAAAACTAGATCGAAACCGCTCGCGTCCTGCTCGGGATAAGGCATCTCGAAGAGTATCACCCTCTTCGAATGGAACAGGTAGGTCTTCACCTATGCGAACATCCAGCGAAGCGCGGAACATTTCTTCCTCTGTTGGTGTTTCTGGCAGCATGACGCAGGGGATACCTTTGGGGGAAAGTTGGCGTGCCGCGTTTCCATAGACGTCGATTTGGCTTTGCGGATCCCCCGTATAGCCCATTCCTTGGGGGTGAGTAGCATTGACATGAAAGCCTTCACAGAACGATTCGTGGGCAATCTTCCAATTACATCGGATGATCTTGGCTACGTGAGCTTGCACGTAGCGGTTCTCGAAGTCCCAGCGTTCGAAATGTTGCTGGATTTCAGGTCCGAGAAAATCGTCGAGTGATTCAGCATCGGGGTCGGGGTTAATGAATACGAAACCGGCCCAGACCCCAACCTTAACTTCAGGTAAGGTCATTTCTTCGCTGCGAACTTCAAGGTGAGGGAAATCCCACTCAGCAGGAATATTCTTTAGGGTGCCGTCGAGGTTCCAAGCAAAGCCATGAAATGGGCACCGAAACTCACTACAGCGACCATCGTAAGTTTTTAGCGTACGCCCACGATGTAGGCAGGCATTCGGGTAAGCCTTAATTTCGTTAGGGGATACTCGCGTAACCAGATAGGACTGGTCGGCTATTTCATAGACGATGTAGCTTCCAACGTCAGGAATATGTTCCTCGCGACAGGCGAATTGCCATACTCGGCTCCATAGTCGCTCTTTCTCAAGCTCATGCCATTCACGACTGAGGTAGCGTTCTTTTGGAATATCTTTGAAGCCATTGAGATACGGATATTGTTTACGCAAGTATTCTGGGACGGGACGCTCATCCTCATCAAGTTTATCCTGCCATGATGGGCCAGGACATCGCTCTAGTGGAAGGTCATCTGTGAGATCTTTAGAAGATAATGTCATAGCGGATATATTACCGGATTTCTACTCAGCGAAGAAATCACAAACTAGTGACTCTAGGCGAGTAGCTTCCCAAGTCCTGATTCCTTCAGTCATGAACACAAGGGGAGCGGGTGAGGGGAATCGAACCCCCGTCCTCAGCTTGGGAAGCTGATGTTCTACCATTGAACTACACCCGCAGTCCATCAAATTCTACATCCCTAAGCTAACAGCGACTCAAATTAATAAACTTGTCGGTCGCGGCCCTCCCAGTAGGGTTCCCGTAGAATTTTCTTTAGAACTTTTCCGGTGGCGTTTAATGGCAATTCTTCAACGTACTCCACGGACTTCGGGACCTTATAACCGGCGAGATTTTCTCGAGCGTAGACCAGTAAATCCATTTCTGACATAGAACAATTCGGTTGTAGGACGACAACCGCATGTACCTGTTCGCCCCAGCGTTGATCAGGAATACCGATTACGGCAGCAGAATGAACAGATTCATGAGAGAACAGCACATCTTCGACTTCTCTCGGATAAATATTCTCACCGCCGGAGATGATCATATCTTTCTTCCGATCAGTGACGAACAAATACCCATCTTCGTCAAGTTTCCCAAGGTCGCCAGTGTGCATCCATCCTCCACGTAAGGCAGCTGACGTTGCTTCCTCAGCGCCAAGATACCCGTCCATGAGCGCTGGACCGCGACAGATCACTTCACCAACCTCGCCGACTTGCACATCGATGTCTTGGTCATCGACGACGCGAACCTCGAACCCATGTGCAACTACCCCTGCTGATGCCAAGAGATGAGGTTTGTTCACAGGGTCATGGTCTTCTGGTCGCAGCGCAGTGCAGCCTGATGTTTCGGTCATTCCAAAAAGTTGGCAGAAATCAGCGCCGAAAACATCTATAGCTTTGGTTAGAACAGACGGTGGAATCGTTGACGCCCCATACGCCACAAAGTCCAGAGCCGAAAGGTTAGCTGTTTCAATATCGGGGTGATTGATGAGTAAATTGATCATCGTTGGGACAAACAAGGCATCCGTAACTTGTTTATCCTCAAGCGTTTGAATCACGTCAGCAGGATTGAAATCACGGACAACGATATTAGTTGCGCCATTGTAAGCGTATGTAAAAGACACGTTAGCTGCAATGTGGAATAGCGGAAGACCCTGAAGGAACACATTACTAGGGTCCGGCTTGTACTCGAGCGTAAAGGACACGATACGCGCCCACAACGCCTGATTGGAGATCAGCGAACCTTTCGGCTGTCCTGTTGTTCCACTCGTGTAAAGAACGGAACATATCGCAGCAGCATCTATCGGAGATCGTTCCATTGCAGAAACCGAATCTATGGCTTGTTCATATTCGGCGCCTAGAGATAATCGGTTGGGACATCCGAGACTATCTCCGGTCTCATGGAACCCCGGACCGGTAATAAGCATCTGCGGTTCAGCGTTATCCATGATGAACGACAACTCGGGGATAGCTAGCCGGAAATTCAGGGGAACCAGAGTGACTCCCGCACGAATCGCAGCGATCTGGACTTCGAAGAATTCTGTTTCATTCATTGCTAGGAGAGCGATCCGTTCACCGCGGGAAATACCCATATTGAGAATTAGCTGGGCTAAACGATTGGCACGTTCATCAACTTCAGCGAAGGTCAGCTCATTGTTATTGACGGAGATAGCGCACCGGTCCGGAAATTGAAACGCTGATTGCTGAATGATGTCGGGAACTATTAACATGTAAGCAGTTTTACAACCTTTTGACGAAACAGTGAAAAAAGTTTCTAAATATATTCTTCAGATAACTTCATTAGGTAGCTGATGAAGAATGTGGACCGACCCCCAGGACTATTTGTTCCTCTAGATAGCAGCAGACCGCAACGATAAGATAACGCACGAACCGGTATGGATTTCACCTTCTCTAGTGCCGACGAAATCGCAGCATTTATTGAACGCTACGGAAAAGACATGAGATAAGACCCTCTGATTCTGTAAACAGGATCTAGGTCATTTCGTGTCTATCTTATTACCGTAGGAACCGGTATTAGCAGGGCCCGATTCGCACCGTCTTCTCGCCACATCAGTTTAATATTCTCGGTGTCCCCGTCCGTAAATTTCGTGTCTATATTGTTACCGAACGCTGGGGAAGTGGCAGGTGCTTTAACGTTGGCTTTAGGACCGTTCCAGTCGCTATGGTGTGGGCTTGCTGAAGCGACTCCCATGGAGCCAACAAACAGGCCTATTCCTACCGCTAAGGTAGTTACCCAAACCGTGACCTTTTTTAGTGTTTTCATTTTCGCCTCCTGAGCTGTGTGCTTGTGCTAGGTAGACATCCAATAGGCCCCTTCCTTACACCCCAGTGAAGAACTATCTATGCCGGGTACAACACATGGACCTCGTCTTAGGAGGAAGCAACAACGATTATTTCTGTCGTGAAGTTAAAGCCCACGTCTGTAGGTCATTATCGAAGGGGTCGTGAAAAAGCATGTCGTGGATAGGAGCGCAGCTTCAGGTTCTCAACATAGCGGTTTCCAAAGAAAGGGGTATCAACTTCTACCCATAAATCACTACTTAAATGACGCATTTGAAATGTATGTACTACTTGACGGGGAACCACAAGGGTGTAGTTTCTGCGTATGGCAGAATTACGTTTTTTCTTTGGAACAATGGGTTCAGGGAAAAGCACGCAGGCTCTCCAAATTCGCCATAATCTTGCAGCGCGAGGACTTAACGTTATCCTCACGACACAACTTGATCGGCAAGTCGGTAAGGTCTCGAGTCGCCTCGGAGTAGAAGCCGAAGCGGAGATTGTCGATGCGAAGGTAAACTTGTTTGAACTTGCCCGCATGGCATTCGAAAAATCTGGATTGGATGCAATGGTCTGCGACGAAGCTCAATTCTACGAGCCGAAGCAAATCGAACAGTTATCTCAAGTAGTAGATGAACTCCATGTTGATGTGTATGCCTTTGGTCTCTTGACGAGCTTCCAAGGTGAACTATTCCCGGGCACTGCTCGCCTTCTCGAACTTGCAGATGTTCGCAGTCAAGTTCAAGTAGAGGCTCGGTGCTGGTGTGGTTCACGCGCAACACACAATGCCCGTCTCGTAAACGGTGTACAGGTTTATTCAGGTGCATTGAAAGTTGTCGGGGATACTACTGATGAGGGGACCGAAGAAACTGTGGAAGTAACCTACGAACTCATGTGTAGAAAGCATTGGCATTTGGGGTTACGTCGGCGACAGGGAGAACAACTTGAACTCCTAGACCAGCAAACTGAACCTGCAGAAATCATTAACCTCCCGCTCAAGACACCATCTCCTTAGGTTTCTAACCTGCTGGTATACCGGAGTTGGATTGAGGAGCACTATTGAATAGATGACTTAATTCGCGTTTTAGAACTTTTCCAGATCCGGTCTTTGGAAGTTCATTTACAAAAATGATTTGTTTGGGCGTTTTTGGACCAGAAAGTCGCTGGCGGGCAAAATCAATAAGCTCAATTGCTGTGCATTCTTGATTTAAAACAACAACAGCGGATACTGCTTCCCCCCATTCTTCATCAGGGCTGGCGAGTACGGCGACTTCATGGACAGCAGGGTGATCATCCAATACGTTCTCTATTTCAGCCGGATAAACATTCACACCACCAGTAATTATCATGTCATTTTTACGGTCGCATATATAGAAATACCCATCAGAATCTTGATAGGCAATATCCCCAACGGTTTGGAATCCATCTATATGGTCATCAAGATATTTATCATGGGACTTATAATAGGTGTTGAATAGCGCTTTAGAGCGTGCATATAACTCACCAGGAATATCCGGTTTGTCAATCACTCCTCCACTTTCATCCAGTAACCGTATCTCTACTCCAGGTGAGGGAAGTCCACACGACCCGGGTTTACGAAGTTGATCCTCGGGAGCTAAAATGGTACAAACCGAAAGTTCGGTGGATCCGTAGACTTCCCATAACGAATCCTTTGGGAAGTCCCGCAGATAAGCCTTTTTTAAAGCCATAGTCCATGGAGCAGCGTTTGCAATCATTGACTTCATTGAGGAAACATCGTATTTGTCTTTTATCTCAGGTGGAAGAGAAGTGATTCGCCGGATAGGTGTCGGTGCGGAGAAAGTTGCACTCACGTCATAGGTTTCGACGAGTCGTAACCAATCTTCTGAATCGAATGCATATTGGCAAACAACCGTTCCACCAACCAATTGAGCGCGCCGAGCAAACCCTGAAGGTCCAGAGTGATATAGGGGTCCAGTGGTCAGAAAAGTTAGATCATCCATCTTGTCCCACCCGATAAATTCCAAAAGGGCTCCATATTGATTTATCTCACCTCCGACGCGGCGCATGGCTCCTTTAGGCTTCCCCGTTGTCCCCGAGGTGTATATCATGGTGAGCGCAGCTTCTGCCTCCCCTTCATTTTTTGGGGTTTCCGAATTCCCCAGCACAGTTTCCCAGCTGAGCACAAACGGAATTTCATCCTCATTGCCATAGGTGATTACATGCTTGAGAGTTGGAAGATTTCTTCGAATTTTCGAAACAACCGGAATATACGCTGAATCAATGATGAGAATTTCGACATCTGCGTTAGACAGAAGGTAGGACGCCTCTTCCGAAGTTGACTTGTACGGAATCGGGATAGACATTCCCCCGGATTTACGGATCGCATGAATTGCAGTTAAAATCTCAAGGCTATTATTGCCCCACCATGCGATATGAGAACCCGACTGTAAACCGAGGTTGAGAAGCCCATTTGTTAATCGGTTTACCATGGCATTGAAGTCGTGGTAGTTCACTTTACGAATTGGAAATCCGGGACGGTCATCAATGACTGCGATCTGGTCTCCGATTCTTTCTGCATGGTAGGTGAGGTGATCGATTGTCATAGTTCAATCTACAATAACTTCACTCAGGTAAAAAAGTCATTTCATTAATCACGGACGGGGTTGACTTTCATGTGGTAACTGCCACTAGTCTGCTCTTCGTGATCCTTTCTGATAAAACACTCCGAGAACACCTAGCATCTGGAAGAATTATCATTGAACCTCTGGGGGAAAATGCAATCCAACCGAGTTCAGTTGACTTGCGGATTGATTCACAGTTCAGAGTCTTTCGAAATCATTCACTCGGCATCATCGATGTCAAACGTAACCTCGAAGACCTGACGGAACTTGTAACGATCTCTAACGATGATCCGTTTATTCTCCACCCAGGAGAATTTGTTCTTGGTAGTACGTTAGAACGGGTCGTTGTCCCAGAAGATTTAGTCGCTCGACTTGAAGGAAAGAGTAGTTTGGGAAGACTCGGCTTACTTATCCACTCCACAGCCGGATTTGTGGATGCTGGATGGGATGGGCAGCTTACTCTTGAACTATCAAACGTTGCTAACCTTCCGATTACCTTGTATTCCGGAATGAAGATTGGGCAAATAAGCTTTCAACAGATGACAACTCCGGCAGAAAATCCCTATGGTTCAGATCCGTTAGGTTCGAAGTATCAAAATCAGATTGGTCCCAGACCAAGTAGATATTGGGAGAATTTTGGAAAGAGCTAATCTCTGGAAACCTCAAAGGCTGTTCGTCCTTCTCGTTATCCTAACGATTGTCGGACTTTTCTTATCCGGCGCTTTCGGATTTCTTCATGATCGACAACGGGTTGAAGATTTTTTCCAAGATTCCGGAGCTCTTGGCCCCCTTATTTATGTCCTTTCCTTTGTTGCTGCTCAACCGCTAAGTCTCCCAGGGGCAGCTTTGATCATCCCTGCGACTTTTGTATGGACATGGTGGCAAGTTTTCATATACAGCATGCTTGGTGGAATTGTCGCTAGTTGTGTCGGATTTGCATTGTCTCGGTGGATTGCCCAAGAGTGGGTAAGAAAAAGGCTCCCCAAAAAACTTCTTATCTGGGATCAACGGATACAAGACAATGCTTTCGCCGCAGTAGTTGCTCTACGGCTGATAGCTGGGTACGCACCTGCAGCCGACTGGGTTCTGGGAATATCTAAAGTTCGATGGCGCGATTTTTTTATTGGTACAGTTCTTGGACTAGGGCCAATCACATTGCTGCTAGCTATTTTCGGCGACGATACCGTCCGTTGGGTTCAAACAGCACCATTGCTCGTTCTATCTGTGCTTTTGTTTTTGGCGTGTTTAGTTATTGTGGTAAAAAAATTTCGCCATACAGGAAATTAGTGCCGATATATCAAACGTCAGTCAGCGTTATTCTTCTAAAGCGAGCTGTTCAGCTTGATACTGCCAGCTGTAACGGTTGAAACAGCCTGGCAAGTCAAATTCTTCTTCTATGGCAGCAACTTCAGAATCAGTCAGGCCAGAAACTTGAGAATATGTTTTGATACCTCGTTGATTTAGTCGAACGGCAGTATACGGATCTAGACCCATGATCAAAGCAAGATTGTCTGAGGTTTCAGGAGTGTCAGGCTCTTCTTGTTCATTGCGAAGTTCCTCTACCACAACTGTAGAGGCATCCGAAGATGAGTTATCCATTTGGGTTTGAGGATCCCCTGTCGACTGGGGAACGACCCTTTGTACAGCACCAACTGGAAGAGGGTCCTTTACAGAGAGAGGTTTAAAAATTTTGTCGGCTGGGACTGGTAGAGGTATCTCAACGGTTGGATTTTCAATTAGAACCTGGAGTGACTCTTCAACTTTCACATCCCCAGCTTCTAACGCTTCAAGGAGGTGAATAGCTAGATCCGCTACCTTAACTTCATCATCTTCTTTCCCTGCGGCCTTTACTCCATCATCCATCATGATGTAGCAGAAAGGACAGGCTGTAGCGATACGGCTAGCGCCAGTTTCAACAAGCTCAAGCGCTCGTACATCGTTCACTTTCGGACCGATGTCCTCCTCCATCCACATCCTGCCGCCCCCAGCCCCACAACACATTCCTTTCGTACCATTTCGGGGTGCTTCCACAATTTCAACACCCGACAAGCTTCCAATGACCTTTCTCGGGGAAAGGTAAATATCATTATGGCGACCCAAATAACAACTGTCGTGATAAACAACGCGCTCCTCTAACGTCGCGTTTGACATATCCAACTGGCCACTTTCAATCAACTGTTCAAGAAGTTGCGTATGATGAATTACTTCATAGTGGCCTCCAAGCTGTGGATATTCGTTTTTTAAGGTATTAAAACAATGCGGGCATTGGGTAATGATCTTTTTTACACCCATCCCATTAAGTGTTTCTATGTTCTGCATGGCAAGCATCTGGAAGATGTATTCATTCCCTGACCGTCGAGCAGGATCTCCAGTGCAGTTCTCGGCGGGCCCGAGGACGCTAACGTCAATTCCGGCACGATTTAGAAGCTTCGCCATTGCTTGGCTTACTTTCTTGTTTTTATCGTCAAAGCTTCCTGCACACCCGACCCAATATAACCATTCTGACTCAAACGGGTCGCCTCCAGCTATGACATCAATACCTTCGATATCTCCAATCCAATCACCTCGTTCCGTTTGGGAGATCGCCCATGGATTTCCAGAGTTCTCCATAGCTCGGTAAGCGTTCCCGAGCTCGGTGGGGAAGTCAGATTCCATAAGTGATTTGTATCTTCTCATGTCGAGGATTTTGTCAAGTATCTCTATACCCACTGGACAGTTTTCATCACATGCCTTGCAGGTCGTACAAGCCCATAACTCATCATTGGTTACTCGATCAAACATCCAGTTAGCTGGAACCGTAATCTCGCTATCTACGCCGATCGGTGGGGTAGTCACTGGATCACCTGTGGCAGCCATTACTTCACCGGTCTTCAATACAATTTCACGTGGGTCTAGCGGTTTCCCAGTGGCGTGAGCGGGACACACAGCTGTACACCTTCCACACATGGTGCACGCATCCGTATCTAAAAGTTGTTTCCACGTAAAATCTTCGATCGTTGAAGCTCCAAAGGTTTCCAATTCTGTCTCTAATAAATTAGGGAGGGGTTTCATGGCCCCTTTTGGCCGCTCCTGGTCTTTGAGATACATGTTGAGCGGAGACGTAAACATATGGCGGAGCATTGTGATCGGCAAAAATACTAGGAATCCTATGAAGAAGATCACATGCGCATACCACCATCCCTGATGCCACCCATGGAGATGACCAAGGCCATCGAAAAGTTTAGCGAGCGGGTATCCAACAATCGACCATTTTTCGTAATCGGGCTCATTCTCTAAGGCGACCCGAAATCCCTCTGCTATGAATCCTGTAACTCCCAGTCCGAACAGAAGTCCTAAACCAATAGCATGGTCTCCTTTAGATTTAATCCGGATTCTGTATGGCCGGAGCTGCCGTGGTCCATATCGGCGAAGGAGAGCCCAGCCAACTCCGATCAAAAACAAAGCGCCAGCGACGTCACCGACTAGAGAATATCCCTTATAGACACCACCATGAAGGAATTTGAGATCTTCCGGTAATTGATGGTCTATCTCCAAAGTAGTGGTAACACCGAGGAGGATAATGAATGGGAAGTACATCAACGAATGCATCAAGCCTGCTGCTGGATCCCGCATCAGAGTTTTCATATAAAGGCCAGCGCGAAGATCCTTAGCTCTGCGGTGTACATTCTTTTTTGTAGTCGACCTATTATCTGGTTGACCCCGTGTCCAGTTCTTGACTCGAAGAGAAAAATTCCATGCCCCATAGATAAGCAAGGCAGGAATAATTGAATAGAAAGCAACTTTTGCAGCTGTTGGAATATTTCCAAATACCTCACGATGAATAGGGTTATCACCGCGCTGGTCAAAGATAGCAGAGGAGACCCCTGACAAAGCTGTGAAAATAGCCACAGCTATCCCAAGCCCAAGAACCCAGTCTTGCGGTCGTAACCTTCGTCTACTTCCCTCTTCCATGCATCTTCAAAGCTAGCCCGTAGGCGTGCCAAGAGCAGACTTCTTAGGTGTGAAATTTTTCTGGCATGACAAAAGTCACACTAAACAGAACCAGAAGATGGTCTAAGTAGTTTGTTCTAACAGGGTTTATGGACAGAAGGCCGATAAATAAAGTTGAGTCACTTCAACTCAACTTTTTCTTTTTTGTGGAATAAATTTCGCTTCTCCATGGTTATAAGAGATGCAGGAAAGACTGCAGAAGCAAATATCACATAACGTTAGAAACGTTGAACAGGAGAGTAAAAATATGGCGAAGGCCGTCGGAATTGACCTAGGAACAACGAACTCAGTTGTTGCTGTCCTCGAAGGAGGAGAACCAGTCGTAATCGCAAACACTGAAGGAAGTCGAACCACACCTTCCGTTGTCGCATTTGCAAAGGATGGCGAGGTTCTCGTCGGCGAGGTAGCAAAACGACAATCGATCACGAATCCTGACCGAACAATCCGCTCCGTTAAACGGGATATGGGGACTGGCTGGAACATAGATATTGATGATAAGTCCTATAACGCCCAAGAAATTTCTGCCCGGACGCTTATGAAACTAAAACGTGACGCTGAATCTTATCTCGGTGACACGGTTACGGAAGCCGTCATCACCGTCCCAGCATATTTTGATGATGCACAACGGACAGCAACTCAAGAAGCTGGAAAAGTTGCCGGCCTTGAAGTTCTTCGTATCATCAATGAACCTACAGCTGCTGCCTTAGCGTATGGTCTCGATAAGGGCGGCGAAGACCAAACTATTCTGGTCTTTGACCTCGGCGGTGGGACATTCGACGTATCTGTTTTAGAAATCGGTGATGGTGTTTTCGAAGTGAAATCCACAAGTGGAGATACCGAACTTGGCGGAGACGACTGGGATGAGCGTGTTATCCAATGGCTAGTTGATTCGTTCAATAACGACCATGGAGTCGACCTCTCTAAAGACAATATGGCAGAACAACGACTCAAAGAAGCTGCGGAGAAAGCTAAAATCGAACTCTCTGCGAGCCAAAGCACACAGATTAATCTCCCCTTTGTCACCGCTACTGATGCTGGTCCGTTGCACATGGATTACTCGTTTTCGAGGGCAAAATTCCAAGAGCTAACAGCTGATTTACTTGAACGATGCCAGAAACCATTCGAACAGGCGATTAAAGACGCGAACCTATCAAAAAGTGATATTGATCATATAATCATGGTTGGTGGTTCAACACGTATGCCGGCTGTATCTGAACTTGTTGAAAGCCTCACTGGGAAAGAACCAAATAAGAGCGTTAACCCTGACGAGGTTGTTGCCGTAGGTGCAGCTGTCCAAGCGGGGGTTCTTCGAGGTGAAGTTAAAGACATCCTTCTCCTTGACGTGACTCCACTATCCCTGGGTATCGAAACCAAAGGCGGTGTTATGACCAAATTAATTGAACGAAATACAACAATTCCTACGAGACGTTCAGAGGTATTTACAACAGCCGATGACAACCAAGCTTCAGTTGAAATCCACGTGCTACAGGGCGAACGCGAAATGTCACAATTCAATAAAACCCTCGGGAAGTTTCAACTCGTAGACCTTCCCCCAGCCCCTCGTGGAATTCCACAAATTGAAGTGACTTTTGATATTGACGCCAACGGAATTGTTCACGTTTCAGCAAAAGATCGTGCTACCGAGAAAGAACAGTCAATAACCATCACAGGACAGTCTTCACTTGAGAAAGACAAGATTGAACAAATGGTCGCTGATGCAGAAGCGCACGCAAATGAAGACCGTGAGCGTCGAGAAGAAGCAGAAACTCGGAACTCAGCGGACACGTTGATTTACCAAACAGAAAAAATGGTCGGCGAAAATAGTGAGAAGCTTAGCGATGAAGAAAAAACTGATGTCGAAAGCAAGGTTTCTGACCTTAAAGAAGCTTTAGAAGGTGACGAAATAAGCACCGAGACCATTAAAGAAGCGATGGAAACCCTTAATACGGCAAGCCAAAGTTTCGCGCAGAGGCTCTATGAAACTGCCGCTGAGCAGGAAAGCAACAACGATTCAAACGAGGCTGAAGATATTATCGATGCGGAAATTATCGATGAGGAAGAGTGAACGTGGACAGAGAAGAGGACGAAACCTTAGAAGAAGAGTCACACCTAGAAACAGAACTCTTAGATAATGAAGTGGCCTCTGATCTAGACGTCCAAGCTCTTACTGAAGAAGAACAGCTAAGAATGGAGAGAGACAGTTACTTATCAGATTTACAGCGCGTACAAGCAGAATTCGTTAATTTCCGCCGTCAAGCAGAAAAAAGACAGAAAGACACGGCGGAACAAGCAGCAAGTGGTCTTGTAAATACGCTACTTCCAGTTTTAGATGCCTGTGAAGCAGCGATACAGCACGGAGCGAATGATGTTTCTCCGATCCACTCATCCCTCTTGGAAACCTTGAAGGCTGAAGGTTTAGAAATAGTAGGTAGCAGCGGCGAGGTTTTTGATCCTGGTCGGCATGAAGCGGTTATCCATGAACCATCGGAAGATACCGAGGTAGCCCTCGTTGAAGAAGTGATGCGGTCCGGATATGTCTGGAAGGGACGGACGATTCGACCAGCTATGGTCCGTGTAAAGGGATGACATGTTGTTATAACAACATGTGGTGAATCCAGTAATCTGGTATTGGTTTGACGTGGGGGTAGCGTTATGGACGTAAAGCGGGAGTGGCTTGAGAAAGACTACTATGAGGCTCTTGGCGTTTCTACAGATGTGTCAGATAAGGAAATTCAGACAAGTTATAGAAAGCTCGCCCGAGAGTTACACCCTGATAAGAATCCAGGCGACCAAAATGCAGAAAACAGATTTAAGGATGTTTCTACTGCCTATGATGTCATCGGAAACCCAGAATCTCGAAGTCAATATGATGAGGTTCGGCGTATGGGCCCGAGCGCAATGGGAGGATTCTCCACACAAGGGGCCGACTTTGGTAATTTGAATGACCTTCTTAGCGGCATGTTTGGTGGTGGGGGTAACCCTTTTGAAGCACCAGGTCCGAATATGGCGAGACCTGGAACTCATCACCAAGCACAACTTCGTTTAAGTTTTGATGAAGCTGTCACCGGTGTTACTACGTCCGTCTCAATAGGTGGATCAGATGATGGGTCTCGTTCGGTAAAGATCCGGATTCCCTCGGGAGTTGATGATGGGAAGCGAATACGAGTAAGAGGGAAGGGGGGGACTGGTCTCAATGGAGGGCCCGCCGGTGACCTGATAGTGATTATTCGAGTCTCGTCACATAAGTTGTATGGCAGAGATGGAAATAATTTGACATTAACCCTGCCAATTACTTATCCAGAGGCAGTCATTGGTGCAGATATTCATGTGCCTACTTATGAAGGTGATGTTGTAACTCTGCGTCTACCTCCGGGTACTGAATCGGGACGGACTTTTCGCGTGAAAGGCAGAGGAATAAACACAGGCGATGTATCTGGAGATCTTCTCGTGACTGTTGAAGTGCATGTCCCAAAAAATTTAAATCCCGATCAAATCGAAACCTTGCAAATCTACGCCCAGGCTAATGAAGAGAACCCTCGTAATAATTTGGGACAGCTATGACTCTGAAACAATCTAACCAGAAACCGACTACTTACATGATTTCGGTTGTTGCGGCGATTAGTGGACTTCATCCGCAGACTTTAAGAATCTATGAGCGGCGGGGACTCATTAACCCAACTAGGACAAGTGGTGGTAACAGAAGGTACAGCCAAGTAGATATCGAGGTGCTTCGTCGGATTCAAGAACTCAGGCAATCAGGACTAAATCTTTCAGGTATCAAAAAAGTTATTCAACTCGAATTAGAAGTAAAAAAGCTGAAGGATAAGCTTGCACTAGTAAAGCTACAAATGCGTCATTGACACTTACCTTGATACCTCTTCGCCAAGAAGTTACCAATTACCGCTACCATGGCTAGCCATGGGGCAGGGGTTGCTGGAAGTAGAGGGAGTCACAATCCAATTTGGTGGCGTCACTGCGCTGGACAACCTCAGCTTCCAGGTTGCCAACCAACAGATCTGCGGATTAATCGGTCCAAATGGAGCTGGGAAAACAACTCTATTTAACGTTATGAGCAGGATCTATGATCCGATAGAGGGTGCGATAACTTTTGATGGACATAATATTCTTAACCGAGCCCCTCATCAAATACCACAGATAGGGATCTCCCGAACTTTCCAAAATCTGGCGTTATGGCCGAAGATGACTGTCATTGAAAATGTGATGGCTGGTGCACATACGCGTGGTCGTCAAAACTTCTTCTCCGCAATGGGACGTTTCGGACTCAAAGAAGAAGAGAGAACTCTTAAAAAAGCAGCTTATGAAATCCTTGAGTTGCTTGAGTTAACGAAATTCGCGGAACAACCGTGTGACGGTCTTCCATTTGGCACTATGAAGAGAATTGAACTCGCACGGGCCTTAGTTAGTAAACCGAAACTTCTTCTTCTAGATGAGCCGGCAACGGGATTGACACATTCTGAAGTGAATGACCTGTCGAAGCTAATAATCACCATCAGGGATTATTTGAACTTAACAGTTTTGCTGGTTGAACATCATATGGGGATGGTCATGGAGATTTCAGAAAAAGTTGTTGTCTTAGATTTCGGTTCAAAGATTGCAGAAGGAACCCCAACAGAGATACAAGAAAACTCGCTTGTCATATCCGCATATCTTGGAGTGGTGAAATGAGGGCGCCTGTCCTTCGCGTCGAAGGCCTGGAAGCTACCTATGGCCCGATGCAAGTGCTATATGGAATCGACTTCTCTGTTTACCATCAAGAAATAGTTGTCGTTCTTGGCGCAAACGGAGCAGGGAAAACCACAACACTTCGTTCTATATCAGGGATGATAGAAACTAAAGGTCTAATTGAATTCAAGCAAGAAGAGATCGGGAATCTCCGTCCATCTGAAATTGTTCGCCGAGGCGTAGCCCATGTCCCTCAGGGGAGAGGAACTTTCCCAGAATTAACTGTCCAAGAGAATTTAAGAGTAGGTGCCTTCATCAGGGTCGACAAGGATGTCAGTGCAGACATTGATGCTTGCTACCAGAATTATCCTATTCTCTATGAAAGACGAACCCAAATGGCCGGCTCGCTATCAGGCGGTGAGCAACAAATGCTTGCAGTTTCACGTGCGTTAATGTCGCGTCCCCAACTTCTTCTGATGGACGAACCGTCACTGGGACTCGCACCCAAAATAGTAGAAGATCTCTTCGAGAGGTTAGTCGCAATCAACACGGAATATGGGACAACAATGCTTATCGTTGAACAGAACGCACAGCTAGCTTTAAGTATTGCCAACCGCGGATATGTCCTAGAATCAGGATCGATCTCCGTTCAAGGGACAGCAGAAAACCTTGTTAAGAACGATGCTATACGTCGAGCATATTTGGGTGCATGACATGGATCTGCTTCTCCAAAGGGTATTTGATGCTGTAACAAACGGTTCAACCTATGCCCTGATAGCCGTAGCTATGGTCTTGATTTTCAAAGCAACGACGCTAATCAACTTTGCCCAAGGTGAACAAGCGATGCTCGGAGCTTTCGTCGTACTCCAACTATGGGACTGGGGTGTCCCAATGTGGGGAGCTGTCGCCATCGGCATGTGTTTCTCGGGCGTACTGGCTGCTTTTCTAGAAAGGGCGCTCATACGGAAGTTCGACCCTGCTGATCATTTACCCCTAGTAATTATAACGCTCGGTCTTTTCCTCGTTATCAATGCTGTAGCGGCCATCATTTGGCGTTTTGACCCCAAATCATTCCCAGAGCTTTTCCCTTCAGGAAATGCTTTCGCCATCAATAATATTCGACTTTCGTGGTATACCATTTTCGCGTTTACAAGCTGTGTAATCGTCCTTTTTGTTCTCCAAACTCTATTATCTAAGACAAAAATAGGACTTGCTTTCCGCGCCGTATCCTCGAATATCGAGTCAAGTCGACTTAGCGGAATAAAGATTGGTACCACACTCCAATTTGGTTGGGCACTAGCAGCAGCAGCCGGCACATTAGGAGCATCAATATATGCTGCTAATCCCGTGTTACAAATTGAACCGTCGATGATGCTGAGGGCACTAATTCTTTCAGTCACTGCTGCTGCACTTGGAGGCCTAGACAGTCTTTGGGGGGCTCTAATAGGAGGACTAACCATAGGGTTTGTCCAAAGCGTTGTCGTTCAATATATCCCATTCATACCGAATGAGATGAGTCTCTCAGCTGCAGTCATAGTACTTCTGATCGTCCTTATCTTCCGCCCTTCAGGTGTTCTCGGAACCAGAGCAGTGGAACGGGTTTAAGGAATAACAATGGCTGCCAAAATCCACATCCAAGAAGGTACAGCAACTTACCGAAAATACCGGATTGCTATGTGGACTTGCTTTATCATCTCCCTGCTATTGGTAGCTTTTGCCTATGTAGATGTTGGAACAATTTCTATCGGATCGAACAAGTACAACCTGTCACTGATTCGATTAGATAAGGCGATTGCCTTCACGATCGCTATTCTTGGTTTACAAGTCGTTGTTGGGTACACAGGGCAAATAGCGCTAGGTCAAAGTTTTTTCTTCGGAACGGGTGCATATCTTTCCGCTTGGCTTGTTGCTGACCATTCTTGGCCATTTCTCATGACACTCCTCGTCGTTATTCCAAGCTGTTTTCTGATAGGAATGATTCTCGGTCTTCCCGCTCTTCGTATACGCGGTCTGTACCTTGCCTTGTTAACATTTGGCCTCGCTGCAGTTTTCCCATCAATAGTAAAACTCGATAAGTTGTATACCTACACCGGTGGAGCTGGCGGAAAACTGACTAGTAACTATAAATTTGTCGCCCCTTCGTGGCTTCCTTTTGACAAAGTCGCTGAAGGTTTACAGAAAATACCTTTTCTCGGTGGGTTTTTCGGTGATGGCCCTCTTTCGGACAGGGAAGAATCTCGGATGTGGAAATTCATCCTGTTTTCTATTATCGCTGCTATATGTTTTTGGCTGGTTTCTAATTTGATCCAAAGTCGTCCTGGACGAGCTATGAGAGCTGTTCGTGACAATGAAACAAGTGCCGCTACATCAGGTATTAATCTCGCTGCGACAAAAACACTCTCCTTTGGGGTAGCGTCAGCTCTCGGTGGAGTTGGAGGCGTAATATATGTAGCAGAAATCGGTATTGCATCTCCAGATGATTTCAGTTCATTGCTCGCAATCTACTTGATTGTAGGTCTCGTCGTAGGAGGAGTAGGTACGCTTTCCGGAGCTTTGATTGGTGGTCTCGTTTATGCACTTATCCCAGATTGGGCTTCTTCCACCCAATCTATTTCGTTTCTTCCGCAACGCTGGTTACAAGGGCCAACAGGATCACTTATCCTTGGGTTGCTCCTAATTGTTCTAACCCTGTTCTTACCTGGTGGTATCGTGGCTGGTTGGAGAAAGGTAAAAAAAAGATTCTTACAAATTGACTCCGCAACATTTTAGTTAACAGAAAATACTTATAGAAACTAAAAATGTTTGTTTGAATTGTTTGCACCTATCTTGAATCATTACTAGTTTCCAGAGTGAGTTCAGGAGGAACAGTGAATAAATTATCAATCCGATTTTTAGGTATTATTGGAGTTTTCTGTCTCATGGCCGCCGGTTGTGGAAACGATGATGGGGTAGGTGTTCGGTCAGTAGGCGACTCAGCGAGTACAAGCTCATCATCAGGATCTAGCTCGGCTTCATCGTCTGAATCAGTTTCTACTTCCCAAGAAACCACATCGGTGCAAACTAGTGGTCAGGTTGAGATAGCCACTGGGACGGTTCTTGATCTCGACTCATGCCCTGATGATTGGGACCCATATCAAGGCGTCACCGACAGCCAGATCCGTATCGGAACTTCTCTCCCACAATCCGGTCAACTCGCAGCATTCGGAGCTATCGGAGAAGGGATGCAAATTTACTTTGATTTTGTAAATGACCAGCTCCCGATTGGAGATTATGAGCTTGTTCTAATCGCAAAGGATGATGGGTACGAAGCTGGTAGGACCGTTGCCAACGTGGAAGAGATGTTGGAAACGGAAAATATTCTTGGTTTCGCTGGAGTGATTGGAACTTCAAACAACTTCGCGATTCGACCAATTACCGACGAAGCGTGCGTTCCACAATTACTCAACTTATCCGGCTTCCCACAGTGGGGTGACCCGGCAAACTTCCCTTGGACTGTGGGGAATATTTTAAATTATGCCACAGAAACAGAAATCTGGTGCCAGCACATCGTCGCTGAGTTTGGGCGGGGAGCATCCGTTGCAGCTTTATTGATGAATAATGACTTTGGGAAGACCTACCAGCAAACGCTGCAAGGTTGTGCAGATAGAGGTGATATCGATCTAATCGCCGAAGAGCTTCACGATCCTGCAGCCCCTGACGTCACAAACGAGATGACCACTCTTATCGCGTCAGGAGCGCAAGTTCTTGTAGCTGGAACAACCGCAGCGTTTTGTCCCCAAGTAGTCGGGACACTTGCAAATGTCCCATCATGGCGACCTATGTTTTTCATGTCATACACGTGCAACAACCTGGCATCATTCTTTGCCCCAGTTCAAGAGTTCGCTGACACCCTACAAAAAGAAGGCTCTGGAGTGTTGATGGCTAATTACAACAAGATTTGCGGAGATCCACGGTATGAAAATGACCCTTCGATGGTTCTAACCAGAATGGTTTTAGAGGACTACAGCAGCGTTACATGTGAGGATGGTTCTTACTCCGGTGGTATCTTCTTCGCTCAGGTAGTCGTCGATATCCTCCGATCAGCTCACGAAATGGAAGGTGGAATAAACAGAGTGAACGTGATGAAAGCAACGTGGAACCTACAAACCATTAACGATAATTTGCTTGGTACCACGATTATTCTTGACGGAACAAATGATGCCTATGTCACGGAAGCTGCCCAAATCCAAGAGGTGCAAGTGATTGATGGAAGTCTCACCTTCACGCCAATATCCGAAGTTATTGATACAGAAGGCCAGGGAGGGTCATTTGGAGGTTGATCCCCCAAATAAACGACCTCTTAGGGAATCTTCACGTTACATAGGCATATTTTGTAAAAGTCTGTCTACAGTGGACTGGTAAGCGACGTCTAGCAAAGGAGTGTCGCCTTGCCATCGACCGTAGTCGTAGGTACCCAATGGGGCGATGAAGGCAAAGGAAAGTTCACCGACCTTTTCGCCAAAGAGATGGAGATGGTCGTCCGTTATCAAGGCGGGCATAACGCAGGGCACACCCTTGTTGTTGATGGAGAAACTACAGCTCTTCAACTCATTCCCAGTGGGGTCCTATACGACCACATCACACCCGTTATCGCTAATGGAGTTGTCGTTGACCTTCAAGTCCTTATCAACGAAATAGATATGCTTGAAGCAAAGGGTGTCAGCTGTGATCGTCTAAAAGTCAGCGGAAACGCGCACCTTATCCTTCCATACCATCAAGAACTAGATGTCGTCTTTGAACGTCACCTTGGGGCAAACAAACTCGGAACAACGAAACGAGGCATAGGCCCTGCGTACGCTGATAAAGCTTTCCGAGTAGGGATACGTGTACAAGACCTTCTCGACCCAAAAATATTCCGTGAGAAACTCAACGTTTCGCTACATGAAAAGGGACCCCTTTTAGCGAAGGTCTACAACCGTCTGGCACCTAACGTGGAAGAACTATCACGCACTTACCTCGATGAATACCTACCTAGAATCTCATCGTTTATAGCTGATACCACAGATCTGATACATGAAGCTCTTGAAGCTCGTGAGAACATTTTATTTGAAGGTGCCCAAGCGACGTTTCTTGATCTAGATCATGGTACGTATCCATTTGTAACATCATCGAATCCGACTGCTGGGGGAGCATGTACAGGAACCGGAGTAGGCCCGAGACACATCGATCGCGTAGTTGGGATAGCAAAGGCATATACAACGCGTGTGGGTTCTGGACCATTTCCTGCTGAACTCTTTGATGAGATTGCCGACCATTTTGTTAATGTAGGGCACGAATATGGAACGAATACAGGTCGCCGGCGTCGAACCGGATGGTTTGATTCTGTTATGCTTCGCCACGCAGTACGCCTAAATTCACTCTCAGAAATAGCTCTAACCAAACTTGACATCATGGATACCTTAGAGACAGTTAAGATATGTGTTGCATATGAAATCGATGGTGAACGAGTTGAAAAAATGCCTTATCATCAGACTGACTTCCACAAAGCGCGACCTATCTATCAAGAAATGCCTGGTTGGAAAGAAGATATATCTCAGGTAAAGGAAAAAGATAAGCTTCCACGAAACGCACAAGATTACGTGCGTGCAATAGAACATTACAGTGGTGTTCCCGTTTCTCTAATCGGTGTTGGGCCGGGAAGAAGACAATACGTCGATTGGCAGAAGTGAAGCTGAGAATACTGGCCAAAAGGGCAAACATGCCGGACAGTCAACTAGCTGCTAGAGAACAACTATGAACAAGGTGGTGATTGTAGGTTCAGGTGGCCGTGAGCACGCCCTCGCCCACGTGATCGGAAGAGACGCCGAAGTAACCGTGACCCCAGGAAACCCAGCTATTCCCAACTCTATAGAAACTTCGCCACTTCAACTAGATGCTGACCTCTTCGTTGTCGGTCCCGAGGCTCCTCTTGTCAACGGGCTTGCCGACGAGTTACGGAACCAAGGGAAGTTAGTTTTTGGTCCAGGCGCCGATGGCGCCCAGCTAGAAGGTTCCAAAGCTTGGATGAAAGATCTCCTTATGGAGGCAGGTGTGCCTACAGCTCAATATGGCGCGTTCACGGAAGTTGAACCAGCTATGACTTACCTCGAAACCATGTCAGCTCCTTATGTGGTGAAAACAGATGGCCTCGCTGCAGGGAAAGGTGTTTTGGTAACCAATAATCTTCCCGAAGCCCAGAAAGCAGTCCATGAGTACCTTTCAGGTGCTGCATTCGGTAGCGCAGGGGAAAAAGTTGTTATCGAAGAAGGTATGGCAGGGCCGGAAATCTCTATTCTCGCTATCTGTGACGGTAATAAAGCAGTTGCGTTGAGCCCTGCTCAGGACTTTAAACGGCTCCTCGATCATGATCAAGGTCCAAACACAGGAGGTATGGGAGCGTACTCCCCCGTCCCATCGGCAGAGCCAGAGCTAATCTCAGAAGTTCTTGATATGTTCATCAAACCAACAATGGCTACGTTGAAGCAGCGTGGTATTGACTATCGCGGAGTTTTATACGCAGGCCTCATGCTCACCAAGGCTGGCCCAAAACTTCTGGAATACAATGTGCGCTTCGGCGATCCAGAGGCCCAAGTAGTGCTACCTCGATTAGAGACAAGTCTTACACAACTTCTTCTCGAAGCAGCTATGGGGGATATTAGGATGGAACCAGTTTTTACTTCAGATGCCATGGTTACTGTTATCTGCGCCACAAAGGGGTACCCCTTGTCACCACAAACTGGCCACCAAATAGAAGGGATACAAGAAGCCAGAGATTCACGAGGGATAGAAGAAATATTTTGCGCCGGAATCGATATCAACGTAAACCAACAACTTGTAACAGCCGGAGGAAGAGTACTCGCAGTAACCGGTCGGGGGGTAGATATCGAAGAAGCTCGCATGTTTGCATATTCGGGAGCTAACAAAATTCAATGGGAAGGTTTACAGAAAAGAGAAGACATCGCAGGAGAGGTCTAATGTCGCGTATTATGGAGATGAAGCATAATGAGACCGTAATGACCCTAGTAGAAAGAATATAATATGAAGGTTGGAATCCTCATGGGATCGACATCAGACGAATCAAAAATGCTTAAAGCAAAAGAAACGCTTGATGAATTTGGAATTGAATCTGACTGGCGGGTACTTTCAGCGCACCGCAATCCCCATCAAGTCGTTGAACTTGTATCTTCAGCTCGGGAGAATGGCTATGTAGCGTTCATTTGCGGAGCTGGCATGGCCGCTCATCTCGCTGGCGTAGTAGCTGCCCACACTACTCTTCCTGTTGTCGGAGTACCCCTTTCAGGTGGACCTCTAAATGGACAGGATGCCTTGTATGCAACAGTCCAGATGCCGAAAGGGGTACCGGTTGCGACAGTAGCAATTGATGGGTCCCAAAATGCTGCACTTCTTGTCATCCAGATGCTTGGGATATCCGATGAAGCTATTGCTGAGAAATTCTCCATCTATAAACAAGAAATGTCAAATAAATGAACATCCCGAACGTTCTAGCCGAACGGTACGCAAGTATTGAAATGGTTGACCTTTGGTCATCTAAAAACAAGGTGATCCTGGAGCGGGAACTTTGGCTAGCTATTTTGCAGGCACAGAAAGAACTCGGTCAAGATATCCCTGATGGTGTCCTTGAAGACTATCGAAAAGTTATCGAACAGGTCGACCTAGTTTCGATTACTGAACGGGAAAAAATAGTAAAACATGATGTGAAAGCTCGTATCGAAGAGTTTTGTGCACTTGCCGGGCATGAACATATCCACAAGGGGATGACGTCACGAGACCTTACGGAGAACATTGAACAACTTCAAATAAAAAAAGCACTTGAAATAATTCGCAAGCAAACTATCGCCGTACTTGCGAGGCTTAGTGAGAATGCAACAACATATGCAGAATCACCTATCACCGGGAGAACGCATAATGTTGCCGCCCAAGTAACGACCCTAGGTAAAAGATTTGCTACCGCTGCAGAGGAAATGCTTCATGCCTTTAAAAATGCCGAAAATGTTTATGCGTACTACCCGCTCCGAGGTATTAAAGGGCCTATCGGTACCCAACAAGACCTCATCGACTTGCTGGGGAGTGAAGAAAAAGTAGAGGAACTCGAAGCGAAACTACGCGAATATCTTGGATTCAAACAGAGTTTAGATAGTGTCGGGCAGGTGTACCCTAGGTCACTCGATTTCAATATCGTGAGTGCCTTAGTGCAACTCTCAAGTGCCCCAGCAAACGTTGCAAAGACCTTACGGTTGATGGCAGGACATGATTTGGTTACAGAAGGATTCCAAGAAGGACAAGTTGGTTCTTCTGCCATGCCGCATAAAATGAATATGCGTTCATGTGAACGAATCACTGGGCTTTCCCATGTTCTGCAAGGGTATTTATCCATGGTGACAAGCCTCGTTGGCGATCAATGGAATGAGGGAGATGTAAGTTGTTCAGTCGTTCGGAGAGTGGCACTTCCCGACGCATTTTTGGCTATGGATGGATTACTCCAGACCTTTCTTACCGTGCTCCAAGATTTCGGAACTTATCCAAGGGCCATAGAAAGAGAACTTAATCACTATCTTCCCTTCCTTAGTACAACACGGATTCTCACTGCATTTGTTCAAGCCGGCCTAGGACGTGAAGAAGCCCATGAACTGATTAAAGGTCATGCTGTGGCGACCGCTCTTGATATCCGTGAGAATACATCTGGAGAGAATCGGCTTCTTAACCGACTCGCTGAAGACCCTGCGGTACCACTAAGCCACGATGAACTACTGCAGGTAATTTCCGAACCAAAAATAGGTTTATCAGATAACCAAATTAAGGCAGTCGTAATCCGAGTAGATGAAATTATTAAACGGTTTCCAGATGATGCACTCTATACACCCGAAGCTATTATTTAACGAGGTTCAGCATGACAAGGTCACCCGCTTATGAGATAGATCTCCCACATGTGTATTCTGGGAAAGTTCGAGATATCTATGATGCAGGAGATGGAAGATATCTTATGGTCACTAGCGACCGAATATCTGCATTTGATGTAGTCATGGAACAACCTATTCCTGACAAGGGGCGGGTTCTTATGGCGATGTCATCATTTTGGTTTGAGTACCTTGCGGGAACGATGAACTCTCATCTTCTATCAACAGATCTTCTGGACTTCCCACAATCAGCACAACTTCCTGCGATAGCAGGGCGATCTATGCTCGTCCGTAAAGCAGAAATGCTACCTATCGAATGTATTGTGCGTGGGTATCTCACAGGGTCAGCTTGGAAGCAGTACCTGGCTGATGGAACTATGCATGGGATCAAGCTTCCTGCCGGTTTACAAGAATCAGATCAATTGCCTTCCCCCGTCTTTACTCCTTCGACAAAGGCCGAAGATGGCCTTCATGATGAGAACATCTCTTTTTCTAGAGCAGCTGAAATCATCGGCAGTGAGTTGGTAGAAGAAGTCCGAGCAAAAGCACTTGAGTTGTATATAGCGGGGGCTGCTCATGCTCTTGAACGTGGGATCATTATCGCTGACACTAAATTTGAAATGGGTTTCATTGACGGAGAGCTAATTGTCGCCGATGAGATGCTCACCCCAGACTCATCAAGATTCTGGCCAATGAAAGATTGGAAACCCGGGACAACTCCTCCATCTTTCGATAAGCAACCTGTTCGTGACTACCTCGATGGTCTTAACTGGGATAAATCCCCGCCTCCGCCTCGTCTGCCTTCAGATGTTGTTAGAGCTAGCTCACACCGTTACAAGGAGGGGTATGAACTCATCACTGGGCTAAGCCTTTCAGATTGGCCGGGCAGTGAAGAGAACTCGCACCCATCTCAATAAAGATTAAGCTACGGATATGGTCGATCTTAGTAAAACCACATATCATTAAACTCATGGGGGAGCGAAGGAAGTTATGAAACCTGGAGAAGCAAGAGAACAAGGGCCTTCTTTGCGCGACGAATTGCTCATAGACCCTACCTCGCCCCCTGAACCATTACTCGAAGAGTCCTATGAGTTTCTTGGTGATGAAGATATCCCATTCGACGGCTACTTCTCGCCGGATTTTGCCCAAGCTGAATATGATCGACTGTGGCCCAAAGTGTGGCAATGGGCTTGTCATGTTGATCACATACCTGAATCTGGTGACTACTTCGTATACGACATCGGTGATTTGTCAGCCCTGATTGTCAGAACCAATAAGGGTGAGATAAAGGCTTTCTACAACGCCTGTATGCATCGGGGGACACAACTTAAACAACCTGGTACATGCGGATTTAGTAAAGATCTCCGCTGCCCTTTCCATGGTTGGACGTACTCGCTCGAAGGGCAACTTGTCGACCTTCCACAGGCATGGGATTTCCCTCATGTAACAGAAGATTCACATAAACTTCCTGAATTACAAGTTGATGTCTGGGAAGGATTCGTCTTTGTCAACTTCGACCAAGAAGCTGCACCTTTATCAGAGTATCTAGGCATTCTTCCAGAGCATTGGAAGGATTGGGGATTGGGTCAAAGATATATAGAAACCCATGTCCGTAAACACCTTCCCTGTAATTGGAAAGCAGCGGCAGAAGCATTTATTGAGGCGTACCACGTCCGCGAAACACATTCTACGGGTCAACTTGGAGATGAAGTTAATACCCAGTATGACGTTTTCGGAGACAATGTTTCACGTTTTATTCATTCTCGTGGCTTAGATAGTCCATTACGCCCAGTTAAGCGGACAGAAAATGAAATATTGGCCTACCTAGGTTCTCGATTATTCGGAGCGGGAAAAGTTGATTTACCTGAGGGTGTCCGAGCTCGAGATTATTACGCTAGCTTCGTGCAAAAGCAATTAGGTGAACAGTACGGTCACGATTTCTCATCTCTGAGCCAATCAATAACTCTTGATTCGATAGAGTATTTTCTTTTTCCGAATGCTTTTTTCTTCCCAGGATTATCACTCCCGATGGTATATAGATTCCGCCCAGACCCTGAAAATCCGGAATATAGCTACTTCGATTTACTATTTATGCGCCCTCGGCCCTTAGAGGGAGAAGCGCCACCTCCGCCAGATGTAGTTGAACTAGATATCGATGAAAGCTACTCGTCTGTCGAAGCGGTGGGAGCAATAGGGCGAGTTTACGATCAGGATACGGCAAATTTGGCAGCTCAGACCCGAGGGTTTAAGGCAAGTTTCAAACGTGGCCAGACTCTCGGAAACTATCAAGAGATTCGTGTGCGGCACCTCCAACAGCGAGTTCGACAATTTCTTGATGCTTAGATTCCAAATCTGAAGGTATATACGCCTATTCCCTAGGTAACTGTGACAGCATGAATAAATGGTTTATGACGCATTCATAGAGGTGAACCTTCGGGAAGGGATAGCTGACCCGCAAGGCTCAACGATTGAAAAAGCAACAGCTAATTTGGGGTTTGAAGGAGTCGTAAATGTCCGCGTTGGAAAATGTATTCGCTTTCAGATAGAAGCAGAAAATGAGGTAAATGCTTCATCTGTAGTCCAAGAATTATGTGATCGGTTTCTTACAAATCCAGTCATTGAAGAAGCAATAATCAAAATACAGGTAGTCGAGTGAGCCCAAACATCGGCGTAATTGTTTTCCCAGGCTCCAATTGCGAGAAAGATACTATAGAAGCTTTAACTGATCTAGGAGCATCACCTAGATTGTTATGGCACGCAGACCGAGATATGGGTAATGTCGATGCTGTCATTATCCCTGGAGGCTTCGCTCATGGTGATTATCTGCGGCCAGGTGCAATAGCCCGTTTCTCTCCAGCGATGGAAGCTATCACTAATTTTGCTGAGAATGGAGGCCCGGTTTTAGGGATTTGCAATGGTTTCCAAGTCCTTACCGAAGCCGGGCTCTTACCCGGTGCGTTACAGAAAAATGCAGGACTAAAATTCTTATGTCAAGAAGTGGAACTTCGTGTGGAGAATACAAACTCGGTTCTCACTAGTCAGGCGCTCGAAGGACAGACACTTCGTATCCCCATTAACCATTTCGAAGGAAATTACACGTGCTCAGACGAAACTCTTCATGAGCTCCAGATAGGACATCGGATAATTTTAAAATATAGCGAGAATCCTAATGGGTCGGTAGCTGACATAGCGGGGATCTGTAATGACAACAGAAATGTAGTTGGCTTAATGCCACATCCAGAACGGGCGTGTCATACATTATTGGGAAGCACTGATGGGCGTGTCCTTCTGAAAAGTTTCATGGAAGGCGCACATGCAAAAGTCTAATGTTGTTCTAAATATAGTTGGACTCAGAAAATGACTGAACTGGTGCACCGTTCCTTAGGTTTAACTGATGAAGAATTAGCAAAAATTATCGAGATACTTGGAAGAGAACCGAACCATCTCGAACTTGCCATGTATTCCGTGATGTGGAGTGAGCATTGTTCGTACAAGTCTTCTCGTATTCATTTAAAACGTTTTCCTACTGAAGCAGACCATGTTCTAGTTGGTCCAGGTGAGAATGCAGGGGTGATTGATGTAGGTGATGGGATCGCTATTGCCCTTCGTATCGAAAGCCACAATCACCCTAGTTATATCGAACCGTACCAAGGAGCAGCTACAGGCGTAGGAGGGATAATTCGAGATATTTTTACAATGGGAGCCCGACCAATAGCGATCATGGATCCGTTACGGTTCGGGCCCCTTGATGATGCTCGAAGTAGATGGATTGCTGAGGGTGTCGTTAGTGGGATTTCTGGATACGGAAATTCGGTAGGTGTTCCAAACGTAGGTGGAGAAATAGTTTTTGACCAGACCTATATCGGTAACCCGTTGGTGAATGTCCTATGCGTTGGGATAATGCCAAAGGAACGACTAGTGCTCGGTCAGGCCTCCGGTGTAGGTAACCTCGCTGTCTTACTTGGGTCTACTACCGGAAGAGACGGAATTGGTGGAGTTAGTGTTCTCGCCTCAGCTGGTTTTGGTGATGAGGAAGAAGACGCAGAGAAAAGACCAAGCGTTCAGGTAGGAGACCCTTTCGAAGAAAAACGCCTTATAGAAGGATGCCTAGAGTTATTAGATGAAGGTTTGGTGATCGGGATACAAGACCTTGGAGGAGCAGGATTAGCATGTGCTGCATCTGAGACAGCTTCCAGAGGGGGTGTTGGTATGGATTTCAATATTTCTGCAGTTCCTCAGAGAGAATCGGGGATGCAACCTTTCGAAATAATGACAAGTGAATCCCAAGAACGCATGCTTGCAATAGTGACCCCAGAAAACCTAGAACAAGTCTTTTCAATTTGCAGAAAGTGGGAAATCAAATCATCGGTTGTTGGTAAAGTAACATCTTCTGGTGCACTCCGAATCATTGAAGATTTCGGAGGTGAGGTTTTGGGAGAGGTGCCAGCTTCTTCTCTCCATGAGGACGCTCCGCTTTATCAAAGACCTATCTCTAAACCTGATGATATGGATGAAGCGACCGCTGATCAAGCAACGAAACTTCCTAAGCCCGAAAAAATTGAAGACGATTTATTCGATTTATTGATCAGTCCTTCATGGGTGACTTCCCAATATGATTCGCAACTTTTTCTCAATACTGTTATTGGCCCTGGCGGTGACGCTGCTGTCTTGCGATTGAAACATCCTACAACTGGTATAGACACAGGCAGAGGCCTAGCCCTTACGACTGATGGAAACCACCGTTGGTGTGCCGTCAACCCACGGGTTGGTGCAGCGATGACGGTTGCAGAGTCAGTATTGAACCTAGCTTGCGTCGGAGCTACCCCTCAGGCATTGGTCAACTGCTTAAATTTCGGGAATCCGGAGAATCCTGTTGTAATGTGGCAACTGAGCGAAGCGGTTGATGGCATGGCCGAAGCCTGCCATGCTTTCCAACTTCCTGTGATCGGTGGGAATGTCTCTTTATACAACGAAAGCCAAGGCACAAATATTGACCCAACACCAGTTGTTGGGGTTATCGGTCTGATTGATGAGCTGACTGCAGTACCTCCTGGCCTTTCTTGGAATGAAGGTGACCGTATTATTCTTCTTGGTCCTGAAGCTAATGGTCTATGTGGAAGTGCGTGGGCTTTTCAAAAGGGTCATCGCCGAGGGTCTCTTGAAATGATGGATTTTGATCTACACCAGAGAGTATGTGAATTAACCAGAGATCTTGTCGCGAAGAGTCTCGTTACTGGACTTCATGATGTTTCGAGTGGTGGTCTTGGAGTATGTGCTGCTGAAATGGCTATCCATTCAGGAATCGGTTGCACGCTAGCACGAATCCCTGACCATATTTCATTTTTCTCTGAATCACCATCGCGGGTTCTAGTAGCAGTCAATTCTGAAGTAATTCCAGAAGTAGAAGAGCTTGTCACCCAATACGACGTCCCGCATGCTCGGATAGGGCTTGCTCATGGAGACACGTTCACAGTCAAAAATCTTCTTTCAGTTTCTGTACCAGATCTACAAAAAAAGTGGAATAGTCGACTAGTTGATGCCTTGGATGGTGGAACAGCTCAGGGGTAGTTCTCTTAGGCTTATTTTCATGATGGGCTCTAAAAAATTGCTCTGAGTAAAATAGGTACAAAGAACGATAAGAAAAAAATGCCGATCAGGATTTTCCAAGGCTGCATGGGACGCAGGGTCCCTATTTTTTCTCTATATCCAGATGCAAAGAAGCCAATCCACGAAGTACGTAGCTTGGTTCGTACTCAAAAGTGGTTTTAGTGTTAAAGCTCGGAAGTTTGATTCGTTTTCCGAGTTCTTCAAATGCTACTTTTCCTTCAAGACGTGAAAGAGGAGCTCCGATACAGAAATGATGTCCTTTGCCGAATGCTAAATGTTTGTTCAAATTCTCACGGTTTGGCAAAAATTCTTCTGGGCATGAGAATTCTTGGTCATCCCGATTGGCGGCTGCAAAGACAACCCAAATACGTGACCCTTTGGGAATCAGAATTCCTTCAAGTTCTGTATCCCGTGTGACGGTTCTAAAAAGGCCTTGGGTGGGAGATGAGGCCCTTAGTCCTTCTTCAACGATTCCATGCACTATTTCATCAGGGTTGTTTTCAAGAGTTTCCCACCATTTGGGATTCTCTATGAGAAGTCGCATCGTTTCATTTAAAAACTTTGTAGTTGTTTCATTTCCTGCAACCATAAGTTGTCGTATGATCCCGTAAATCTCAGGAAACTTCAGCTTTCTGGTTTCCCCTTCTGGAAGGTCGGGGTCATTAAAATCGGCGTGCGTTAAGTCTGAGAGTATGTCTTCTTGAGGGTTAATAAGACGGTCTTCATATTCGGCGAACCAGTAATTTTGACAGTCAACGATAGCTTCAGCTTTTTCTATCCGCATTTCTCGTGATGGGTTAGCTCCCAGATCATAATTATTTGTGTCAGACCACCATTTCACTTTGCTTTCAACTTCTGGCGACATATTTAATGCATAGTGGATAACTTTCACCGGAAGAGGGGTAGCAAAAGCTTCATCAAAATTGATTGGACCGCTCTTAGGAAATTTATCAATCAGGTTGATAGCAATCTCACGAACCTTGTCTTCATATCCATTAATTTTTCGGGCAGAAAAAGTGCGTGAAACAAGTTTTCTATAACGCGTTTGATAAGGAGGGTCGATAGTGAGCATTGTTTCAGTCCGGGGCCAGCCCCTTGCCAAGATTGCATCAATTTCATTTTGTGTTGCGACATCGTCCGTTAGGACTTTGGCATTAGACCGTTGTGATGAGAAGGTCTCTATATCTCTCACGATTTGATTCACAATGTCTATCCGCGATGCAATAAAGGTCTTTGTTTGCTCATGAAAAAAAAGTGGTCCTTGTTCCCGCAGAGCAGCGTAATGATCAAACGGACACTGTTGGACTTCTCGGTCCATCGGATCATAGTTTTTTAGATCTATATCTTGGGTACTTGTCATTCTTTAGACCTTTGATTTCGGAGAACGTTTTTCAACGTCAATTTCTAATGCGGCTAGCCCCCTAAGTACGAAACTAGACTCGTACTCAAACGTATTGTTTTCGGAGAAGGAGGGTAATTTGATGCGCTTCACTAACTCCTGAAAGGCTACTTTCCCCTCTAGCCGCGATAATGGGGCCCCAATACAGAAATGATGCCCTTTCCCAAAGGCCACATGGTCTTTAAGGTTCTCTCGGGTCGGATCAAACGATTCTGAGTCTTCAAACGTTTGACCGTCGCGATTCGCTGCGGCAAACATTACCCAGATTCGAGACCCTTTTGGTAGAGAGACACCATGGATCTCAGTATCTTTTGTCACTACGCGAAATAAGCCCTGATTCGGAGATGACATCCGAAGTCCTTCTTCAACTATGCCATAGGCCATATTGTCAGGATCATTCTTTAATGCATCCCACCACTGAGGTTGTTCAATGAGGGTACGCATTGTCTCATCTAGAAATTTTGTCGTAGTTTCGTTCCCTGCGACCATAAGTTGTTGGAGCAGACCATAGACCTCTGAAAACTCGAGTTTCCGAGTTTCTCCTTCAGGTAAATCAGGGTCAGGAAAGTCTGCATGAGTTAGATCTGATATCACATCATCCTGAGGGTCCACTAACCGTTTCTCATATTCGGAGTACCAATACTTCTGGTTTTCTAGCTGGCCTTTTACTGACTTAATCCACTGTTCATGTGTTAATTTATTCCCGATCGCGGCTGTCGCATCGTCCGACCAGCCTTTGATCTTCTCTTCTGTTTCCGGAGCCATATTGAGTGCGTGGTGAATAACACGGACGGGAAAAGCTGTAGCAAAAGCAACATGAAAATCAATCGTTCCTTTATCTGGGAATGCTTCAATTAAGTCAACCGCTATCTGCCGTATCTCATCTTCTAAGGCAATAATTCTTCTAGCTGAGAATGTCCAAGAGATAAGCTTCCTATACGCAGTATGCAGCGGGGGATCGATTGTCAGCAACGTCTCTCTACGCGCCCACCCCTCGCTAAGAATTTCACCCATTTCTTCAAGAGTCTTAGGATCCGGTTTAGTAGTTGTAGTCGCCCCATGAGATGAGAATGTCTGCGTATCTCGTAAAATTTCGTTGACTATATCTAACCGTGAAGCGAAGTACATTCCTGACTGTTCATGCAGAAAAATCGGGCCATGTTCACGAAGCGCCTCATAATGGGCGAACGGACATTGTTGTACTTCAAAATCTAACGGATCGTAGTTATCTAAATCAATGTGTTGCAGGTCAGTCATGCAGCAATCCCCTCGAGTTCTATCGTAAAGACGACTGTATAACATACAAACCTATTCTGGCTAGATTCGAAGCAAGCATATGTTCTTATCCAACAGTGAGTTATATAGATTTTCAAACCCTCCCAAGAAAACTATTTGCGGTCTCGATAAAAAGATTTCCTTATCTTGACCCAATAGTCTGCAACGGAGGTAATAGTCTGGCAGAATCCAAGAGTGGCGGCGGAACAAACTCAACTTGATGATGACACACCACGTGAGGCCTGCGGAGTAGTTGGCATCTATGCCCCTGGGAAAGCCGTGGCTCACCTTAGTTATCTCTGTTTGTATGCTCTTCAACATCGAGGTCAAGAATCAGCAGGAATAGCTACTAGCGATGGTGAAATGATTACAGTTGTGAAAGACATGGGCCTCGTCTCAAATGTTTTCAATGATCGCATACTTGCAGGTCTTGATGGTCATTTAGGGATAGGACAAACACGATATAGCACTACAGGATCCTCCTCATGGCGGAATGCACAACCTGTGTATAGGGGAGTGGCAAAACGTGAATTTGCTTTAGGCCATAATGGCAACTTAACCAACACTGAAACTCTAGCTAAGGAAGCTGGAATGTTACCTGGCACAATTACAAGCGACAGTGACCTTGTCGCTGAATTGGTTGCGAAGGAAATAGAACTAAAAGCAGACCACTCCTCCTCGGATGGACGTGAACTCGAACGAGCTCTCTCCGAGGTGCTTCCCAGCCTCGAAGGAGCTTTTTCTTTTGTTCTAATGGATGAAGCAAATATTATTGGCATCCGAGACCCTAATGGTTTCCGCCCGTTATGTCTTGGGAAACTCGACGAAGGTTGGGTAATCGCTTCAGAAACCCCAGCACTTGATATTGTCGGTGCTCACTTTGTCCGCGAAATAGAACCAGGAGAGATGGTAGTCATCAGCGCTACTGGAGTTAGATCCATCTATCCATTCTCACCTGAACGCGTCGACCCCAAACTTTGTATTTTCGAGTTCGTTTATTTCGCTAGGCCAGATAGTCAACTGTACGCGCAGAATGTACACCATGCCCGAGTCAGAATGGGTGAGCAGCTTGCAAGCCAAGCCCCAGCAGAAGCAGATTTGGTTATGGGAGTACCAGAATCAGGGATTCCTGCAGCAGAAGGATATGCCAGAAAAAGCGGGATCCCTTATGCGCAGGGTCTCGTTAAAAACAGGTACATCGGACGAACTTTTATAGCTCCTAATCAGGAACTTCGTTCTCTCGGTGTCCGTATGAAATTAAACCCTCTCCGTGACACGATCGAAGGGAATCGTTTGGTGGTTGTCGATGATTCAATCGTGCGCGGAACAACTACCCGAGCAATGGTTCGGATGTTACGAGAGGCAGGAGCAGAAGAAATACATATGCGTATCTCGTCTCCCCCATACCGGTGGCCCTGCTTCTACGGGATGGATACGGGGTCTAAGTCAGAGCTCCTAGCATCTAATCTCACAGTTCAAGAGATTGAAGAATATCTTGATGTCGATTCGCTTTCGTATTTAACTCTGGATCGCCTAATGGAAGCAACTGGAGCAACTAATGCTGGTTTCTGTGCTGCATGTTTGACTGGCGTATACCCAGTTCAGATACCGGAGAATCTATCCAAAGAAATTCTTGAAATAAAAAGCAGCCAAAGCGAAATTGAAACGCCCTTACATGCGGGGAAAGAGCAAATACTCTTCCCAGACAATACAACGAATCGAGATATCCGTGAACTCTCCTAGTGTTGGTGAAACATACAAAGCAGCAGGAGTAGATATCTCAGCAGGTGAAGAAGCAGTTAAACGCATAAAAAATATCGTCCAGACCACCTATAGAAGAGAAGTGGTAGGAGACATTGGAGGATTCGGCGGACTGTTCGACATCTCCGACTTTCAACATGGAAAACCGATACTTGTTTCATCCACAGATGGTGTTGGAACGAAAGCTCTCATTGCAACCATGGCAAAAAAATATGACACAATCGGTATCGACCTTGTAGCGATGTGTGTTGATGATCTTGTATGTATTGGTGCCGAACCTCTTTTTTTTCTCGATTACATATCAGTAGGAAGCCTCGACCCTAGCCAAGTAGAAGGATTAGTCACTGGTATAAGCGCTGGGTGTGTTGAAGCTGGCTGTTCCCTCATCGGAGGAGAAATGGCAGAGCACCCCGGGACAATGGCGAAAGACGCCTTTGATCTTGTTGGTTTCAGTGTGGGTATGGTTGATGCAAACAGAATGATTACGGGAGAGAAAACAAAAGCTGGAGATGTGCTTATAGGGATCCATTCTCCCGGATTACGAAGCAACGGATACTCATTAGCACGACGACTGCTATTTGATATTGCGCAAAAGTCTTTGGATGATCCCGCATGGGAAGGTTCGGGAACCACCCTTGCTGATGAATTACTCCTACCATCAGTCATTTATACACCGGCGATCTTACACACGATGGGAGAGGTACCGGTCAGCGCAATTGCACATATTACGGGCGGAGGTATACCCGGAAATCTAAACCGTGTTCTGCCATCACATCTTGACGCAATCGTGGATCGTTCATCATGGGTTGTCCCCCGGATTTTCCGAGAGTTGCAAGCTATCGGTAATGTATCCCAAGTAGAAATGGAAAAAGTCTTCAACATGGGGATAGGTATGATTCTTATCATAGAACCAAGTGATGAGTCTAAAGCCCTTAGCGCTATTGCCGAGAAGGGGCATCAAGTTTCGGTGATTGGTACCATAGCTGATTCAGGAACTGGGTCAGTCAGAATGACATGAAGTAATAATATGAACTTTAAGTAAGGCCTGATGCGAAACCAAACACCTTTTCAAGCAATCACATACGACTATTGGAATACCCTCATTAAAGAAACAACTGATTCGCTTAATCGTAGAAAATCCCTATGGACAGAACTACTTCTAGATGCCGGATATGAGGTCAATCAAAGTCAACTCGATACGGCCTTTTCTCTTGGGTGGCAGTTCTTTGATCGTCAGTGGAGAAGTAATACCCAAACTGGACTTGACGAAGTTGTCGCTGTCGTTATCAAAGCGTTACCTATCAAGATTTCGGTTTCTCTCCATCCGCTTCTGCGAGATGCCTATCTTGAAGCATCCAAATCAACTGCACGCACTCTTCTCCCAGAAGTCGAAGAGACCTTTAAATATCTTCATGAAAGCGGAACTCCTGTCGGAGTTGTTTGCGATGTTGGTACTATCCCAAGTCCCGTATTAAAACAATGGTTGGTAGACCTTGGAATTTTTGACCTTATAGATTTTTTTGGCTTCTCGGATGAGATAAAGGTTTACAAACCAGATCATCGTATTTTTGAAAAAACGTTAAAGGGATTAGGGGCGAAAGATCCTTCTCGCACTGCCCATATCGGAGATCTGAAACGGACCGATGTAGCCGGCGCACGATCCTTCGGAATGGTAGCGATACGTTATACAGGTGCAAGAGAAGACGATGAAGAGGTGGAAGATGGAGATTACGTATCTAACAGCCATCTAGACATTTTGCAGTTTCTCAATATTCTTTGAATACTGACTGTCTAAGTGAAATAAGGAATAACGTATTTACCATATTGACGGATTGTTTCCATTGCTGCTTCATGGGGCACTCCGCCCATTTGCATGATGCACATAATCTCATCTGATCCGGCGTCACGTAACGCAGAAACGTAACGAATAGCGTCGTCTCTGTCGCCGTATGCATGATTAATATTGAAAGGACCTGTAGTAGCAACGATCGCAGGTACGGGATGGCCTCCCTTAACCATAAATGCCTCAACACGATCTTTTGATTCTTGCACTGCTACCCGAATATCTACACTATGGGGCACGGGCTCTGGAATAGGCGTCCCAATGTGCCAGTGCTGGATTGATTCTGCGAAAAACTTTTGACCCCGTGCTCCAATCTGAAAAGCTTCCTCTGCGTCGTCCATCACAATTGTTGGGCATAAAGCAGCAAGATAATCATTTGGAGCAGATGAAATGCAATTGGCATCATCTCTTCCCGCAATCGCCTCATCATAAATTCCTCGCAATAGTTTCACTTGTTTAGGACCTGAAAAACCGAGAACAAGTGCCCCCACCCCATATTGAGCAGCTAGCCTCACTGTTTCATCTTTTGTACATGCCATAAAAAGTGGGGGGTGGGGAAGCTGGACTGGTCGTGGGATCACTGAACGTGGAGAGATCTGTAAAGTTCCATTCCATTCGAAAATGTCTTCTTTCCAGCATTGACTCAAAATTTCTAAAGATTCCTTGACCTGTGCGTAGGTCTCATCGCGGTCAATATTAAATCCTGACATTTCTATATCAGTAGCTCCGCGCCCTGCTCCCACGTCCAGACGACCATTTGAGAGACTATCTAACATCCCTACTCTTTCAGCTACACGTAAAGGATGGTTGTATCCAAATGGCATGCATACAACACCATGGCCAATACGAACCCGTGAAGTCTTTGCGGCAACCCAAGTTAAGAAAATCTCTGGTGCGCTCATATGGGCGTAATGTTTTAGACCATGATGCTCTACCGCCCAGATCCGATCAAAACCCATCTCTTCAGCAAAGACAGCCTGATCGACACAGTTCAGAAGTACTTCTCGTTCTCCCTCATCGGAAGTATCAGCACATTGAAATTCAAAAATAATAGAAAACTTCAAAAGTCTCAGGCCTTTCAGAAATAGTCAATTCACTCTTATTAGTCAATGATGGTACATTTCACTGTGTCTGAAAGCGATTCGACCCCTCGGGGTTACGCTCTCTCAATTAATACGCTTACAAGAAAACTAAAGGAGAGATGTGCTTACTGACAGTTTGGAAGACTTCACCTGTGAGCGGATGACTTTCCGTGGAAAGTCAAAGGACGTGTTTTGGAAAGGGTCAGGTCCAGCAGTCATCCTCCTGACGGAGATACCTGGCATAACACCGGAAGTAGCAGATTTTGGTAGGCGTATAGTGCGGGCCGGATTCACGGTGGCCCTCCCCGACCTATTTGGTACGCCAGGGCGTTCCTATGCTCAAGGGTATGCATTACGATCGATAGCGAGAGCATGTATTTCTCAAGAATTCCACATCTTTGCAACAGGAAAAAGTTCACCAGTAACGCAATGGCTACGATTATTAGTGAACGAAGCAAGCCAACGGTGCTCAGGGAAGGGCGTCGGAGTTATTGGAATGTGTTTAACCGGAAGCTTTGCTCTCTCTTTAGCTGTTGATCCTCTGGTACAGGTACCAGTCATGAGCCAACCTAGTCTTCCCTTTCCTATAGGTCTTCGACGAAAGAAGGATTTAGGAGTCAGTAAAGAAGAACTAAACTCTGTAAAGGCCAGAATTGAAGATGAACAACTTTGCATAATTGGTTTGAGGTTCACAAATGATCGAGCAGTTCCGACTGAACGTTTTGAGAGCTTACGTCAAGAACTTGGTGATGGGTTTCTTGGTGTTGAAATTGATAGTTCGCAACCTAATGATGCTGGATTTTCGAAAGATGCCCATTCTGTATTAACAACAGAATTTCGAGATAATCAAGGCTTTCCTACGAAACAAGCACATGACCTGATTATCAATCATTTTGTTGCTCGACTTTGACTTTAGTGGACTTCAACTTCCTTATTAGATAGAGATGTATCACTATCCGTCTCCTCAACAACACTGAGGTCGCTTTTTTCAGCTTTTTCCGTGTCCACTGTTTCTTGCATCTCTTCTACGGCCACCCCGCAGCCAAGCACGTCAGGTTCATCGATAATCTCTGCCTGATCTCCTTCTTCCACCGCTTCGATATTTTCACCAGTAAGAATCTGCTTTAATTTTTTATCAGTTTCAACCCAGATCTCTTTCGCAGCTGCTTTCTCTTCCGAAGATAAGTTCGGGTTACCCTCAGCATCCTTCAGTGCTTTAATTGCGGCCTCTTTATTACGTTCCGCTTCCTGGATAGCAGCTTGTGCTTTTTTCGCGTTTTGTATCTTTCCTAGCTCATTGTTGAATAGCTCAAGAGCGACATCTAGCTCTTTATCTTTTCTTCGCACCATCAAAATCTCCACCGTGTCTCACCTACAAATTTCCATAAAGTCAACTAAGTGCTTTGACTAATACAGTAGTGGGCATCATAGCCATGTATGGTGTCGGTGATGGCATCAGAGACACTTTTAGAAGGATTGAACCCATCCCAGCTTGATGCAGTAACCCACAACACTGGACCTCTTCTTGTTGTTGCTGGAGCAGGATCAGGAAAAACACGTGTTCTCACTCACCGTATTGCACACTTAATCACATCACATAAAATTTCGCCTTTCGAAATTCTTGCTATCACGTTTACCAATAAAGCCGCTGGTGAGATGAAAGATCGTGTTGGTAATCTTGTAGGCCCGGTAGCGGAGCAAATGTGGGTATCGACGTTTCATTCAGCTTGTGTAAAGATTCTCCGAAGGGAAGCTTCTCTCCTTGGTTACCCGTCTTCTTTTGTAATTTATGACCAAGCAGATGCTGTTCGACTTACAACCTATGTGA
>JAKMEQ010000099.1 GCA_022425805.1 Acidimicrobiales bacterium
CAGATATGTTCACCAGCTTTTATTTCTGTGCCATTAACCATAGAGTCTGATTTTGCCATCCTGAAGAGACCTCCAACCGGTGCTTCAAATCGAAGCCCTTCCTCAATAAAGTTTTCAATAAGGTCGGGTTCATTTCTTAACGTATCTTCCAAGTCATCTTCAACTGCTAATCGGTGCATCAAGTTCGTTAAAAGCTTTGTTGTAGTTTCGTTACCTGCAACAAGGAATTGCTGGAGCATAGAGAGCATCTCTGCCTCATTTAGCATTTCATTATTTACCTCTGCATTTGCAATATCAGAGATGATATCTTCTTGTGATTTTTCTCTACGTTCTTCAAGAATCTGGCCAAAAAAATCATTGAACTCAGAGCTCGAAATCAGATAGTCGCGGACTTGATCAACGTTTGGATCTGGGTTGCCCACTGGCATCACTAGGTCATCAGACCATTTTTTAAAGGTTGCAAGGTCGTCTGTTTTCACGCCTAACGCGTCAGCAATTATTCTCATTGGCAAACCTACGGCAAACTCACTTACAAACTCCATCTCTCCCTTATCTACGCAATTATCTAATAAATCAGTTGTCACTTTTTCGATAGTCGGCTCCATGCCCTTTAATCGGTTCGGCCGAAAGGCCCTATTGACCGCTTTACGTTGTCGGCGATGTTCGGGGGGGTCGGCATTCAAAAGTACCGCCGCGTTTGATGCATTCTCTACAAAGCTTTGAAAGTACACTTGCATCGATGGGTCAACCGCTAATTCTTCCATAGCCTTAGCAAACCCGAGGCGTCCGTCTCTAGGCCCGGTAGGCATTAAAGACGAAAACCTGTCAGTGTCATGGAGAACTTCCATCACATCCTCATATCCCGTACACACCCAAGCACCAAGCTTTTCACTATGGTGAATAGGGCTTTCAGTTCGTAAGGCTGAAAAAATTGGGTACGGGCAGGCAATAGCTTCCTGATCTCTATCGATTAATTTGTTAAGATTTTCCACAGTTTTTTCATTACCCATATAGCTACACCTTTCCCAGAGACTTTGCTAACTTATAAATTTCGAAGTTGCATAAATCATAGATTAAGCATCCCCCCATCAACCCTCACTACTTGTCCTGTTACATAGGAAGCAAGATCAGATGCGAGAAAACAGATAACGTTGGCGATCTCTTCAGGTGTTCCCCATTTACCTAGAGGCACACGTTTGACAAAATTCTCCATCACGTTCTCTTCACCTAATAGCTCAAAGGTGGGTTCCCACATCTCAGTAAGTACTAAGCCTGGCGCAACAGCATTTGCTCGAACTTCCTTATTTGCCCATTCGTTGCTCAGGTTCTTCGTGAGAGTGTTAAGTCCCCCCTTTGATGCAGCGTAGGCTCCTTGAGTTCCTCCAGCTCCAGCCGCTGCTGTTGAGGTCACGTTCACTACGTTGCCTTTGGTAGCGAAGAGATCCTTGGAGAAGACAGAACACAACATAAATGCTTGCCTCAGGTTCACGAGAAGCGTTTCATCAATGGCAGCAGCAGTTGCTCGGTGAGCTGGTTCGTTTCTTTCGACAGCTGCGTTGTTGACGAGAATGTCAATCTTTGAGAACTTCTCAATCGTCTTCGACTTGATTAGGTCAATGGTTCTGTCCTCACTCAAGTCACAATCAATAACCAAAGATTCGTTCTGCAGTTCAGAAGCGATCGCATTAAGTTTATCTTTACTCCTCGCTACGAGAACAACGTTTGCTCCTCCTGCATCAAGGTGGCGAGATGTAGCTTCTCCAATGCCTCGGCTGGCTCCAGTTACAACTGCTGTCTTGCCTTTAAAGTCAAATACCATTGTCACAATACTGGCATGATTTATGCAAGCTTGTCGTATTATTGACGGAAGCTTGGAAATTGATGAGTTAATTCTCCATAAATTGCCTCAAGAAGCGTCGCCACGGATCTTAGGTTCATGTACTGTAGGGTCGCATGCACAATATTGCACAGAATCTAAGGAGAAATAGTCATGTCGTCATCTATCGAAATGCTCGTTCATAAACAAGAAATCCAAGAGCTACAAGTTCTTTATGCCGTCGCTATAGATTCAGGTGATTATGACCGCCTTGATAACATCTTTACTAATAATGCAGTAGGAATCTATGGGCGTACATATGTTGGACTTGAAGCCATCAAAGGTGCCATGTATTCAGGTTGTGAATACTTAACGTCTGTACAACATTTAAATGCAAACCACTGGTCGGTAGTTACAGGAGATACGGCCGTAGCAGGTTGCTACTTGCATGTAGTCCAGTACCTGCAAAATGCGCCTGGAGGTGACCATCATGAAATGGGCGGTGAATACTCTGATGACTTAGTCCTCACAGAAAGTGGTTGGCGAATAGCTAAGAGATCTATTGAAATAAAATGGACGAAGGGAAATTCGCTCATTCGGGACAACAGATCTGCGGCGGCTCCTAAATAAGCAAATAGATAGGACTGAAGCAACTGTAATAAGAGCAACCCAGACCCTACAAGGGTGTCGTTTTATGCTTTAGATGCCACACTGGAGAGATGGCACCGGTATTTGACCCAACCTCGTTTGAGGCAATAACTGTGAGAATCGAAGGTGGTGTTGCATGGGTAACACTAAACAGGCCAGATGTTTTGAATGCTTTTAATACTCAAATGCAAAATGAAGTGCGTGAAACATGGGAGGCCTTCCGAAAAATAGATGATGTTCGGGTCATTGTTCTCACTGGAAGCGGTGACAAGTCGTTCTGTGTTGGCATAGACCGAGAAGAAACCATGTCCGCACTTGATGAGAACGAAAACCTCTATGGAACGTCAAATAATTTCATGTATGACGATCCTGGTAATGACCTCGGTCCTAAATCATGCGACCTCTGGAAACCAGTGATATGCGCTGTAAATGGAATTTGTTGTGGTGGTGCTTTCTATTTTCTTTCTGAGTGCGACATTATCATTGCATCAGAGAATGCGACTTTTTTTGACCCTCACGTAACCTATGGGATGCCCGCAGTATACGAACCAATTAAAATGACACAGAGAATGCCATTGGGCGAAATTCTCCGCCTAACGCTGCTCGGTAACCACGAGAGGCTATCCGCTGCATCGGCTCTGCGAACCGGGCTGGTTAGCGAAGTTGTTCCTTCTGCCCTTTTGCACGAGACAGCAGCGTGGATTTCAGAATCTATCGCCAGCCAACCCCCGATCGCTGTACAAGCAAGCCTAAGAGCAATTTGGGCAGCGAATGACCTGGGCCGTCTTAATGCACTGGCGAATGCCCCGTCTCTTCTTTCTACTGGAATGTCAAAGAAAGCTTTGGCAGATGGCCAAGCCCTTTTCGAATCCGGAAAGCGTCAAGAGTACAGAACGCGCTAGAAGTCGAAACGCTACTCTATTGTCATCCTGAAAGTTTCTAGCTACGCTGAAAGTGTGAAGAACCTACTCCTTGCTCTACGACTTATTTGCCCGGTGACCTGACCTTTTGGTCGCCGGGACTTACCGCAGTCGTTAACAAGTTGAGAGGACCACATGAATACATATAGACAACCAGTAGATGCACAGCAACCTAGCTTAATGCCCCACACGAAATACAAAGCATTCGAAAAAATTGACCTTCCTGACCGGTCTTGGCCTTCTAAGGTCATCACACAAGCCCCACTTTGGTGTTCTGTTGACCTACGTGATGGTAACCAAGCGCTCATCGAGCCAATGGACCCTGAACGAAAATGGCGCATGTTCGAAACTTTGGTTTCAATGGGATTCAAAGAAATTGAAGTGGGGTTTCCATCAGCCTCAGATGCTGATTTTACTTTTGTTCGAGAGATCATTGAAGGAAATGCTATTCCTGACGATGTGACAATTCAGGTACTAGTTCAAAGCCGTAAGGAATTGATTGACCGCACATACGAATCTATTGCTGGCGCCAAGCAGGCAATTATCCATTTCTATAACTCCACGTCCACTCTCCAGCGTAAAGTTGTATTTGGATTAGAGAAATCTGGCATTAAAAAAATTGCAACTGATGCTGCTGCCTACTGCAAAAGCCTAGAATCTACTGTTCCTAATACCCGTATACGCTACGAATACTCTCCTGAATCATTTACAGGAACAGAACTCGTCTTTGCAAAAGAGATCTGTGATGCCGTAGTTGATGTCATAGACCCGACACACGAGAACAAGCTAATCATTAACCTTCCAGCAACGGTTGAAATGGCTACAGCAAATACGTATGCAGACATGATCGAATGGATGCACTTAAACCTAAATCGTCGCGATGAAATCATTCTCAGTCTTCACCCACATAATGACCGCGGCACTGGAGTAGCAGCTGCAGAATTCGGCATTATGGCAGGTGCCGATCGAGTCGAAGGAACATTATTCGGAAATGGAGAGCGAACTGGGAACGTTGATTTAGTCAATATCGCTATGAACATGTTCAGTCAGGGTGTAGACCCGATGCTAGACATCAGCGACATCAACGAACTTCGCCGTGTAACAGAATACTGTAATCAACTGCCAGTTCACCCTCGCCATCCCTATGTAGGCGATTTGGTATACACAGCATTCTCAGGATCGCATCAGGATGCTATTAAGAAAGGTTTTGAAGCCTTCGAGAAATCAGATTCTCCAATATTTGAAGTCCCATATATCCCAATTGACCCTGTTGATGTTGGTCGAAGTTATGAAGACGTTGTCCGTGTTAATAGTCAATCCGGAAAGGGCGGTGTCTCATACCTTCTGAAGACAGAGAATCAATTTGATTTACCTCGACGCATGCAAATTGAGTTCACGAGAATAATTCAAAAGATTACAGATGTAACCGGAAAAGAAATTACCGCTCAGCAAATATACAATGAATTTGCTGGAGAATACTTAGATCTTGACTACCCATACCTTCTCCACGGGTATGAATCTGCGCAGAATGCATCTGGGCAGGACCGGACTTTGATAACTGCTCGGCTTTCAAGAGATGAAGAATTATTAATAGTTCAGGGAGAAGGAACTGGGTCTTTGGATGCTTTCGTCTCGGGATTGAGAGTAGTACTAGAGAAAGACCTTCGTATTTTGGATTATCATGAACATTCAAAAGGATCGGGTTCTGATGCAACTGCAGTTGCCTATATCGAAATGTCAATTGATGGGGTTGAGCTCTGGGGCTGTGCTCTCCATACAGACATTATGACCGCTTCGATGCGAGCGATTACCAGTGCAATTAATAGGGCTTCAAAAAATCAATTACCAACATGAGGAGGTAAATACGCATGGGCGATGAGACACATACTGAATCAGCGTCAATTGGCCGCCCCTTAGAAGGTATTCGCATACTCGCAGTTGAACAGATGCAGTCGTTGCCTTTCGCTACTCAAATACTTGCACGGCTTGGTGCAGATATTGTAAAAGTCGAACACCCAATCCGTGGGGACCTTGGACGAAGCTCGCTACCTTCTGTTCGCGATAAATCGGGTAATCAAATGGGGGCAACCTTCATTCGTAATAACCTTTCAAAAAAAAGCATAGGAATAGATCTAAAG
>JAKMEQ010000021.1 GCA_022425805.1 Acidimicrobiales bacterium
GCCGACGGTAGTGAAGCAATGTTCTGATAACGGACAATGCCGGGAGAGACTGGAATTTTTACTAGGTCAAGTTGCTTGGCAAAAATTGCCAAAACATTTGTAGGGATCGGTTCAATTTGTCCCTTCGACGGCAACGGAGAAGAACGACTTACAAGCACAATATCGGAAATTCCCAAAGGAGAAAGTAATCGCCCAAGCTTGTTTGTCCCTCCATCAAGAGCCAACAAGATGGCTTCTTCGAGAACATCTTCCCCAGACTTCGTACCGCCATCCCATCGATCAAGAAAAGATGACTGCAGGTCGGAAGTAACTGCGAAGGTTAAATCCTCATAGAAAGAGTTGCCTGCTGCTGCAAGCACATCATCATGGCCGATCCATAATACGCGCCCGTTTTGGGAAGTTTCACTTTCTTGAAGAGCTAAAATTTTATTGATCTCATCGTTTGGCATACCCCAATCACCTGAGAACGAAGTACCAAAAATGGGAAGCACTGCAAGTACAAAAGCAGCTATGGCGCTGATTGGTATTAGTTGCCTCCATCCAAATCGATATGTCTGTAAATCACGTTGGAGTGCCCCCGCACCCATAGCTGCAGCAATAGCCACTCCAAGTGAAGCTGGAACAAGAAGGACCTCCGGCCGTGGCATCGGTACGCTTAACCACCCGTTACCTTCGCTCCACAGAACTGCTACACCCCCTAAGTACATGGACCAACTACGGACGGCCCAAGCCCAGCGTTCTCCTTTTGCGAGCAGTAAAGGAACCAGAGCAATAGCTAGAAACCCCCAACCAAAAAATTGGTTCTTCGATGTATCTACTGTCAATCGCAGGAAAGGAGAGATATCAGTAGGTAGACCAGATGTTGGGCGAGTTCCCACCAACCAATGCCACGAAGGGTCAAATGCGACGACGTCAATCAGCCATGGAAGATTAAGAGCGAGTGCCACCACTACTCCGAGCAAAAGAATGCTGATCAGCCGAAATGTGCCCGATGGCCAACCGGCTAGTAACGACCCCACGAAAAACAGAACAGCAATTGCTAAGATGACCACCATCGCAAAGGGAAAGAAAGCAACCATGACTCCAACTGTGATACCTATTCCCAATACTTCGCGTAGCCAATTCGAAGATAAAACGCCGATACCTGTAGGTCCACCTATAGGGCCGAAAGGCGAAACCTTTCCAGCTTTCGCAAATAAAGACAAAAACCAAGGAAGAGTACCAAACAAAATAAGGCTACTCCAAGAACCCACTGCCAGACCGCTATAAGGTACTGGCGAGGCTAGGTAAATAGCAGTTCCGGTAGCTCGAATCCATGGAGAATTAAAAGGTTTCAGAAAATACCAAACCCCTACAGCGCCAAGTGGGATCATGCCGAGAGTAAGTAAAAGACGAAGAAGACCCATGAACCCGAAAGTCAACACTCCTAATACCCCAGTTATTCCGAGAGCCGTAGGGTTTGTGGCTTCATGCCCAGTTCCAGACATCCACCAGTTGGAGAACCATCCCGAAAAACTTTCCTGTATACCTAGATCGAATGGAACAAGTTCCCCAATGACGGGAACTTTCCGAGTGATTAAGTGACGACTACCAAAAATAAAAACCAACAAACTGATACTGATGAACACAGCTGAAACCTTTGAAGGACCAGATCGCATAGATTCTAAATATTTCTTAAACCGGTCAGCTAATGCTCCAGAGCCTTCGACCTCTTGATCTTTAATAGGGTCTTTAAACAACGTAGAGAAGAGCGCGTACCCTGGAGACTGCAAGGCACGTATTTCCGAGTCAGGAAGACGACGAATAGCGCTAAGTTTTCTTCGCCGACGATAGAGAGTTCGCGGCCGAGAAAGATTCCAAATCCATGCACCAAGAAGCACTCGCACTCGTTCAAAATCGCCTACCAGTAAGGATCCTAGAGTTCGTATGATGGACAGAAGGAAGGCTTGAGGAACAATACGTAAAGAATGCACAAAGCCGTAATTACTTAAAATTGCTCGCAATCTATGACGTTCCCTATGCTTCTCCTCCTCACCACCGCTCCTGTATTCTCCTTTCTCTTCACGGTGGCGTGCTATCGCTAGCGGGACAACAACGGCGCGTGCACCAGCAAGATGTGCTCTCCAGCACATGTCTAAGTCTTCTCCAACCATGCCTATTTCTTCATCGAACCCACCTAAAGCTTGAAAAAGATCGGTTCGCACTAGCGCTACTATTGAAGAAACAACAAAAACATCCGCCACTGCATCATGCTGCTCCTGATCTAGCTCTCCCAGTTCGATTCTTGGGACAGAATAACCTAATTTATCGATTGTGGACCCAATCTCAAGTAGTTCATCTGGTCGATCCCAATTCACTATTTTTGGTCCAACCACTCCTGCATTCGACCGTAATGATTCTTCAACCATCAGTCGGAGTGCATCTGGGGCAAGAGCAACATCGTGATGGCAGAAGAGGAAGAAAGCCGAGGTAACCTCGCGTTCTAATACAGTATTCAGGTTTTTCCCATATCCGTGCTTGGAGTCGACCGGTATAGTCTCTGCATCTGGGAGATAACCAGAAACAAAATCGCTCATCTCGCTTTCTCCACCGGTAGTAAGTACTACTACATTGAAGTTAGGGTAATCCTGAATAGCGAATGAAGTCAGCGTGTCTTCAAACCATTGATCAGACTCATGAGCCACCACAACAATGTCTACTGGCGGGTACAAGACGGCGTTATCTACTGAATTATCGTTCTTCGAAACAGAATGCTCCACAGTGGCGAAGGTTAATCGCCAAATTGAAGATCGGCATGTACCCTTTGACAACTCCTCCAAAATAACCAGAAAGCTCTCGAAGAAAAACTCGATATACCACTCGCATATATCTTTCTGTCTTTAGGAGTACAATCTACCCGTGGGCGATTCAATAGAAGAACAGTGCTAGCTCTTATAACTGGAGGACATGGTTTCGTCGGGAAACATTTGACGGATTTCTTACGGGAATGTGGCGATGAGGTAATAGTCACAGATATTTGTGAAGGAGGACCGGACCTCCTTGATGAATCCGCACTTAATGAACTTTTCTACTCAATCAAACCCGAAGTGGTCTACCATCTAGCGGGACAGGCAGACGTTGGCGCGTCGTGGCAGAACCCTGGAAAAACATTCCGAGTGAACGCTGAAGGGACACTAAACGTCCTTATTGCCAGCCGGAAAGCAGGCGTACGAAAAGCCTTGACGATCTCCAGTGCCGAGGTTTATGGCAAGGTACATTCATCAGATTTACCCATAAAAGAGTCATGTCCACTTTCACCAGCTTCTCCTTATGCGACTAGTAAAGCTGCAGCGGAAATGGTCAGCCTCCAACATGCAAGCGCTGATATGCAAGTTATGCGAGCAAGATCATTCAACCATTTTGGACCCGGTCAAAGCGAAATGTTTGTCGCCTCTGCCTTCGCTACAAGAATTCTAAGAGCCCAGAGATCCGGCGAGAAAAGCATTCCGGTTGGCAGGCTCGATACACGGCGAGATTTCACTGACGTTCGCGATGTAGTTCGTGCCTATCGTTCTATCATGTGCGATGGGATATCTGGAGAAGCTTACAACGTCTGCTCCGGCGACGACAGAGAGATCGCAGAACTTGTGCATGCACTCCTTGCAGAAGCAAAGTCTGATATTTTCTTAAGACCAGACCCTGACCTGCAGAGGCCTTCTGACATTCCGATCCTTCGCGGTAACAATGAGAAAATCCGCTTACAAACGGGATGGGAACCGCACATAGAATTCTCGCAAACAATCCAAGATATCATTAAAGCTGCTCGATCTTTGATAGACGCAGATACATAGGAAAGAATCAACAAATGCCGACTGCACTCATTACCGGAATTACTGGCCAAGATGGCTCTTACCTTGGAGAGTCACTATTAGAGAAAGGCTACGATGTCGTTGGTATGGTTCGGAGAAGTAGCACCGTCAACTTTGAACGAATAGCCCATATTCAGGGAGCTATCGAATTTGTTAATGGAGACCTCCTCGATCAAATTTCTCTTATTGACGCTATTAAGCAACATCAACCTGATGAGGTATATAACCTTGCAGCACAATCCTTTGTCCAAACCTCTTTTGGGCAACCGGTCCTGACAGGAGAAACTACAGCATTAAGTGTCACACGCATACTTGACGCCATTAGAATCGTCGACCCATCTATACGTTTTTATCAAGCAAGCTCAAGTGAAATGTTTGGAAAGGTGGCTGAAGTTCCCCAGCAAGAAAGTACGCCTTTCTACCCGCGAAGCCCCTATGGAGTAGCAAAGGTCTATGGGCATTGGATTACCGTGAACTACCGAGAAAGCTATGACCTTCATGCGTCCAGTGGTATTTTATTCAATCATGAAAGTCCGCGAAGAGGACTTGAGTTCGTAACTCGGAAGATTAGCCACGGGGCTGCAGCAATTAAGTTGGGACTGGAGGAGAAAGTAACTCTAGGGAATCTCGATGCGAAAAGAGATTGGGGGTTTGCCGGAGATTACGTTGAAGCGATGTGGAAGATGCTTCAGCAAGACACCCCTGACGATTACGTCATATGTACGGGGCTGACACATAGTGTCCGAGAATTCTGTAATGTGGCTTTTGGTCATTTAGGACTTGCATATGAAGACCATGTGCTAGTTGACGAAAAGTTTTTTCGCCCTGCTGAAGTTGACCTTTTAGTCGGCGACTATTCAAAAGCTGCCAAGAAACTGGATTGGAAACCGCAAACTACATTCGAGGACCTTGTCATCATGATGGTGGACGCAGACATGGCTTTACTTGAAGGAAAACTTAAAGGGTTAGCGTGAACCCACGGCTTAAAGAGAAGATAGTCGTCCTAGCTGGAGGTGTCGGTGCAGCAAAGTTGCTCAAAGGCTTAGTTAAGGTAACTGATCCAGCAAACATCGTTGTGATAGTAAACGTTGCTGATGATACTTCTCTCCACGGTCTACGAATCTGCCCTGACCTAGACACAGTGACCTATACCCTCGCTGGAGAAATAAACACAGAAACTGGATGGGGTTTAAAGAATGAGGGCTGGAAAGCAATGGAGATGCTTAACCGGTATGGAGGTATCGATTGGTTCAAACTGGGAGACAGGGACCTTGGCACGCACCTATTCCGGACACACCGACTTCTCCAAGGAGCACCGCTAAGTACCGTCACTGCTGAGATAGCAGCAAGTTGGAAGGTTGATGTAACTATCCTTCCGGTTAGCGATGACCCAATTAACACTTTTATTAGCACCCCTGATTTAGGCGAGATAGAATTCCAAGACTATTTCGTCCGCCATCAACACAATATCGAAGTGACTGGAGTGCGTTTCGAAGGAATAGATACAGCATTGCCAGGTCCAGATGTACTTGATGCACTCCAATATGCTTCTGGGATAATTATCGCACCCTCTAATCCGATTGTCTCCATCGGCCCGATTCTTGCCATTCCAGGGATAACCGAGACTTTAAAGGCTAGAAAAGATAATGTTGTCGCAGTGTCGGGAATCGTTAACGGAAAAGCTCTAAAAGGTCCAGCGGCGCGGTTGCTTCATGAACTCGGACATGAAATTTCACCAGTTGGCGTAGCTCGGATTTATAGTGAAATAGTGGGAAACTTCGTGATTGATAATATTGATTCACACCATATTTCATCTATTGAAAAACTCGGGATAGCTTGCACAGCTACGGATACAGTTATGATAGATCCTATAAAATCAGCCAACCTGTGTTCAGTTTTGCTCCCTCTCTGCCTCTCAGAAGCTTCGACATGACTCGACTTGAAATAATTCCAATCCAAGGACTACCAATAATTAACCCTGGCGATGACCTTATCGGAATGCTTGGAAATTGCGAAGAAATTACCTCAGGCGATATTCTGGTCGTCACCCAAAAAATTATCTCCAAAGCTGAAAATCAGCTTGTAGAAATTGACCCCAATGACCCACTCAGCCACAAACCTCTTGTCGAAAAAGAATCCGTTCGAATTCTCCGCCGGAGAGGTGACCTTATTATTAGCGAAACAAAACACGGCTTCGTTTGTGCCAACGCCGGAATAGATCTTTCCAATGTAGAACGGGGGCAGGCAGCTCTTCTCCCCGAGGACAGTGACCGTTCAGCAAAAAGACTGCGGGATGGCCTCAACGGACAGTTCGGTCTTGATGTAGGGGTTATCATTTCCGATACATTCGGTAGGCCATGGCGGAAGGGGTTGACCGATGTGGCTATAGGTTCAGCAGGAATTGTACCCATCCTAGATTTACGTGGTGAACCTGACACCTTTGGACGAGAAATGCAAGTGACTGAAGTAGCGTTGGTGGATGAACTAGCTAGCGCTGCGGAGCTTGTTATGGGTAAATCAGCAGGTATCCCAGTCGCTATTATTCGAGGTGGTGATCCAAGTTGGCTTGGCGAAGGAACTGTCCAAAACGACTTACTTCGTGATCCGGTCGATGACCTATTTAGGTAACACCTAGTAGACAATATTTCCTCACGGAATCACCTTATTTATCTACTCAATACCTAGTTCTTTATTTATTCTCGTACTTGAATCTCGTTTAGAGATACCACCAAGTCCAAAATGGAGATCTATATTGTGTTGGCGACAAACCTCTACCTCAGGAATATTCGAAGGTTCATTACGATCGCCACCATTTCCAAAAATAATACGGTATTCAGGGTTTGCTAGAGCAATAGTTGAGATAGTTTCTTTAACTGACTCGTCTTTATCACCTGCTATGTAAGCTTCATCGACTACCTTTAACGCACTAACGATCCGTAATCGGTCATTCTCATCGAGAACAATCTTGCCTTTTTTCCGCAACTGTTGTGCATTGTTATTCACGATAACTACGAGTCGGTCACCCAAGGCAGCGCCAGCCTCTAAATAGTCAAGATGGCCGCAATGAAGTGGACTGAAATAACCACTAACGATAACCAAAGTCTGGTACTTCATTTAAACCCCACAATACAACCGGTAGGACTCTTCGTCATTTCCGGTATTGCCTCAAGAGAAGCTCACTCTGCTTCAGCTCCGAAATCCTGAGGTCCTGGAATATCAGAAGTGTTTGGCCTGGTTATCCCATCTCTTGATTCTCCGGTAACACCTTCAAGGGTCTCCACTCGGTCTGGGATCGGTATTTCAGCTCCTAGAGGTGCACGAGCGATAGTAAACGCCTCTAGATTATTCAAAAACCGGACATCGCTTAAGTTCTCAACGATGATCTGTGTTGGCTCTCCACCTTCGAACGCATCTTCCCACCGAAGAATTTGAAGAACTGCTTCTTCACCTCCGCAGTCCACTCCGGATTCCAATGTTTGGCCTCCAGGTAAAGTAAGCGAATCATCTGTGATTTCGGCTCCCATAGCAGTCAAAAAGACGCTCATGCGCGCTAGTTTCCCTGTTACAGAAGAAGTAAATGGGTGGATATGGATTAAGCCATCTTGGTGAGAATGAATACCTTCTGGATCATATTCACTTTGGAATGGTGGAAGAAATGAATCCGACACGCAATCCCAAACACCATAGGCAGCATGCCAATGGTCCTGAAGGGTTGGCGTCACTTCAGCATCACGAGTGGCTCGTGCAAATACAACAAGGCCAAGCCCTAAAACAATGATCAGTCCGACTAGGAATGGATAACCCAAAGCACGTCGATCGCTTGGCCCAGACGTTGCGCCAGCACGTTCAGCACGTGCAATTTTTTTTGCTGATGAAGCTTTACCCATGTCCCAATACGGTAGTGGCCTAAGACGAAAATCGGGCACACGTAGGTAGGGTTCTTTGAAAAAAATGCAAAAAAAGATTGTTTATGATCACTTTTACCAACAATTGAGACCCTAACAGCTTCGTATTTGGCCAGCTCGCAACAATGCGTCTTGAATATGCGTTCCATCTTCGGCTTCAGTTGAAGAATTTAGAGCGGCTTTTCTGCACTCATAAAGTTGCTCGTAAGAACAACAGAGTCGTTCAATTGAGGGCCATTCACACCACCCCATTGATATCTATCAGAATTCTTTTCATCCGCTGATTCAATATATAATTCGAGAGCATTTTCTTGCTCGGGGACTGGTTCAACCGGCGTATTTGATACACCGCTATAATCTCTTCCGAATACCATCTCAACAGATAAACCTGAATCTTCTTCTCGCTGAATAAGGTCTGCTCCAGAAATCAGATGCGATGCAAGAATCTGAGCAGACTCTGCTTGCACAGCGTCGAAGAAGATACTTGTTCTCTCAATATCGAAAGAAGAGGCATTCCCAGTATCAGCCACCCGAAATCCAGCTTCTGTCAACTCCTCCGCTATACGACTAGCCTCTCCCGTGATTCCAGTCCCATTTAGAAGAACGATTCCAAAACTTTTTTCTGTTTGCTCACCTCGAAACGCATCAAGAACAAATTGAGCTTCTGATTCCACAAGCCGAAGGATCGAATATGGCCCATCCCAATCGAAAACGGTTGGTAGCGTATATTTTTTAAGTTCGTTGGGGTCAAAATTGCGAAAACTGCTAGCCAAATCAATCATATTTTCAGGAGTCATCTGGTCATCCAACGTTAGAAAACCACCCTTGAAAACTTCTACAACCAAATCTTTTATCTTAATCGGATCTCGAAACCCAGAATCAAATGCCTGTTGCAAAGCAAGGATAAGAAAGTCTTGTTGGCGGTCCATCCGCCCAAGGTCACTAGTAGCATCAATTCGCCTCCATTGCCCATCAATTAATGCTTGAAGTGTTCGGCTTCGAACAAGTCCAAGTCCCTGTTCTGGCGTCAAGGAGACGCATCCTGTTTCTTGGATGTCTAGTTGAGCTTTTTTATCTTTAAGCGGGAACTCTACGAAAATATCTAGACCCCCTACTAGTTCAAACAACTCAAGAAAACCATTGAAATCTACATTGATAACATGGTGGATTGGTATTGCAAAATAATCTTTGACAGTTTGAACAAGTGTTTGTGGTCCTGTAAAAGCAAGGAGACTATTGATTTTTTGGTGCTCCCCACCATATCCAGAAATCGGAACCCACAAGTCTCGTGGGACCGAAACGACCGCCCCCTCAGCTGCCCCGCCCCCAGTGTCGAAACGGAGAACAATCAAAGTATCTGTCAAAAGTTGCGCTGATGACCGGCTACCCCGTAGCCGATGATCAGCAGGAAGAGTATCAATAGAGTCAGTACCGATTATAAAAAAGTTTAACGTTTTTCTCGTGCCATCATCTGGAACCGGCAAACTGTCGTTACTGTCCCCAGCTACTTCATTTGATTGATCAACCTGCACATCCTGAGTCAAAATATTTCCGAATGCTGTTCGAGGAATACTACTAACTGTGTCCTTGGCATACGCCAACAGAGCTGCTGATAAAGCAGAGAATAGAAGAATGACAACGAAAAAAAGGATCGAGAACCGTTGCACCCAAGTTCTTCGAGGTCGTGATCGATGGACTACAGCCATTGCGTTAAGGTAACCCCTTTCTCACATGGAAATCGCATCTAAAAAAGTCTATACGGGGCGAAGTGAAACCAAGTCTCCAACAGTGATTTCGTGGGTTTTTCCATTGTGGTCGAGCACTAGAAGAGAACCCGACCCGGTAATATCGATCGCTTCACCCAAGATCACGCCTGTCTCCGTTGTGATTCGGACCAAATCTCCGAGTGTTGCAGAGAAAGAGCGGTATTTTGTCCATAAATTTGGATCGCGAAAATCTAATTTAGCGAGAATAGTGAGGATCTTCTCCGCAAGTAAAACACGGTCAGGAGCCATTCCAATATTAGAAAGTGTAATTATTTCGCGGTCAGTTAGAACCTCTCCAAGATTACTTGGGTGAACATTGATACCTATCCCAACGACAATTGAAGCTTGCCCTCCAGAAATGAGAGATTGGGCTAATACTCCCGCAAGTTTGGCTTGCTTTTGATTATCAAGAACCACCAAAT
>JAKMEQ010000035.1 GCA_022425805.1 Acidimicrobiales bacterium
GGGAATTACATAATTCGTAAGCGGAGTCGAATCGCTATTACTGCCCATATAGCTTCGTTATCGAAGGGCTCCATGATGCCTTTCTACAGACAGTTTTGCCCCGAAACGCCGCGCATACACAGCGGACGAATCTCTGCACTGATAACTTCGTAGCTTTCTTGTCGACTTAGTTGCTTCTCCGCAGTAAGGGTCAACCGGATCCCGCTTGCAGCGTCATCACACCAACCTCGAATATCGAAGGTCACATCACCTCCATTGAAACGCGTTTGCAGGTCTGAAAGGATAATCTGAGTTCCAACGCCATTATATTCTGGACATGCACCCCCAAATATATTTTGCACATCGACTTCAAATTCTTCCAAATCTGAACGCACAAGACCTACCAGTCCATATCCGCTCCATGCTGCGCTCGAGTCAGCAAGCATGCTCACATAAAAGGCTGGGACCCAACCGTGAAAACCGTTGTAGGTCATACAATGCCAAATCGCATGCGGCCATGTATTAGAAGCAATTTGACGTGACCATCCCTCGTAACCTATCGACTCCTCCAACGCAGGAATAGTGAGAATAACGGACGAACTCACATCTGGATCATCATATAGATTCAGAACTTCCCCGTACCCGACCATGACAACATCAGGAGCTTGGGAGAAGTCATAGAAAAGTTCATAATCCACTCCGATAGTCGTGTTACAGTTCCCTATCGTTGGAGGTGGAGGGGCCTCTGTTTGAGTTGGCGCTACTTCGGTAGGGGCTTGTGTAGGGGCTTGTCCGGTTGTTTCAGAATCTTCGGCTTCGCTCTCATTTTCGTCATCCTCAATAATTTCTTCAACTAGTTGTAGTTCGTCAGGAGTCAGTTCTGATCTACAGAATTCAAGTGCATCATCGCTAGCTTGGTCTAGTTTCGGGGTTTCCTTATCGGCAAATAGACCATCCAGCATTCGGGCATATGTACCGCCAAAATTTTCTCGGGTCGTGTCTACAAGGCAAGCAACAAAGTCTTCATTCTCGAATGGAGTGAAGTCAATAAATATGTTGATCAGTGTTTCTCTTGCCTGCCCAGCTTCTTCGGATGTTTCCTCCGCTTCTTCATCTGGTATCTGTTCTGAAGTTTCCTGCTGAGGTTCTTCAGGACTTTCCTCTGGATCTTCTTCAGAAGCTACAGCGGCACTACTTTCTGAAGAACTGGAGGATCTGATTTCATTGCCGGAAGAACTGCAAGCAGTCGCACCCAGAAGAGCAACGGTTGCTAGGAGGCCAATTAACGCTAAATATCTTTTTGCGATCCTATTTCTCATAGTTACTATTTATACACCCTTAGCCGTCTTCCCACATAAAAGAAGACTATAAAGGCGACGATTGGCCGAAGAATTTAAACCGGCTGATCGTCAGAGATCCGAGATTGTGATGTCCCCGAGATCTATTCTCTGAAGCGATTCACTTATTCGGAGTTGAAGCGATGGAGGCGCTTTGTCTGTTGCCCGTTGTGCCATAGCTAATTTGAACCGTATTTCAAGATCTAGTGCATTCTGACATTGGAGACACGAACCAAAATGGACTCTAACCGCTTGAATCAACTGTGGGTTAGGAACTCCTTCAAGGACTTGCATGATTAATGAAGGGGTGTCTTCACATCGGTGAGCTTTAGGTGAACCACCGAGCGGAGCTTCGGAAGAAGGTTGCCCCAGCGCATCATTATTGTCAGGGGAATCTATCATGTCCGATCACCTACTCCGACCGATTCGGGTTCTCGAGCTGTCTGAGAATTACTGAAAGTAGATAACGTATCCGTCGTTACAAGTCTACTACGGGTGGCGAATTCCAAAAGTTCTTTTTGGAGTTTTGCTCTCCCCCGATGTAAACGCGACATTACTGTACCTTGAGGGATATCAAGAATTTCAGCAATCTCTTTATATGAGAACCCATGAACATCAGAAAGAAGCACGGCTTCTCGGTATCTCGTAGGGAGAGCTTCAACAGCATCCTTTACTTCTTCTGCAGTTAAGTTCTCAAACAACATGTCCTCCGCACTCATTCCGAATGAACCTGTCGCTGTGTCACTCAAGCGCCGGTAAAGATACATGTCTTCAAGGTCTTCAAGGTCTTCTTCTTCGAAACTACGCTGTTTTTTTCGATAATGATTAATGTAGCTATTCGTTAAGATCCGGAAAAGCCATGCCCTAAGGTTCGTACCTTCCTCGAACCTTTCGAATGCTCTATACCCTTTGAGGTAAGTTTCTTGGACTAAGTCTTCGGCATCAGATGTATTATGCGTAAGCCGAAGGGCGTGGGAGTAAAGTTGGTCCATGAAAGGCATGGCCATGAGTTCGAATTGGGCTTGATCTGCCATGTGTCTAGTCTACCGACGAAAGAAATCACGTCCTCGGAGAATGACCATTTCACTCAAATCCTGAAGCCGCTGTATGGAAGTCTCTCTTTGAGCCCGAGAGGGGAATCGAACCCCTGACCTATTCATTACGAGTGAATCGCTCTGCCAACTGAGCTACCCGGGCGAGATCTCATTACCGTAGCAACACAAAAGTGACTTAACGACCTTCGCTCATTCATCATCTCCTGAGAGTGAAATAAGAAGCGCTTGCAGTAAAAGACTTTCATTCGGATTTCTTCTAAGGGCACTGTTAGCTCGCCGGATTTGTTCGATGGAGCGCATCAATGATTCTGAGGGGTCTTCTAACAGTTGCCGATGAAGGACTTTTGTTAATGTTGAAAATCCGAACTGAAGTTCATCCATTCTGAATCGGCGTATTTCTCTTTTGTGTTTGGTTTCGAGGTTTTTCCGCCCTGATCCACGTATTCCAAATGACTCCTCTCGTTCTGTTAATTCTTCAATTTCTCGGACATGGCGTTGATTGATCATTATCTGCGCATCGTCAATACGGTTGCGGATTTCTTCCGCTATTTCACCGACAATATAGCCATCTCCAGAAAGACGACGAGGTATGGTTTGCCACATGTTGTAACGTTCGTTGACTTGAGGGTCATTCATTAAATCTATTGCACGATGAAGATCTCCTCCTGAGGCCATCGCAACTGTTTGTGCATCATCATCATTTGAACCCTGCTCTTTTAGCCAAGCATGGAGTTTCTCAGAAGAAAGAGGTTGAAAATGCAATGTCATGCATCGAGATGCAATCGTGGTCTGTTCATCAGGGATGCTCTCGCTAATTAAGATAATGATCGTTGACGAAGGAGGTTCTTCCAGAGTTTTGAGTAGGCGGCCAACTGCTGTTGCGTTTGCGGTATGAAATCTATCAGCAACTACTATTTTCTTTGGACTTTCTATCGGGGTACGCGATGCTTCATTAATAAGTATCTGAACTTCTTCATCGCGGTACTGATTACCGGTTGGTTCAATACGAATTAAGTCAGGGTGTTCACCTCGAAGCACTAAGCTCGATACCCTCTTTGCGTTATTAAGTTCCTGTCCAGCACTAAGGATTAATGCAGCGAACCCTTTGGCTGCTTCCCAACGCCCTGACCCTCTTGGCCCGACAAAAAGGTATGCATGTACAGGGTTACGAGCTGAAATTTGAAGCTGTTGGATAGTGTCCGCTTGTTCTAACACACCAGCAAACACAGATGTCTCGGATTCTATGTTCATGACCTTGCGTCGCCAAGAAGGAGCCCGAGTCGTTTAGAGATGGCATCATCTACTAGTTGGCTTACCTGCTCAGGGGACCCTGAACCATCAACGACTTCCCACGGTTCCAGAGCATGTTTTGCCAAGGTCAAATAACCGCTCCTTACTCGTTCATGAAATTCGATAGTTTCACTCTCGAAGCGATCTGGTTCTGTCGTTCTTCGGCTCATTGAAAGTTTGACAGGTACATCAATCAGAATTGTAAGATCTGGGAGTAAACCATCTGTAGCAAAAATAGATAAGTCCCTAACATCATCTACTGGGAGGCCGCTTGCATACCCTTGATAAACGAGGGATGAAGCTATGAATCTGTCAGATACGACATGCTTCGCTGCCTCAAGACTCGGTCTAATGAGCTCTTCGACAAGCTGGGCTCTTGATGCGGCCATGAGAAGAGCTTCAGTTCGAAAAGCAAGACTAGTTTCTGAGCCTAGGAGTAATGTGCGCAAGGATTCTCCTACTACCGTACCTCCAGGTTCACGAGTGAAAACAGCGCCAAGTAATTCTGCAGTACGCCGAGCTTGCGTTGTTTTCCCACTCGCATCGCCACCCTCAAAAGCTATAAACAATCCAGTCACAGGGTATTTTCCTCCTCAGGTTCTAAGGGTAGATCATTCCCTGACAAGTTTCGCACCGAATTGAACGCTAGGAAACCAGCACTAACAATTATCATTCCCGCTATCCATAGAGTTATTCGAACTCCAGGAATAAAGATTTCCCAACCAAAAATACTTAGCTCCTTATTGAAGAATTCTTCGGAAAGGCCGTTAAGGGTCGCTGCGACAAATGGCCCTACAGCCATTGCGATGATCAACGACAACCGAACGATAGTGTAAACAGCAGAAAAAATTCTCCCACGGAGCTCTTCCGCGACACTAATTTGTAAAAGTGTGAACCCGAGGACATAGATCGCTCCTGCGAACATTCCAAGTAGCCCAATTAGCGCTGCTGCGGGCCATAAACCGGACATTGAAGCTGCTATGAATAGACAAATCCCAGCTCCAAATACTGAAAAAATAAAAATTTGTACCTGCCCTATCCGGCTCTTTGACATTGCCAGTGAAGCCACTCCTACAGCGACGCCAATACCTAGGGCCGTCTGGAGTACTGACATCCCATCAGCTGGATTTTCGCCAAGGACATCTTTAGCAAAAATTGGTCCAAGAGGTATGAGCATCCCCCCGCCGATAAGGCCGGCTCCCAGAGCAGCGCATACGGCTCGAACAACCGGATTGACGAAGATGAACTCCCACCCTTCTCGCAATTCCGTGATTGTCGAGTTTAAATCTAAACGGGGCTTTCGTCTTACCGATGTTTCAGCTTGAGTCCGTTTTGGAATCGCTATAAATGAAATCATGATTGCCGAGAAGAGGAACGTTAAAGAGTCTGCAAGAAATCCCAATCCGATCTGATCGGCATTGAATGCTGCGGATCCTGGCCATGACGAGATCTTATCTGCGAACCGTCCGAGGAAAATAAATAGGCCGGCAGCTAATGGGATTGTTCCGTAGGTTGCGGCCATTTGTAGCGAATTGACAGTGGTGAGGCTCTCTTGGGGAACGATGCTAGGAACAACCGAGTCTTTTGCAGGGATCCAGAGAAGAGTAAATACCTCTAAAGCGAGTGAGGCTAAGACAAGGTGCCACACAGAATTAGCGAAGGGAAGAAAAACAAGAATTACAACGCGAGCCAAGTCACAGTTGATCATTACTCGTCTACGGTCCCAACGGTCAACAAGCACTCCGGCAAGAGGGGCAAGGAAAAGACCAGGAATAATTCGAACAGAAAAGACAAAACCAACTGCAGTTTCCGGTGTCCCACCACCATATTCAGTAGCTGCGGCGGCTATAGCAAGAAAACCAAGCCAATCTCCCATAGATCCAATTGCTTGAACGACCCAGAGGCGAAAATATTGGTAGCTGCCGAAGATTTTTTCAACCCACAAGCTTCCAGCCAAGCGCTGATGGCCAGCGACGAGATCATCATGGTGCGAAGATGGTGTTTGTTCTTTGGACACGCGATCAGAATAGTTTGTAGTCTCCACGCCGACATAAACGTTGGGAAGAATTCGTATATTTTATTTTCTCAATCGCTGCAACTGAACCAATTCACTCTTGTACTCGACGTTCAGATAAAAGTTCTTTTGCCCGTTCCGCTGTCATTTCCTCTATGGAATCACCGAGTTGGAGGCTTGCATTTGTCACACCATCTGTAACATAAGGTCCAAACTTTCCTGTTTTTACCTCGATAGGCTTTCCGGAGACATTGTCTAGGGAAGGATTTCCATCTGTCTCTTTGAGTATTATTTTTTTTGACTGCTGTCTAGCAAACTTCTTGGGGGTGGAAAGAAAATCCAAACATCCGCCAAGGTCAAGTGTGAAAATGTCACCCTCGGTGATGCTACGTGTTTGGACACCAGAATCGGAACCCTCTATCCGAATGTATGGACCGAACGGTCCATTGTGGACTGTAATTACTTCTCCTTCTATTAGCTCGTAGGATAAATCACCTTTTTTAGGAGCCGGATCAAGCGTTACAGTAATAGTTTCCTCAATAGGGATAGATCGGGGAAGACTCAAAAGATTAATTGCGTCGTCTATTGAAATACCATCGGGTGGCATATTGTCCAAAAGCGACGCTGTTTTTGGTTTAGGGGCATTTTTCAATTCTTGACGCTCTACGAGTGTTTCGAGAATCTCCCCGACAGTTAAGAATTCATTCATAGTCGCTAGAAGATTCTCTAAGATTTTTATTTTCTCTTCGCTCTTTTCCATTTGCGAGACTTCTTTCCAATATCCCGTATCTATCATCAAGTCTCGCAATCGGAAGCCAGTAGGTTCATTTACGTTTTCGCTCTGCCATTTCCCAAGATTTCGAATTAATTTCTTAATGGCTTTAGCGGATTTTTCTTTTAGTATTGTCTGCTGAGAAAGTGCTTCGTAGAAAGAAATTCCTTCCTTCTCGGCAATAGCTTCAATGATTTCTATTGATCGTTTTCCAATCCCGCGTTTGGGTTCGTTAAGAATAGTTTGGATAGCCTCATCATCATTCAAGTTCTCTGCTGCTCTCAGGTGGGCACATGCAACTTTGATTACCTTTAAATGATGCGGTTGTTTCATCAACCGTCCCTCTTTAGAGGTTTGCGGTGGCCATTTCGGAAACTCTCCAAGAGAAACATAGGGCCCAAATGAACCATTTCTTAGAAATACTGGAATCCCTTCCACTGCATCAAAGCCTAGAATCTTTTCAGGTGCTTGGGTATGGAGTAGCTCAGGTGCTTTCTCGGGTGGAACCCATCCAAGGATAGTGTCAGGCTCAGCAGCGAGCGCTAAAAATTCTTGCGCTTTCGTTACAGTTAACTGATCTGGAGGCAGAGTTTCAGGAATAGAAGCGGTTTCCCCATCTGTTCCGTATTGGACATAGGGTTTCTGATTTGCGAAACGGGCAAAGACTTTTTGATCCTTTCCTGTATCTGTACCAACAAGATGAGCGC
>JAKMEQ010000069.1 GCA_022425805.1 Acidimicrobiales bacterium
AACTTCCCAGCTGGTGCTATTCCTGCGTTGTTTACTATGGCATCTAGTTTCCCGAATTTTCCGATTGCTATATCAACCAATTTCTCTATATCTTCCGGGACTGTCATATCTGCTACCTGTGGTTGAATTCGATCCGGGGCGTATCTCGAAAGCTCGTTTAAAGAACTTTCTGTCCTAGCTGCTGCGACAACTGATGCGCCTTCATCAACCAAATTTTTTACTATTGCTTCTCCTAATCCCCTGCTTGCGCCAGTTACGATGACGACTCTGTTGACAAGATCAAGATCCATTATTCATGTCCCTTACGAGTCTTGCTGCGATTCCCAGGCGAAGGACTTCTGACGCTCCTTCGTAAACGCGCATCGGTCGAGCTTGGCGATAGTACTTCTCGATCTTTGAACCTCTGATCAAACCCCACCTTCCCATCGTTTGCACACATCTATCTACCACTCTTGTAGCTGCTTCAGTAGCGGTAAGTTTGGCAAGAGATGACCGGTCAAGGTTCGCTACTGGATCTTCAGCTGCCATAGCTGCAGTTTGATATGTAAGCAACCTTGCCGATTCTAAATCCGACCACGAATCTGCTAGCAGAGCAGCAACTGGGCCATGTTTAACTAGAGGCCTTCCAAATTGCTCTCGAGACTGACAATGGGAAACTGCTTCTTCTAGAGCCCCTTGCATCAGCCCTACAGCTGCTCCAGCAACAGAGATTCTAAAAACCGACAGGGTAGCGAGAACATGTTTAAATGCCGTGCCTGGCTCTCCTAAACGCGCTTGCGCGGGAAGTACTACGTTGTCGAAGTTAAGTTCTCCTAGTACGTGAGGTGCAATTATCTCCGGTGAGGGCGTTATTGTTAGTCCTTCACTATCTGCAGGTACGAGGAAAAGAGAATAACCATCCCCTTCCTTCGCCAACGTCGTGTAAAAGGAAGCTGAACCAGCATTAGAAATAAATGATTTTGCACCAGACAGAACTAATTCCGAACCCGATACCTCCACACGTGTTGTAATACTTTTAAGATCTGATCCTGCTATCGGTTCGGTCAAAGCAAGCGCAGCTAGTGCTTCGCACCTTCCCACGAGAGGAAGCCATTCTTTCTTTTGAGATTCATTTCCGGCGCGTGAGATGGCATAACTCCCAATACCTTGTAGAGCAAATACCGAATCAAGATGAGAAGACGTTTTCATGAAAACTTCACGGGCAAGACACACCGCTAGAGGGTCCACCTGATCGAAACGACCTCCGTAAGCTGCGGGCACCATGAGGTTTGAAAGCCCGCTAGATCGGAGAGCTTCTAACGTCGGCGTATGCATTACGCTTGAGTCATCGGCTTCCATCGCAAATGGTTCTACCGCTTCAGCTAATCGGCGACAGTCTTCGATCACTCTCTCATGTTCGGCGCTATGCCCATAATTAAGAGCCACAAAAACCTCCAAAATTGATTGTACTGTGAGTAACATTAGTCGATATCATCTAATTACAAAACTTAAGTGATGTTGCTTTTAAAACTCTAGTAGTAGTAAATTTATCTAGGGGAAACATACGTAAACAGGAGGAAGTTTCCATGTCAATAATCGAAGCAGAATTAACAAAAGATGACTTAGCGTCAATGTCTCCAGAGGAATTTGTAGAGAGAATACGTGATGAGCTTAAGAAACCTGAAGCGGGCATGCACGACCACCCATTCGTTAGAGCTCTTGAAGACGGAACAGCAACTATCCCGCAAATTCTTCTTTTCTGTGAACAGTTCTATCTTCATATTTCACGAATGCTTCCATGGATAGGCGCTATTTACGTTCGCTGCCCACACGAAGAAGTTCGAACCGCATTAGTGAAGAATTTAGCTGAAGAATGCACCGGATACATTACTGAAACAGGGCCTCACCCTGAGCTACTCTTAGACTTTGCCGAGTCACTTGGAGCAGACAGAAATGCAATGATTAATGCCGAACAAATGACTGAAGGGCGGAGGGTAACCGAGTATTTCGAATTTATGGGGTTATGTAGAGAATGGTATGTACCTCTTTCTGCAATCGGAATTGGCCTAGAAACCTTTACTCCAGAAACATTTACCCGCATGGTTGCAGCTTTTAAGAAGAATTATGGATGCACAGATGAACAACTCATCTTCTGGACAATGCACATCATGGCAGACCAAGACCACGGTGACGAAGGTATCGAACTTGTTTCAGACTGGGCAATAACCGGAGAATCACGTAAAGCGGTATTCGATTGCACAGTCGAAACAAGCCGACTTTTCTACGACATGTGGGACCTATACGAACGAGTTGCTTGATTCCTACCTGAATCCCTGGTACATCTGCTAGCCAAAAAAAGGAGAAACGTAACAATGGCCGAAACCACAAAAGATATCTCTGCCGAACAAACTCCGGAAAGCATTGAAGAGAATCTTGCCAAAAGAGGGCATGTCGTTACTTCTTGGAAACAACTCGGACAAGTATGGATGGAAGAAACAGGTGTGGAGACCACGTCATACAGAATTGGCCTGCCATCTGACGATTCATCCCCTACCGTCTTCAAGGTATACTTTCCACCCAATTGTCGGATAGAAGCTCACACCCATGCATGTGACTACTCAGAGATAATACTCCAAGGTAGCCAAAAAGTTAGCGGCAAATGGCTCCACGAAGGCGATATAAGAATAGGACTTGCAGATAGAGGTTATGGTCCGTTAATCGCTGGCGATAAAGGTGTTACCGTCCTAGTCATATTCAAGAACGGGCACTGGCCACCAGTACAGATTGGGGCGGGCGATGGGAGCACAATAAACGCTGAGAAGCTCCTAAAAGAATTTACCGCCGCCCAATAGACTGCTAATCAATCCCTCTGACTCACCTTGAACGCAACTTCTTTAATGTTGACGGTTGAGGTAATTAGATTTGACTTTTGACCTTGACCTCTTCTTTTAGCATATGGTCAAGATAGAGAGGTACAGGAATAACGCTGTTACCTTCAATAAGTAATAGCTCTTGTAGGGCACAGTATCGAAGCTTCTTCAAGCTGAGCTCCAAGTTCTGAAGGTGGTCTCGCCTGCAGAACTTCACCAAGGCCACTTTCGCCGATCTCAAAAACTTCTGGAACTACGCGGACGCAATAACCCGTCCCTTCACAAATTAAGGAATCGATCTTAACGTGAAGCTCGGATTCAGACATAATATCTCCTCAAAGGTTTCGCAAGATTACTGGGAAGCGCCCATAAGCATCGTGGTAGCTTAGCTCAGTAAATGAAGGGTGGTCATTTGCATCTAATTCTAATCCAGCATGAAATAGAGATAAGGCGATATTAACCAAAGTTCCATCTGTGCCTTCATCGTTATCTGTTCGAGCTGAAAGTCCAGTCACTAATGTCCGTCCGATGCATGTATGCTCTCCTCCTCCGAAGGCGAAACCCCAAGGTTTCACATTTGGCACATCACGATAAGGGTCATATTTTTTTGCATCATCACCAAATACAGAAACATCACGATTAGCAGGTGTGAAGAGGCAAGCCACTCGTTCCCCTTCCGAAATTTCGGTGCCATCACTTAAGGTGACATCGCGGAGTGCGATACGCAACAATGCTGGGGAGGGAAGATGTAGACGGATCGTCTCGTGTCCCGCTTGCTTTAAAAAATCTCGATCGAACCTTTTCTCATAATCTTCTGGATGCGCCTCGAACCATTCAGCAAGATGCATCATCATATGCGGAATCGCATGTGTGGTTGTTTGGCTTGAAGCAACCAAATATAAAGCGGCTTCACGTAGGGGCAGTTCATCGTCCCAAGCTTCATTCCAGTGAAGATACATTAGGGTAAGCAGGTCTCGTGGAAGGTCATCTTCTGTGATCTCGCCTTTTTTATACTGCTCAATCAAAGCGCAGCGTCGCTCTACTGA
>JAKMEQ010000084.1 GCA_022425805.1 Acidimicrobiales bacterium
ACACAGAGTATTCAATGTTGGATGGCGCTTCCCGACTAGACGAAATTGTAGAGGCAGCGATAAAAGATGAGCAGCCCGCACTCGGCATTACTGACCATGGAAATATGTATGGGGTGCTTCCATTCTACCGTGCATGTAAATCTCAGGGCATTAAACCCATTATCGGCACGGAAGCCTATATGGCTTATGACTCACGATATGAACGACCCAAAAGGGGACGTGGAAATGTTGACGACTCAGGTGGAAACACAGATGAGGGGCGAAAGCTTTATTACCATTTGACTCTTCTTGCTGAAAATAACAACGGTTATAAAAACTTGATTCAAATTGCAAGTCGGGCGTTTATGGAGGGTTTCTATTACAAGCCCAGAATTGATTGGGAGGTGTTAAATGATCATAGCGATGGGGTAATAGCGACAACTGGCTGTCTTGGAGGCCAAGTTCTTCAAGCTCTTTTGAGAGATGATGAGCCAGAAGCACTTGAAAGAGCCGGTCGTCTTCAAGAAATTTTTGGCAAAGATAATCTTTTCGTGGAACTGCAGGACCATGGCATACCTGAACAGAAAAGAACGAACCCAGCTTTGATGAGGATCGCATCTCAGCTTGGAGCGCCACTTCTAGCTACGAACGATTGTCATTACACTCACCAGCACGACCACATTGCCCATGATGCGTTGTTATGTGTTCAAACTGGTTCTTTAATTAGCGACCCCAATAGGCTTAAATTTCATGGAGATCAGCATTACTTAAAAACTGCTAATGAAATGCGCTATGTCTTCAAAGATGTAGAAGTTGCTTGCGACAACACTCTATGGATTGCAGAAAGAGCAGATGTTGAAATCGAATTTGGTAATCCATTATTGCCGGATTTTCCTCTGCCAGAAGGTTTTGATGATGACGACCAATATCTTCAATACCTAACGCTGCAAGGAGCTTATGAAAGGTGGGGAAACGATCTTAGCGATGAGATCTCAGATCGTCTTACTTATGAACTTCGTGTTATGAGCGATATGGGTTTTTCCGCATATTTCCTTATTACTTGGGATCTTATACGTTACGCACGTGAGCAGGGAATAAGGGTTGGACCTGGCCGTGGGTCCGCAGCAGGTAGCGCAGTCGCTTATGCGCTGAAAATTACGGACCTCGATCCAATTAAATACGACCTGCTGTTTGAACGGTTTCTAAATCCATCAAGAATTTCAATGCCAGATATTGACATGGATTTTGATTCTCGATATCGAGATAGAATGATTACCTATGTTGCAGAGAAATATGGCCGAGACCATGTTGCGCAGATAATAACTTTTTCTCAAATTAAAGGTCGAGCAGCCGTTCGTGATGCCGCTCGTGTACTTGATAAACCCTATGCTGTCGGGGATCAGATCGCAAAAGCTATTCCCCCTCCTGTTATGGGACGGGATACCCCGTTGTGGGCTTGTATCCGAAAAGATGAAAAATACTTAGATGGTTACAAATCATCTCAAGAGCTTAGACAGATGTATGAAAATGATCCTGTAGTGAAAGAAGTAATTGATGTAGCGCTTGGCCTAGAAGGTCTCCGACGTCAGGATTCAATTCATGCTGCAGGGGTAGTAATCACCAAAGAACCTTTAACCGAATATCTTCCTATTCAAAGAAAACCAGAAAAGGATAAAGATATAGAAGATGCCCCCGTTGTAACACAGTACGAAATGCAATCGGTCGAAGATCTAGGTCTGTTAAAAATGGATTTCCTTGGTCTTAGGAACCTTGATGTTATTACCGACACTCTTGAACTGATTGAAGAAACGACTCAAGAAATAATAGATATTGATAATGTCCCACTTGACGACACTGAAACCTTCGCTTTGCTCGCAGGAGGTGACTCAATCGGAGTTTTCCAGCTTGAATCACCGCCGATGCGGTCGTTGATGAAAGCGCTCGTCCCCTCAAGCTTTGAAGATGTTGCCGCTCTAGTAGCCCTTTACAGGCCTGGTCCAATGGCTGCGAATATGCACAATGACTATGC
>JAKMEQ010000094.1 GCA_022425805.1 Acidimicrobiales bacterium
CCCTTATTCAGTGATTAATCGAGCTTTAAACAAATCGAAAGATCACCAAGCCATAAAGCTACTTGCAGAAGAGTGGGAATCGGAGCTTTTAATAGTGGGATTGCCCCTTTCATTAGATGGCTCTTTGGGACCTGCAGCTAAGAACGCCCTTGATGAGATCCAGCTTCTTAAGGCGAACACAGGCTTGAAAGTGGAGAGCATTGATGAGCGATACTCCACAACTTCAGCTAAACAAGCACTTCAAGTACAGGGGATCTCAGAGAAAGAGCAGAAAATGCTTGTAGACCAAGTTGCTGCCTCAATAATTCTTCAAACTTGGTTAGATAAACAGATGAATGCTTTCCAGAGTGTTGAAAGAGTCGAGTAACGAGTCATGAACAACGATGCGAGTGATAACGAAAAATCTTCTAGTAGGAAAGAAACTCCTTCAATTGATGGAGAAGATCATGAATCGGTCTCCATGTACCCGAGCCTCCCCGAGGGAGAAGGGGAAGATTTCGATTATGGAGCATTCGAGTCACCGGCAAAAGATATTCAGGCTAGTTTTTTAGATCCATATGCCGCCGAACACTCTCTAGTCTCTGACGGAGAACCACCCCTTCAGAGTGAGGCGTTCTACCCTTCTGACCTTCCACCATGGTATGAAGATGAATATTATGATGATCGGGAATGGGAGCGTCTCCCACGACGTTTCAGCGCACCAATCCGTTTTGCAATTTTTTCTACCGTACTCATCATCGCTATTCTTCTAACGTACAACTTTGTCCGCGGATGGTTAGATGGCCAACTAGATCCGCCCGGGCTACCTGGTTCAGAGCTTGTCATTGAGATACCTCAAGGAGCGACTACTGACGATATAGCGAGAATTCTTGCAGAAAACGAAATAGTGGAGAATAGTACGGTTTTCAGGTATTACTTACGTTTCAAAGATGCTTCAGATTTTCGTGCGGGTGTATACACGTTCCGAATAAATAGCGCTGTTTGGGATGCTAGAGAAAGTCTTGAAGCTGGCCCATTAGAAATTATCGAAGAACGTTTCTTCGTCACTATTCCCGAGGGTTTAACACTCAAAGAAATGCAAACAAGTTTAATAGCGCAACTTCCTTCATTCGACGTACAGGAATTATCGGATGCAATCTTCTCTTCACAGACCCCAGTGTCATTCGGTGAAGATTGGATAGCTTATATTCGTGAAGGCATATTTTTTCCTGAAACTTACGATGTAGCAGAAAACGCTATGAAAGACGAACAATCGCTTCTTAATAGAATGGTTGTTCAATTTGACTTAGTAGCGAGAGAAACCGGACTTGCTAATCCTCCGCCAGAGCTAGGTGTTAGTCCCTACGAAGTCCTTATAATTGCATCTCTCATTGAAGAAGAAGCCCAGCTCGATGAAGATCGGGCAAAAATATCCCGAGTGATCTACAACCGTTTAGAGTTAGGAATTCCACTGGGAATAGACGCAACTATCGTCTTCGCTCTTGAAGGGGATCGGGAACTGTCCCAAAGTGATCTAGAAGTGGATTCAGTATATAACACAAGAATTTATACTGGCCTTCCACCTAGCCCTATCTCGGCACCAGGAAAATCTTCTATAGAAGCTGCTTTGAATCCCAAAATTGGAGATTGGTTGTATTACGTTCGGACTGATGCTTTCGGTGTTGGGTCCCATACCTTTGCTACTACTAATCAAGAGTTCCAAGAAGCTGTACAGGTCTGTGTAGAAAGAGATCTCGGTTGTGGCTAAGTTTCCTACCCCGCCCAAAGGAAAAACGATCGCAGCAGTTATCGGCCATCCAGTCCAACATTCATTATCCCCAACCATTTACAATGCTGCTTTTTCCTTTGATCAAATTGACTGGATATACGTTGCAGTCGAAGTATTAAAAGGCGATGTACAGCTGATCTTAGATGAGATGCATGCACTCCCAGTAGGTGGACTTTCTGTAACAATGCCTCATAAAGAAACAGTCGCAAATCTTCTTAACCGATGCACGCATCAGGTCAAGAAGTTGGGAGTAGCCAACTGCGTGTATCGGGATGGAGATACTCTTATCGGGCATAACACTGACGGAGAAGGGTTTCTTCGGTCACTGAAGGAAGAAACGAATGAAGAGGTGGCCGGTAAAACCTATTTGATTATTGGTGCTGGCGGCGCTGCTAGAGCCGTCTCTCTAGCACTCGGTGAATCTGGAGCCAAAGAAGTCGTAATTGCTAATCGTGACGAAGCAAAAGCTTCATCTGTTGCTCTGCTAGCCGGTCCTTCAGGGCGTGTTGGAAATATATCAGAAGCACACTCCGCTGATGTAATCATTAACGCCACGCCACTCGGGATGGGTGGAACTGGAAATGAGAAGCAGCTTCCACTGCCAATAACCAATATTCAGAAAGAGCAAATCGTGGTTGATCTCATTTACAATCCGCTGGAAACTCCATTGTTGAACAGCGCCCGCCTTATCGGAGCTAGGACAGTAAACGGAATAGGGATGCTGGTTCATCAGGCGGCGCTCCAATATGCACTTTGGACTGGGAAAGAAGCGCCGTTAGACGTAATGTTTGATGCGGTAACAAAGAAAATTTCCCAATAATTACATAGAAGTAAATAACTCCGCACAGAAGCCCGTCGCGATGGCTATTCTCGGAATGTGGAAACAACCGTAGTCGACGTCAATTTAGGAGAACATTCGTATCCCGTTTTTATAGGAACTGGATGCCTCCAACCTATTCTTCCCTCGCTTATTCCGCCGACTGCACGGCGAGCTGCAGTCATTACTCAAGAAAACATCGGGGTTGAGATAGCCACGGGAATAGAGCAAAAAACCTTCTACATAGCAGATGGTGAACACATAAAAACGCTAACGACGATTGAAAAATTGTGCAGTGAGTGGGCTAAATGGGGTCTTACGAGGTCAGATATTATTATCGCAGTTGGTGGTGGTTTAGTTACAGATGTTGGGGGCTTTGCTGCATCCATATATCATCGCGGGCTTGAAGTAATCCATGTACCAACGACACTTCTTGGGATGGTAGATGCTGCTACTGGTGGGAAAACGGCTGTTAACCTTCCCGAAGGAAAAAATCTCGTCGGATCTTTTTGGCAACCTTCAGCGGTTGTTTGTGAGCTTGAAACGTTACTTTCTTTGCCCGAACGTGAATGGCGATGCGGGTATGGAGAAATGGCAAAATATCATTTTATTGGATCTAATGACTTTCGACAGTTAGAGCTTGCTGAGCAGATCACTCATTGCGTTCGATTTAAAGCAGATGTTGTTTCTGAAGACGAACGCGAAACAGGACGCCGAGCGATCTTGAACTATGGACATACCCTTGCTCACGCGCTTGAATTAGAAAAAGATTTTGTCCTTGCTCATGGTGAGGCTGTGGCGATAGGAATTCGGTACGCAGCAGAAGTGGCGAGATTGCTTGGCCGAATCGACCAAGATCGAGTTGACGAACATGAATCTGTGCTTAAGCATTATGGTCTTAGCTACACTCTTCCGCCTTCCAGCGATATTGAAAAATTAATCGCTCTCTTCTCTCGTGATAAAAAAGCAGTAGAAAAAATTTCTTTCGTGCTCGATGGCCCTAAAGGAATAGAGTTAGTAGAAATTGACGACAAAGTAATACTTAAAAAAGCAATGGAGGCCTTGTTGTGAAAACGATACTTTTAATATCTGGTCCAAACCTTAATTTACTCGGCGAACGTGAAACCGATGTGTATGGCGATGTGAGCCTCGATGAATATGTTGAGCTTGCTTCGTCAACAGCATCTATGCATGGATTTGGATTGGTTCACCATCAATATAATGAAGAAGGTCGCATTGTTGAAGAGATCCAGTCAGCTAGAAATGTGCATGAGGGGATCATCATTAATCCCGGGGCACTCACTCATTATGGGTGGTCGATACATGACGCATTAGCTGCTTTTGATGGTCCAGTTATTGAGCTGCATATTTCTAACCCAAATGCCCGTGAAGCATGGAGACATACTTCAGTCGTCGCTCCAGTTGCTACAGGTTCAATTATTGGGCTGGGGAAATTTGGCTATGAATTAGCCGTGAATGCCTTGGTTGATTCTTTAAAATGAAAGGATCTCTAGAGCCAATTCTCTTGACTCCCCTTAACCTCTCACAAAGACCACAGAAAGTAAGAATGGATCTTGAAGAAGGTGCAGCAATCGTTGTGACTGATGCACCCAATGTCCGCTGGTTAACTGGATTCACAGGAACAAACGGAATTGTTTATTTGGATCATGAACAGATTGTCCTGATCACTGATCGAAGGTATCAAGACCAGGGACCTGAAGAGGTAGCAGAAGCCGATTCACCTACAGATGTAACTATTGCCCAAGACCCAGTCAAAATTATATCCGAGATCTGTGGAACAAGAACTCTAATTGTTGATGCCAATGCAGTTACATGGGGTGAGAAACAGCGTCTAGCTCAAGCAATCCGAGGAGAAGTAACCGCTTCTAAAAGCCCCTTCCAAGGAGTACGTGCACAAAAAGACACTGGGGAGATTCAACGTATTGCCCAGGCAGCGAGAATAGCAGACCAAGCTTTAGAGTCTGTCATTCCATTGCTCGGTCAACAGCTTTCAGAAATTGATATTGCAATGCATCTAGACCATAAGATCCGGATGTGTGGAGCTTCCGGGAGTGCATATGAGACAATCGTTGCTTCAGGAAAAAATAGCTCTTTCCCCCATGCGCGACCAAGCGGCAAGATCATCGAAAAAGGAGATATCGTAGTTATTGACGTAGGCGCTGTCGTTGATGGCTACCGGTCCGATATGACAAGGACCTTTGTCATCGGTGGTCCCACACAAGAAGAAGAAAAGTACTTAGGGACTGTACTTGCAGCACAGGAAGAAGCGATATCGAAACTCAAACCTGGCGTGGCATGCAAAGAAATCGATAAAATCTGTAGAGATAGAATAGAAGATGAAGGATGGGGGGAGTCTTTTATCCATGGCACGGGACATGGAGTTGGTTTAGAAATACATGAATCTCCCCAAATTAGTAGCAGAAGCGAAGATAATCTGCTCTCTGGAATGATTATCACCATAGAACCAGGCATTTATTTCAAAGGTCAGTGTGGGGTTAGGTGGGAAGATCTATTCGTTATCACTGACGATGGAGCGAAACGGCTATCTCGAAGTGAAAAGGTCCCACAGGTCTAGGCGTCTCCGGTTAGAGTGGAATCCTTACTTTGTATACCCCGAACTAGGAAACAACTATGACTTCTGTTTCAACTAACGATTTAAAGAATGGATGGACACTAGTACTTGATAGGAACCTGATGCAGGTCATAGAGTTCCAGCATGTGAAGCCTGGCAAAGGCCCCGCTTTTGTCCGAAGTAAACTTAAGAATGTTCGCACAGGGTCTGTCGTGGAAAAAACATTTCGGGCCGGTGAATCTGTAGAAAGAGCATCAATCGACAAAAGAGACATGCAATACCTATACCGCGATAGCGGTGATTTCGTCTTTATGGATAATGAGACGTACGAACAGATCAATGTAAGTCCAAATACGCTTGGGGAAGCTTCGAACTTTCTTGTAGAGGGCTCTACGGCAATCCTTCTCATGTATGGAAGTGAGATCGTTAGTACTGAATTAAGCGCATCCGTAGAGTTGGTTATTGCGGAAACAGAACCTGGGATACAGGGTGACCGCGTTTCCGGTGCAACAAAACCAGCAACTTTGGAAACCGGCTTAACGGTTCAAGTTCCCTTATTCCTCGAAATAGGAGAGCTGATTAAAGTTGACACTCGTACAGGAAATTACATCAGTAGAGCATGATTGCTTTCCTCACCCTGAAGGAGAGAGAAGATGACTGAATTGTCCTTCAACGAACTCCCGCCAGACACCCCTCAATATATTGCAAAGAGACGGGAAGGGAGGGAGACCGTCCTTGGGTTGATCTACGAAGCTGAATTAAAACAAACGAGCCTCCAAAAGATTGTTGAACGTCTTCCGTTGCCTCTTAATGGTTATGCAGATTTCTTGTGTGGCAAATTATTCGAACTTCTTGAAACCATAGATACATCAATTTCTGACATCAGTAAAGGTTGGGAGATCGAGAGAATGCCTTCCGTCGATCTTTCTATTCTTCGTTTAGCCATGTGTGAAGTCGTAGCTAATACGAACGTACCTGCAGGAGTTATCATAAGTGAAGCTGTTGAATTAGCAGCAAAATATTCGACTGATTCCTCTGGGCCATTTATAAATGGTGTCCTTGCAGAAGCATGTCGCCGGTTTCGGCCAGATGAACCCGTAGGGAACTCTCCGGAATAATGAATTAGAGATTTTCGACTGTATGCGTGCAAATTCTCCAGAAGGTGGTATTTTTAAATAGACCGTAAAGCGGGTCCCGCGAGGCCCGAACGGCGAAAGGTGCCAAGATGGCCGAACCCGAATATAGACCGACGCCCCTGAAACGGGGCTTTTTTCTTGCGAGGTCGGAAGTGATGGATGCTGACGATGTTCGTCGAGCATTATGGCGCATGTCCCATGAGATCCTTGAACACAACCATGGCCTTTCGAATGTTGTTCTTATCGGCCTTCAAACTGGAGGAGTACCGTTAGCGACGAAATTAGCAGACAACCTTGCTGAGATAGAAGGTTCACAAGTCCCTGTGGGCTACCTTGACGTGGCCTTTTACCGCGATGACATTGGATTGAGGCCAGTATCACCAAGAGAGCCCACAAATATTACATTTGATTTAACAACGAAGACCGTTGTTCTTGTCGATGATGTTCTTTTCACCGGAAGAACTATAAGAGCAGCACTTGATGCCATTACAGATTTCGGTCGACCAGGTTCAGTCCAACTAGCAGTAATGATCGACAGAGGGCACAGGGAGTTACCAATTCGACCCGATTTCATAGGAAAAAATTTACCAACTCGAAGAGATGAACTTGTTGATGTCCAAGCTGATGGGGTCCGAATAGGCGAATATGAGGGCCCACTGGAATGAGTTCTCCTCAACATATCCGCGGCATAGATGACCTAGGTAAAGAGGGCATCATCGAAATTCTGGAGTTAAGTGACCATTTTCTCGAGGTAAGCAGTAGGAGAATTCCTAAAGTTCCTGTTCTCCGTGGGAAAACTCTAGCTTGGCTGTTCTATGAAGACTCAACACGGACTCGGTTGAGTTTTGAGAAAGCAGCAAAACGACTTTCCGCAGACACTATGAACTTTAGTGTTTCGTCTTCCTCTGTAAAAAAGGGAGAAAGTTTACGCGATACCGTGGAAACAATTTCAGCAATGGGAGTTGACGCGATAGTCGTTCGGCATAAATCTGTCGGGGTTCCATGGATGCTTCCCAAGTGGACAGATGCAGCGATAATTAATGCTGGTGATGGAGCCCATGAGCACCCTACCCAATCCTTGGCTGACTGTTATACGATCACACAAAAACTTGGCGATGTGTCCGGAAAACGAATCGTGATAGTGGGTGACATAAAGCATTCTCGCGTAGCTAGGTCGAATATCAAAGCATTTACGATGCTCGGTGCAAGTGTTGCACTTGTCGCTCCTCCGACTCTGTTGCCTCCATCGATGGCAGATTGGCCAGTCGACGTAATCGGCGATTTTGATACCGCCATCAAGGAAGCAGATGTGCTGTATCTTCTTCGGATGCAACATGAACGGCAAGAAGAGGCCCTTGTGCCTTCATTGCGGGAGTATACAAATCAGTATGGTTTAACAATCGAGCGTTCCCGACTACTTCAAAAATCTTCGATCATCATGCACCCTGGTCCGATGAATCGCGGGGTTGAGGTTTCTGGAGAGGTACCAGAAATACAAAATGCAGTAATAACTAATCAGGTAGAGAATGGGGTCATAGTACGAATGGCTGTTCTGTACCACCTTCTTGGTTCGGGAGTGACTCCAACCGAAATTCAAAATGAGGATAACAATGATTGAAACAGTTATCAAAGGTGGCACTGTAGTCGATCAAACGGGTAACAAAGAAGTTGATGTCGGGATAGGGAATGATGGAAATATCTTATCCATTGGGCCTGACCTGACCGGAAATAATATTATAGATGCAGCAGGCTGTGTCGTTGCCCCCGGCCTTGTAGATCTTAATTCGCACTTCCGGCAACCTGGTGATGAAGAAACCGAAACTGTGGAATCTGGGACTAGAAGTGCCATATTGGGTGGCTACACAGCCGTTGTAGCAATGCCAGGAATAGATGCGGCTGTTGACAGCGCTGCCGCAGTTCGTGAAATCCAAGCTCTTCGCAATGAAGCCCTATGCCACGTTGAGATAGCTGGGTCTCTTACAGCAGGCTGCAAAGGGGAGGAACTAGCTCCGATAGGAGAAATGGCAGGTCTCGGGGTCAGGTTCTTCACCGACCCTTTGCCGCGTTTCCCAAATGACCTTCTCGTTCGAAGAGTAATGGAATATGCATCCAATTTTGATGTCACAATAGCGTTACCTCCCATTTCGGCTCTTACCATGGCACAGGCACACATGCATGAAGGAGCGGTGTCTTCTCACCTTGGGATCCCCGGTGTATCCATTGAAGAAGAAGAATTAATGACATACCGATTTCTTAAGATGTGTCAGCTAACTGGAACGAGAATGCACCTCCAACAATTATCCTCTCCAAATGCGATTGAGCTCGTTGCGGCAGCTAAATCTGAAGGGGTTCCGGTTACTTGCGAAGTTTCTCCTCATCATTTCTCTCTAACCGACGAAGCTGTCGAGACTTTCCAACAAAGATATAAATTACTCCCACCGTTGAGAGCAAAAAGCCACGTCGAAAGTATCAAAGAGTGCATCGTAAAAGGAAATGTCGATGCGATTGCTACTTGTCATAGCCCAAATCCGCCTCATGCAGAAGATCTCCCATTCGAAGAAGCCCCCTTCGGTGGAATAGGACTTGAAACAGCTTTAGCGGTTTCGTTGACAGAGTTAGATAGCAATATTGAACAAATATTATCGCTTTTGTCATGGATGCCTGCCGATATAGCTGGTATTGGAGATTCACATGGTGGTGTGCTTTCGATAGGAAGGCCGGGAAATATTGTTGTAATAGATAAATCTGTCATATGGAAACCAGTTGGATCTGAAATGGCCAGCAAAAGTAATAATACTCCATTTGAGGGTTACCCACTAAAGGGAAAGGTAAGGCACACCATAGTTAACGGTGAAGTAGTAGTTCTTAATGGAGAAGCCCAAAGGTAGTTAGAAACAAACATGGATGATATTAAACAAGCTGCACTCGTTCTAGCCGATGGAACGATATTCGAAGGTGAGTCGATTGGCTATGAACCACCCCAACAATTCGCTAGTGGTGAAGTAGTATTCAATACATCATTAACTGGCTATCAGGAGGTCATAACAGATCCCTCATATGCCGGCCAGATTATTACCTTTACCTATCCGCATATTGGGAATTATGGAGTGACTGCAGACGATTATGAAAGCAAAAAACCGTTTTGTCGAGGAATCATACTCAGGGATTTAAGTCGTCGCCATAGCAATTGGCGTTCAACTTCGAGTCTGGATGGTTTCTTGCGTGAGTCAAAAGTTCCGGGAATTTGTGGTATCGACACTAGAAGGTTAACTCGGCATATTCGCGACCTAGGAGCTATGCCAGGAGCTTTTGGAACCGCTGACGAAGCTACGTTGCTAGCTGCTGCTAAACAAGAATCAGGTACAAAAAATATAGATCTAGTGGCTGAAGTCACTTGTACTGAACCGTATTTGGTTTCCTCCTCGCTAGAGAAAAAAAATTCACTCAAAAGAATTGTGGCTCTCGACTTTGGTATAAAGACAACGATTCTAAAGCACTTGTCCATGATCGGAGAGATTTACGTTGTACCAGCGTCAACTCCAGCTGAAATTATTTTGTCGTATGATCCGGATGGAGTTTTTTTATCTAATGGGCCAGGTGATCCAGCTGCAGTTTGTCATGCCACAGAAACAATTTCAGTCTTACTAGGGCAGATACCAATCTTCGGTATTTGCCTTGGCCATCAACTTCTAGGGAGGGCGATCGGAGCTTCAACAATTAAGATGCCCTTCGGCCACCATGGGGCTAATCACCCTGTCAAAAATCTTGCTTCTGGAAGGATAGAAATCACGAGTCAGAATCATAACTTCGCAGTTGACGCTGATTCGTTAAATGGTCGAGCTTTTATGACACACGTGAATCTCAATGATGGAGTCTGTGAAGGAATGGCGATCAAAGATGCTCCTGCATTTAGCGTTCAGCATCATCCCGAGGCAGGGCCAGGGCCCCATGATAGTACTTACTTATTTTCTGAATTCAATCAACTGATGGATAAAAAAAATGGTGGCCGGTAATGCCTAAAAGAATAGATATCGAGAAGATACTTCTAATCGGTTCAGGTCCTATCGTCATAGGTCAAGCATGTGAATTCGATTATTCAGGAACGCAAGCTTGTCGTGTATTGCGTGAAGAAGGGTACACAGTAATTCTGGCTAATTCGAATCCGGCGACTATCATGACTGACCCTGATTTTGCTGATGCAACTTATATCGAACCGCTTACAGCAGAAATCTTATCCAAAATTATTGAAGTGGAGAAGCCCGATGCTCTCTTGCCGACCTTAGGTGGGCAAACGGCTCTCAATCTTGCAATGGAGTTAGAAGAAATCGGTGTTCTGGAGAAGCATGGAGTCGAATTGATTGGAGCAGATGCTATTGCCATCGCTACCGCTGAAGATAGAGCACAATTTAAAGACGCCATGATAGAAATCGGATTACCGGTTCCTATCAGTGGTGTCGCCCACACGATGGATGAGGCTGCAGGGGTTGTAGGTGAAATAGGTCTTCCCGTAATCATTCGACCGGCCTACATTCTTGGTGGGAAAGGAACAGGGATAGCTGAAACACCTGAAGAGTTTAACCAGTTGGCATTAAATGGATTAACAGCTAGCCCTATAAATGAAATTCTAATCGAACAATCTATTAAAGGTTGGAAGGAATACGAACTTGAGGTTATGCGCGACAATGCCGACAACTGTGTTGTTGTCTGCTCGATAGAGAACTTTGACCCGATGGGAGTTCATACAGGGGACTCGATAACAGTTGCCCCTTCTCAAACCTTGTCTGACGTCGAATATCAGATACTTCGAAACGCTGCATTCGCATGTATGCGAAGAGTCGGGGTTGAAACTGGAGGTTCAAATGTCCAGTTTGCAGTGAACCCAGAGAACGGTGATTTTGTGATTATTGAGATGAATCCGCGTGTTAGCCGATCCTCTGCACTTGCATCGAAAGCAACAGGGTTTCCAATTGCAAAAATTGCAACGAAACTAGCTATTGGCTACACGCTCGATGAAATTCCGAATGACATAACAAAAAAAACCCCAGCTAGCTTCGAGCCAACTATTGACTATGTCGTCACGAAAATACCGCGATGGGCTTTTGAAAAATTTCCTGGAACTCCTGCAATCCTCGGCACACAAATGCAATCAGTCGGCGAAGTTATGGCAATAGGTCGAACGTTTCCTGAATCATTACAGAAAGCTATCCGATCTTTAGAACTTGGAAGATACGGTCTTAACGCAGATTCGATGGAAAGCGATTTAAGAGCGAAAAGTAAAGAAGAAATACTGCGGCGCGTTGCTATAGCGACACCAACTCGTATTTTTGAAATTGCGGAGTTACTTTATCGCGGCTTCTCTATAGAAGAACTGCGCCAAGAAACGGCTATAGACCTATGGTTCCTCGACCAATTTTCATTAATCGTCGAGGAACGAAAATACTTAGAGAAGCAGTCACTCGAATTGATTTCTCCTCAAGCTTTGCGACGGGCTAAACGGTTGGGCTTTAGCGATAACCAACTGGCGTACCTATGGAAAGAAACTGAAAAAAAAGTGCGAAGCAAACGTCTTGATTTAGATATCGTGCCAGTCTTCAAGACCGTTGATACGTGTAGCGCAGAATTTGAAGCAGAGACGCCGTATCATTACTCGACGTATGAGGATGACAACGAAGTAGCTGCTTCCCAAAAGCCCAAAGTTATCATTCTCGGTTCCGGACCCAATCGTATTGGTCAAGGCATTGAATTTGATTACTGCTGCGTACATGCAAGTTTTGCTTTGCGTGAGATCGGTTATGAAACAGTGATGGTCAACTGCAATCCTGAGACCGTTTCTACGGATTACGATACGAGTGATCGGCTTTTCTTCGAGCCTCTGACAGAAGAGGATATATTGAACGTCCTTGCTGCGGAAGAGCAATCGGGTAGAGAAGGGGGAGGCCCAGGAATAGCAGGGATAATAGTAGGTTTAGGTGGTCAGACCCCTCTAAAGCTGGCAGCATCGTTACCGCCGGAAATGATTGTTGGGACACCCCCAGATTCGATTGACCTGGCTGAAGATAGGAAAAGGTGGAACGCAGTTTGTTCTCAACTCGAAATTCCTCAACCACCTGGGGGAACTGCAATAAACCTCGAAGAAGCGATGAATGTCATTAATCAAATTGGGTACCCTGCGCTTGTTCGTCCCTCCTACGTTCTGGGTGGTAGGGCGATGAGTATCGTTTATGATGACGAACAGCTGAAGATATCAATGCAAGAACTCTCACTTGAGGGGAGTTTGGGACGCGAGGGGGGCCTATCGGCAAACCGCCCTGTTCTAATTGACCGCTTTCTAGAAGATGCAACAGAGGTTGATGTTGACGCGATCCGAGATGAGGACGGTGAAATCTTTATCGGTGGGATAATGGAGCACGTTGAGGAGGCAGGAGTCCATTCTGGAGATAGCGCTTGCATACTCCCACCACAAAACCTTAGTCTTACGACACTCGCAACTTTGGAAGAATACACAAAACGAATAGCAGAGAGATTGAATGTGGTCGGGTTGATTAACATCCAGTTCGTTGTTAAGAAAGTCGGAGAGGCTGAAACGGTTTTTGTTATTGAGGCAAATCCGCGAGCTTCTCGAACCGTTCCATTCGTCTCAAAGGCTATCGGGATACCGCTCGTGAAGGTTGCTGCGCGGGTAATGCTAGGTGAGTCACTCGTGACCCTACGGGAGAATGGGGGTCTACCAATGAAAGTGGATCGAAAACATATTTCAGTTAAAGAAGCGGTGCTTCCCTTTAATAGGTTCCCCGACACTGATGCCATCTTGGGCCCTGAAATGCGATCTACCGGCGAAGTCATGGGAATTGATGTCACTCCCGGGTTAGCATTTGCTAAAAGCCAAATAGCTGCTGGAATGTCTCTCCCCGAACATGGGATGGTCTTCCTCTCGCTAGCAGACCGAGACAAGGAAACAGGTGTCGAAACTGCGTTATTGCTTACATCACTTGGATTCTCAATAGCCGCAACTAGTGGAACTGCTGCAGCACTGGGTGAAGCAAATATCGAGGTTGTGGATGTGGTGGCGAAGATAGGTGAGGAAGATGGAACCACCGCTATCGAGCTTATTGAGTCTGGAAGAATTGGGCTTGTTATTAATTCGCCGCGTGGTCGGGGTCCTCGAGCTGATGGTGACCACATCCGAAAAGCTGCTGCCGAACAAAGCATTCCGTTATTGACAACTGCTTCAGCGGGATTAGCACTGGCTAAAGGACTTGTTGATTGGCGGAGCCATACTCTTCGAGTGAAACCTCTTCAGTATTTCCACTCTGACGAATCAGGCCAACAACAACAATTTGAAATTTGAACCAATGACCTATTTCTCCAAGACCTCTAGTGACAAAACACCGGTATTGGAGACTAGAGTCGGGGATGTTGTCCTAAAGAACCCTGTGATGCTTGCTTCTGGAACCGCTGGTCATGGGA
>JAKMEQ010000097.1 GCA_022425805.1 Acidimicrobiales bacterium
CACTTATCGATCTGCTCGAACAGGACGGAATCCGCAAACAGGCGAGGCACTACAAATTGCCGGAACAAACGCCATAAAAGTTTCTGCTGGGTCGAAACTAAAAGCCGCAGCGAAAGCTTCAACGTAAAGAATTTTGATAGTGTTCTAAAAGTACCGTTAGGGACCGTCTATGACGGTCCCTAACGCCGTTTTGGAAGGAAAGATTGTGTATATACCGGCTCCAGATGAACTTCTTCCCCACCGTGACCCTTTCCTTTTTTTAACTGAGGTAACGGAGTATGTTCAGGGCTCTTGGGCAGAAGGATACTGGCAACTTTCTGGTGAAGAGCTCTTCTTCGAAGGGCATTTTCCTAGCCGTCCGACATTACCGGGTGTTCTACTATGCGAAGCGATTGCCCAGTTAGGCGCATATCTTGTTCTTGCAGATGAACAATTCCATGGGAGACTACCCTTGTTCGGGGGTATAGATAAAGCACGTTTCCGACGTCAAGTTCTACCGGGAGAACGTGTCGACCTTCGAGTTGACGTACGACGTCTATCATCGACGGCCGGTAAAGCATCTGGGTCCGCATCTGTCAACGGAGATTTAGCATGTTCAGGGGATCTAATGTTCGTGGTAGTTCCTAAATGAATCCCGAGTATGCACTGGAAAAAAGTTAGGTAATAGCAGGGCCGATAACCAAAGTTCCGTTGTGGCCTCCGAATCCAAAGGAATTACTGAGGGATGGCCCTGGGTTCCATGGTCGAGGTTCGTTGATTACAAGGTCGATGGATTCCAAACTTTTATCGACAGATTTCGTCCCGTGAGTAGGTGGAATTAACTCACCCTTGATCGATAGTATTAGCGCAGCTGCTTCGATTGCCCCTGCGGCACCTAGCGAATGTCCAGTGGCTCCTTTAGTGGATGTGACAATCGGGGAATGGTCAAAGACGCTAGCGATTGCTTCGGCCTCTGCTGCATCATTGAGAGAGGTAGAGGTTCCATGAGCGTTGATATGAACGATTCGCTCAGGGGAAAGGCCTGCATCGTCAATAGCACTTTTCATACACCGAATAGCTCCATCTCCACCAGGAGCCGGAGCTGTGATGTGGTGCGCATCGGCGGTGCTACCAGATCCAAGAATTTCAGCTAGAATTGGAGCACCACGATTAGTCGCATGCTCCCATTCTTCAAGGACGAGCACTCCTGCACCTTCTGATTGCATGAATCCGTCACGGTCTTGATCAAAGGGTCTACTAATTCCAGTCGAGGAAGTCGCTGTCATGTTAATGAATCCCTGTTGGCCGATTGGGTTTAATGTCGCTTCGGCCCCTCCTGCAACCATGGCTTCACATTTGCCGCTTCGAATGAGATCAGCTGCCCGCGCTATCGAATGCGTTCCGGCTGCGCATGCGGTAACTGTCGTTTCGCATGGTCCTTGTAAGCCGTATCGCATAGAAATCAATGCTGATCCCGCATTGGCCATCATCATCGGTACAAGGAAGGGGGAGACCCTCCGTGGGCCCTTCTCATTAAGAATTTTAACCTGCTCTTCAAGGGTGCCTAGCCCGCCGACACCCGTCCCAACCCATGTTCCACAGCGGGTTGGGTCAGTGATGAAATCTCCTGCCTGTGTTATCGCTTCAGTAGCGGCAGCGAGGGCTAATTGGGCAAATCGGTCAGATCGGCGAGCTTCTTTTGCATTGTCATTGAAGTAAGGCAGAGGGTCAAAGTCTTCTATGTTGTAACCATGGCTGGGGACTCCGTTAATGAGCCCTTCCCAGAACTTTTGACTTCCTATACCTACATTGGCGAGAACGCCAAGACCAGTAACGGCAACTCGGAATTTCATTAGAGTTTGTTAGATATAAGGGTGAATGCGTCTCCAACAGTAGGAAGCGCTTGAAGTTCCTCTTCTTCTACGGTTACATCAAATTCTTCCTCCAACTCCATGACAAGCTCAACTAGGTCGAGACTGTCGGCGTCAAGGTCTTCTGCAAAGCGTGCTTCTTTGGTTACTTGGCTTGCATCAACAGAAAGGACTTCCACAGCGCATTTCTTAAACCGCTCAAAATTTTCTTCACTCATAGTTTACCTCTTTCTTTTGTGGCGAAAAATAATTATTTTTTTAGCTCATTCCTATTCCGCCATCAACAGGAATAATAGTGCCAGTAATGAAGCCTGCGTTATCACTCGCTAAAAATGATACAGCAGCGGCGATTTCTGCAGGCTCTGCGAAACGGCCTAGAGGAACAGCGGCCAGTATGCTTTGTTGTTGCTGTTCCGACAATTCTTTTATCATGTCAGTGTTAACTGGCCCTGGAGCTACAACGTTTGCTGTAATATTTCTGGAAGCAAATTCTTTAGCGATAGAGCGTGCTAAGCCCACCAGTCCAGCTTTTGAAGCTGCGTAATTGGCTTGGCCAGCCTGACCGGTAGATCCGACTACAGATGAGATGAAAATAATCCGACCCCATTTTTGTTTCATCATAGGTTTGATAGCTCGTCTAGCCAAACGGTAACCGGAAGTTAAATTTGCGTCTATGACATCAGTAAATTCGTCCTCTGTCATTCTCGGTAATAGATTGTCCTTCGTGATTCCAGCGTTAGCGACTAATATTTCGACTGGTCCTAGTTTTTTTTCGATGCTAGTGAAAGCCTGATCAACTTCATGCTGACTAGTTATGTCACATTTCACTGGGAATAGATCGTTATGGTTTGGGGGTTCTGTCCGGTATGAGGCGGCAACTAAATATCCATCTTCCTGAAGTTGTTTGGCAATTGATAAACCGATCCCCCGATTAGCACCGGTTACAAAAGCTACTTTAGCCATCGGCTTCTCCCCATCTAATGACTGCGCTCGCTGAAGTCATTCCAGCTCCGAACCCTACTAAAAGAATTAAATCATTTTTCTTTACCCGGTTATTGTTTAATGCTTCTGATAGGGCGATGGGGATAGAAGCAGAGGAAGTGTTAGCAGTTCTATCACCAACCCATATTGACTTTTCGAGAGGGATACCTAATTTTTTCATAGCTGTCTCAATGATTCTGATGTTCGCTTGATGGGGGACCACAAGCGCTATTTCTTCTGGATTTACACCAGCCTCATCCATAGCTGCCTTTCCAGATTTCGTCATTGCGACAACGGCTTTACGAAAGACTTCAGATCCCGCCATCTTTATCTTGCCACCTATCTCGCAGTGAAGAATGTCACGTAGCTCACCTGAAGAGCTTAGATTCCAGCCGAGTAGATCGCCGCCGGTCTTTGAAGACTCTAACACCACGGCACCTGCCCCATCTCCGAAGAGAATTGCCGTTGAGCGGTCTTCCCAGTCCGTAAACCGGGAAAGTGTTTCTGACCCTATGACCAGGACCCGATCGCATCCGGTTTTGAGGAAGCCACTACCAGCCACGAGCGAGTATACGAACCCGCTGCAAGCTGCGTTTATATCCATGGCTCCACACGTTAAACCAAGTTCATGTTGTACTTTGTTGGCTGTAGCAGGTACTTGGTCATCTGGAGTGGTAGTAGCCAAAATGAGTAGATCAATGTCGTTAGGTTGGAGGTTAGCCACCGCTAAAGCTTGTAGCGCAGCTTCGATGGCTAAACCTGATGTGCTGCCACCTAGATGCCTTTTAGCAATCCCGGACCGCTCTAATATCCATTCATTACTGGTATCTAATGTTTCTGATAATTCATCATTTGTGACAATAGTCGGGGGCAGAGCAACGCCCCAGCCAGAAATGCGTATGCCGGAAGCGGTGTTCATTGTGTGGTCCGCAACCATGCGATTGGCTGACTTGCTGTTACACGCTCTCCGTCTACGGCTAGAAAACCTTGAAGTTCTCCGGCAAATGGGCTTCGTACCTCTGTCTTGTTGACATGGCCCAAAAGGAAACCAGGATGAATTATCTTTCCTAATGGCTCCTCATCTAATGGCGTGAATACGCCAGCGCAGGGGCTAACGACTAAACGTTCGGTCGCGAAGAGGTGCTCTCCTTCAAAAGCTTCCGAAGTGGTTGTTTGCTGACCAGAGATATGTTCTAAGAGTGAATCTACGTCATTGGGAGAATTCACAGTAAGAACAGTGGCTCCCTTAACGGTCCTCTTTGCCATTCCAGTCAAAACTGCACCAGGCCCAATTTCGATGAAGGTCGTAAAACCAGCCCCTTCTAGTTGATGTAGGGTTTGGCGCCACCTTACAGGGCTAGTTAATTGAGAAGAAAGAAGAGCAGGCCAGTCATCAGCTGCTTCATGTCCGAGGGCATCAACGTTTGCATAGACCGGACGGTCGGGAGAGCGAAAATCTACATTGTCGATAGCCTTTCGGAGGCGGTCTTTGGCAGGTTCCATGAACGGAGTATGGAAAGCTCCGGAAACAGGCAACCTCATAGCTCGCTTTGCCCCGATTTCTTTTGCTATAACTGAAGCTGCTTCAACGCCTGAAGGTGACCCAGCAATTACTACTTGTCCGGGAGCATTAAAGTTGGCGACCCATACGTCATCGTCGACTCTATGGCAGGCGCTTTCGGCTAGATCATCATCTAACCCTAATATGGCAGCCATAGTTCCGTCTTGTATTTCAGCGCATACCTGCATTGCTTCACCACGTTCAGCAACAAGTTTTACCGCATCTTCGAAATCAAGTGACCCAGATGCAGTTAATGCAGAGTATTCACCTAAGCTGTGCCCAGCATGTGCCGCAGCATCGATACCTGTGCGTTGTACCGCATCGAAGATGACCATGGATATGAGAAAAGTTGCAAGCTGGGCGTTGCGGGTTTGGGTTAACTCTGCATCGTCGGCTCTGATAAGAAGACTGTTGAGATCTCTTCCGGTTAGTTCTGCTGCTTCTATAACAAGCTCCCACGAAGGATGGTCAACCCATTCTTTGCCCATGCCCATCTTTTGTGACCCTTGCCCCGGGTAGGTAAAAACAATCATGATGTACAACCCATCTGTGGCTTTGAAGAATGCGTTATAACACTAGTCACGATATTTCGACAAATGAGAAATTTATTACCAAGTTCTTTGGGTTGTGTGATGGTCTTCATTCTAGGTGCCTTCTGATAATTCTCGGTTACTACAGATTAGATTAGGTAGACAACGGAATTAGTGATTGATACAGATTGCCTTTCTCGTATAAGGATATTAACCATGTCTGAAGTGGAACTCACAAATAATAGACAATTGGGTCTGTCCTTTACGGGAATAAGGTACGCTTCATCGATGCATTCATCGTCTTAAAACCTGCCCGGGTGGCGGAATTGGCAGACGCGAGGGATTCAAAATCCCTTTCTCTTCGGGGAGTGCGGGTTCAAGTCCCGCTCCGGGCACAATTCGAAATAAAAATTCGAGATGAATGTATCTAATATGGGTTGAATCCTGACAGTGTTCTCTTATGGAGCAACTAAGATAAAACTGTGGGAAATAAAATGGTTGAACGTCGCCTCGTTGACACCGGCCAAAGGCTGAAGCAACTGAAAGCGGATCTACAAGTCGCAGAAGAGCAACTTGCACATTTAAGCGATCAAGCAGAGGACGCTCGTATACGGTCACTGGTTTCTGAGACGCCGCTTGCAGATAAGGAACATCGGGAAGCAAGAAAACATTCCGAATCTATGCAACGCCATAAAGCAGACTTGCTAGAAGAAATTGCCCAAGTTGAAGACCAGCAGAATCAGTTGTTAGATCAATTGCTCGAGGGGGATAGTGCCACGTCCTGAAAATACCCACCAGATTCAGATAGTAATCGCTGAAGACGAAGCAATTATTCGTCTGGATTTACGCGAAAGCTTGAAATCAGAAGGTTATGAAGTCGTCGGGGAGACAGGCCGTGGAGATGAGGCTGTTGAACTTGTCCGTTCTTTGAAACCTGATGTCGCCATTCTAGATATTAAAATGCCTGGGATAACTGGCATAGAAGCTGCAAAGAAAATATCTGATGAACGGTTAGCTGCTGTTCTGATATTGACTGCCTTCAGTCAACGAGAGCTGATACATGAGGCAAGTGAAGCGGGTGCTCTTGCTTATCTCGTTAAACCGTTTCAACGCAGTGAACTAGTTCCTGCCGTTGAACTCGCTACTGCACGTTTCGCTGAAATAAATGCTTTAAAGGATCAGGCTGCGTTCCTTAAAGATGATCTTGACTCTCGGAAACTCATTGACCGTGCTAAAGGGTACTTGATGGATGGGTCGGGAATGGGTGAAAAAGAAGCATACCGATATCTCCAAACTCAAGCTATGGAGAAAAGGACCACCATGCGTAAGGTCTCTGAGACAGTCATCAAAAACTCGGGAAAATAACGTAAGTGATAAAGAATTCCCCTAGCGGATACCCTCTCGAGGGTTCTTAAGTGACTAAGTTCTAAGTGATGGAAACCGTTTTACTGATCGATGGCAACTCTTTGGTCTATCGTGCCTTTTTTGCCTTGAGAGAGGCTGATATGCGTACCTCTTCCGGCCAGCCGACAGGAGCAATCCACGGTTTTTCTTCAATGCTTATCAATCTTGTTAAAGAGCATAAACCCGAAGAAATAGCCGTAGCTTTTGATCTTCCAGCTCCAACGTTCCGGCATATAAAGATTCCCACATACAAGGCTGGAAGAGAGAAAGCCCCTGATGAGTTATACCAGCAGCTAGGTCTTGTAAAGGAAATACTAACGTCATTAGGAATTCTCGTCGTTGAGAAAGAAGGATACGAGGCCGATGATATTCTTGCCACGCTAGCGACCGGAGCACGAGATCGATCAAAGAGAGCCATAGTAGTCACCGGTGATCGAGATAGTTACCAGTTGGTCGAAGATCCTTACATACAGGTTCTATACAACAAAAGAGGAGTGTCTGATTACGCTCTGTATGACGAAAATGGAATACAAGAACGAACAGGAGTATCTCCAAGGGATTATGTACTATACGCGGCTCTTCGCGGTGATAAATCAGATAATCTTCCCGGCGTGCCTGGTGTGGGTGAGAAAACCGCTGCAAAGCTCGTTAATAGTTATTCAACTTTAGACCGCATTTTTGACTCTGCGAAAGAGCAGAAGCCGAAACTGCGAGAGAATTTGGAGAACCACGAAGCATTAGTGCGGTCTAACGTTGAAGTGATGGAACTGGTGCGTGACGTTCCAATTGGGATAGCGCCAAAGGACTTGGTGAGAGGTGCTGTAGACCAGAATGAGATTAAACAAGTATTTGAATTTTTAGAATTACACACTGTGTACGGGCGGCTAGCAGAAGCTTTTAATGTTGATGTTGACGTCAATATGTCAGTGACTGTATTAGCGACGCCAGAGATTCGGGAAAGCTCTTCGCCATCTGAGATCATCGAGACGCTTACTCGCCTTCGCGAACAGGGCGAACCGATTCCTATAGCTGGATCATGGAGTGAAGGGAAAGATCATTCTCAGTTGAATGGGCTTTGCATAGCATCGGCTCTAGAAGACCGAAAGGTGATTTCAATAACGAGCGAGATGTTTCAAAATGCAGAAGTTAAAGCTGGCCTTCAAGATATGTTCGATAACGGACCAGGGGTTATTGCACATGGGTCAAAAAAGACTATCCGAGAGATGTTGCGTCACGGAATTCAACTGACGAATCTCACCTTGGACACTCAGATAGCGGCGTATTTGATTAACCCAGCGGAGGCAACGTATTCGGTAAGAGACCTTGCGACTCAATACGCTGATACGATTTTCTCAGTATCAGAAGAAGTTACCGAAGGCCAATTGGATTTAAGCGGTTCTGACCCTTCCCCATGGCAAATAGCTGCGGAAGAGGCCGTGCTATCTGGTTTGCTACGGACACATCTTACCGAGGCCCTAGAAGAGCATGGTTTGATAGAATTGAATAGAGATGTTGAAATTCCTCTCATTATTGTCCTAGCGAAAATGGAACATCTTGGGATCGGAGTGGATGTTCCGAGATTGACAGAGCTGCGCGATGAGCTGGTAGCACAAACACAACGACTTCGAAAAATAATTCATGATCAAGCTGGGGAAGAATTTAACGTAAATTCCCCCAAACAACTTCAAGCTATTCTGTTCGAGAATTTGGGATTGACGCCTTTGAAGAAAACTAAGACCGGATACAGCACAGATGCTCAAACTTTAGAAAAAATGCGAGGAGATCATCCAATCATCGACCATTTGATGGAATACCGTGAAGTAGAAAAACTCCGCTCCACCTACGGGGAAGGGCTCTTGAACGAAATCGGGGAAGGTGACCGTATTCGTGCTACCTTCAACCAGACGGTTGCCAGAACTGGTCGATTGAGTTCTGATGCACCCAATTTGCACAATATTCCAGTCAGGACGGAACGAGGAAAAGTTTTTCGAGAGGTTTTTATTCCTAGAAAAGGGTCAGAGTTCTTAGTGGCCGACTACAACCAAATAGAGCTCCGGTGTATCGCTCACTTGGCAGAAGACCCCGGGTTGATCGGAGCGTTTACAGCAGGAGAGGATATTCACGCCGCCACAGCTGCGCAAATTTTTGGTGTAAAATCTGAGGAGGTATCCACTGGGCAAAGATCTAAAGCGAAAATGGTCAGTTATGGGCTTGCTTACGGAATGGAAGCTTATGGTTTAGCGCAACGTCTCGGGATCACAAACAAGGAGGCAGCGGAAATTCTCGAATCGTATTTCTCCGCTTTCCCTTCGGTGCAGAACTATATGGAAGAAACTATTGAACTTGCACGTGAACGTGGGTACACGGAAACTCTATTTGGAAGACGAAGACGTATACCGGAGTTGCTATCAACTAATTTTCGAATTCGGCAAGCAGCTGAACGCCAAGCCATGAACGCTGGTATCCAAGGTTTGGCTGCGGATATTTTCAAAGTCGCCTTAATTAACCTTGATCAAGAACTCGATGAGAAAGGTTTGAAAAGCCGAATCGTTCTACAGGTCCATGATGAAGTTATTCTTGAATGCCCAGAGGAGGAAATTGCTGAAGCAGAAATGTTGACGGTTCAAACTATGGCGACAGCATACGAATTGGTCGTCCCTTTAGAAGTCCATGTGAGTTCAGGGCAAAGCTGGGCGGAAGCAAAGTGAGATAGCATTTGAGCTACTACTAAGAAAGCATACTCAAATGGCAAAACACTGGTTCGAAAGACTCGCAGATCATATGGGTGAGGCTTACTTAAAATATTCGTTCACCAGAGGTACACAGCAGGAAGTTGATTTTCTTATTACTGCTCTTGGACTGGAACCTGGTATGAACCTTCTTGATGTAGGATGTGGCCCAGGACGTCACGCTCATGTTTTTGCAGGACGGGGTATAAAAGTTCACGGGATTGATATCAGCCAAACTTTCATAGATATAGCTTCGGCAGGGGCCTCGCATAGTGCGACTTTCGAGCGAGTTGATGCTCGAGAGATGTCATACCGCAGCCAATTTGATGCTGTTGTTTCGCTGTGTCAAGGGGCATTCGGCCTATCGGGTAATACGCAGCTTCCTGTCCCTCTCGATGACCCCGATGGAGATATCCTTATTCGAATGGCTGAAGCATTAGTTCCAGGTGGAAAGATAGCGCTCACAGCATTCTCATCATATTTCCAGATGCGTTATTTGGAAGACTCAGACACGTTCTTCGCTGAACATGGCGTTAACCATGAAAAAACACTGATTCGTAATATGTCCCAGGATGAAATAGAAGATGATTTGTGGACCAGTTGTTTTACCCCGCGTGAACTTCGCCTTCTCGCCGACAAAGCCGGATTGTCATTACAATCGATGTGGTCTGTTAGTCCCGGTAGATACAAGAAAGCACCGTTGACAATCAATGAACCTGAAATTCTATTGATTGCTCAAAGATAAATGTGCTTTCTAGCTATGTTTTAGTGTCCACTGGGAGAGCTACTGATAGCCTGAATGAGTTGATGGCCTTGCTAAGAAAGCATTGAAGCTGCAACAGTCACTTTGGTGATTTGTCCTTATTGTCTAGAGAAAAAATATGATGTCCGATAAAAATGTAGATACAAAAACAGACGAAATCCTTGAAGGATATACCCCCCGTGAAATAGCGGTCAACGATCTTGGTGACCAAACCCTTGATGACGCTTTTGCCGCTTCCATGGTTCAGGTTGAAGATGGCCAACTAGTTGCTGGCAGCGTGGTCAAAGTAGATCGCGATGAAGTCCTTCTCGATATTGGATTCAAATCCGAAGGAGTTATTCCTCGGAAAGAACTTTCCATTCGTAATGACGTTCCTCCAAGTGAATTGGTTTCCTTAGGTGACCAGTTAGAAGCCCTAGTAATTCAGAAAGAAGACAAAGAAGGGCGCTTAATCCTTTCAAAAAAACGAGCACAATACGAAAAAGCTTGGGGAGATGTTCAAAAAGTTAAAGAAGAAGAAGGCATCGTTAAAGGTCTCGTTATCGAAGTGGTCAAGGGTGGGTTAATTGTCGATATAGGACTTCGTGGATTCCTTCCTGCGTCACTTGTTGAACTCCGAAGAGTACGTGACCTTCAGCCATACATTGGTATGGAATTGGAAGCAAAAATTATCGAATTAGACAGAAATCGAAATAACGTAGTGCTTTCTCGACGTGGATTTCTAGAAGAAACACAAAAAGAACAAAGAGAAGAATTCTTAGATCTCTTAAAACCGGGAGAACGTCGAAAGGGTGTTATCTCTTCGGTTGTGAACTTCGGTGCGTTTGTCGATCTGGGAGGAATGGATGGCCTCATTCATGTGTCCGAGCTTTCATGGCAGCATGTCGACCATCCATCTTCTGTCGTGACTATCGGCGATGAAGTCGATGTTGAGGTCCTTGAAGTAGACCTTGACCGAGAAAGGATTAGCCTTTCGCTTAAAGCCACACAACAAGACCCATGGCAGCAATTTGCTGACAGCCATCATGTAGGAGAATTAGTCTACGGTCGTGTCACGAAATTGGTTCCCTTCGGAAGTTTCGTACAGGTAGGTGACCATATTGAAGGGCTTGTCCATATTTCAGAGATGTCAGAACATCATGTTGAACTTCCCGAACAAGTTGTCACACCAGGTGAAGAATTATGGGTAAAGATCATCGAGGTTGATATTGAACGTCGAAGGATAAGTCTTTCTGTCAAACAAGCTGCGGAAGGCGGGGTCGTTGCTGAAGAATATCAGGAACATTTCGGTGAGCAGAATTATGATACAGAAGGTAATTACATCGGCGCTGCAATCGATCTTGACCCTGATGCGGCAGCTGAATTAGATCAAGCCTGGTCAGCTTACGAAGAAAGCGAACAAGCTCGCATTCAAGGGGATGAAAGTTTGGCCGAAGAAACCGTTCAAGCTGACATTCAAGGGGATGAGAATCCCGAGGATGCAGACGAATCATCTGATTGAAATTGACCCTCTGAACTTATGGCTGAATTTGCTATCACTGGCGGAATAGGTTCAGGAAAGTCAACGGTTGCCGATGCTTTGGTCCACCATGGAGCCAAATTAATCGACGCGGACCGAATAGTCCACGAACTCCAGAAGTCTGGAGGGGAGGTTTTCATCAACCTTGTCGGCCATTTTGGAGAGGGAATCATCGGTGACGATGGTGAACTTGACCGAAAGAAGCTAGCTGGCCTTGTTTTTTCAAGTGAAAAAGAATTAGAAAAACTAAATAGCATTGTTCACCCAGCTGTCGGAAAAGAAATGGCATCTAAGCGAGAAGCCTTTGCTAAGGGGGGTTCCCTCATTCTGATAGATATCCCATTGCTTGTTACCGCAGAAGGAGAGTTAGCTCGAGATGAATATAAGAATTTTTCTGGGCGGATCGTTGTGGATTGTGATGAAAAGTTAGCGGTCGACCGTCTGATTGATTCTCGTGGTTTTACTGAGGAAGACGCAAGGGCAAGAATTTCTAAACAAGCGACGCGTGAACAACGATTGGTATTTGCTGATTACCTAATCGACAACAATGGTGACCTCCAATCGTTAGAACGACAAGTAAATGAATGCTGGACATGGATGCAGACATTCGTACCGCAAGACTGACTTGGTTAAGGTCTAGTAATGACGGAACGTTCAACCGGAGTGCCTTTTAAAGTTGTCGCAGATTTCGAGCCTGCGGGTGATCAACCGGAAGCAATAAAAAAGCTCTCTCATGGCATTAAAGAAGGAAAAAGGTTCCAAACTCTTCTTGGCATTACCGGATCCGGGAAGAGCGCCACTATTGCGTGGACGATTGAGCAAACTCAGCGCCCGACACTAGTAATAGCACCAAATAAATCTCTAGCGGCACAGTTAGCGAACGAATTGCGAGAGTTTTTCCCAGATAACCGCGTCGAGTATTTCGTAAGTTACTACGACTACTAC
>JAKMEQ010000001.1 GCA_022425805.1 Acidimicrobiales bacterium
CTCTTGCTGATCCCTACTTGTATCAGGAATGCCCCGACAACTAACTTTGGAGTTAGTTGAGCGGGGGCGACCCCCTCTTTGTCTAAGTCATTATTCAATTTGTTCCAGTGCAACGACAACTGCTGCAAAGAAATCTACAACACGCGGCCCCCATCGTGAAGCTATATCATCATCCAATTCGATAACTTTTCCTTCACTCACTGCGGTAAGAGCATCCCACCCATTTCTCTCTGAAACAGTTTCGATACTTTGACCACAGCACTTTGTGTCAGCTAGAAAAATTAGATCAGGGTCTTGAGAGACAATATATTCTTCTGAAAGTTGGGGATATCCAGAGCCTGCTTCATCAGCAGCGTCTGCGATGTTAGTCAGCCCAATCATTGCGTAAACCTGGCCGATAAAAGTTGTAGATGTAACTGAAAAATAGGTCTGATCCAGCTCATGGTAGAACGTTAAGGGTTCTAAATCACTAGCACGCGTAACAAACTCATTGATCGTTTGTTTCATTTCTTGAATTTTTCTCTCGGCCTCTTCGCTAGTACCTGTTACTTGTCCTAACTGGCTTATCTGCGAGTAAGTATCTTCGAGAGTTACGGCAGAAAACTGCGTTAGTGAGGGTATCCCCACGTTTGCTAGGCCCTGCTCTATGTCTTCCGGAAGATATGAGTGGACAACTAGATCAGGCTCTAGAGCAAGAATCGCTTCCAAATTTGGTGACCATCCCGAAATATCTGAAGTTGGAGCTTCAGGAGGGTAGTTTGACTGATCGTCCACAGCGAAGACCTGTTCTCCGGCTCCTATAGCAAAGAGGATTTCTGTGGCGGTAGGTGATATCGACAAGATTCTTGTTGGTCGCGTTTCTAATATAAGTTCACCGGTTACGGTCTGAAGTGTAACTGGAAACGCTTCAGCCATCTCTTCTTCCGCCTCAGCAGTCTCTTCTACCTCAGCAGTCTCTTCCACCTCAGCAGTCTCTTCCATTTGACTGCTGCTTTGCACGTTGGCTCGCTCGCCACTTGCGGTTACCTGCATATCTGAGCTTGAGCAACTGGCAGCTAAAGAAATGACAAATGCCACTGAAGCTAACGTTAGTAATCTTTTAAATATTTTCATTGGGTACCTCGCCCGAGAGATAGAAGGTGCTGGGTACCCAGTACCGAACGTGTCCTTACCTCGAGAATGTTCGATTTGGCAGGGACTCGACCGGACTTATTCCTAAATACTGCACAGGACATCACCGTTGCGGGACAGCGCCGGATTTTCACCGGACTTCGGAACCACGCCAAAATATATTTTATTTTCAAATTGCAGTGTAGCCACTTCGACCATTCATTGCATCAACGTCGAGCGAGTTGATTTACCTAAAGAATCTGACTAAGGAAAAGTTTCGTGCGATCTTCAGTTGGATTTGTGAAGAAATGCTCCGGAGTCCCTACTTCTACGATCTCTCCTGACTCCAAGAAAAAGATCCTGTCTGCAACTTCGCGGGCAAATCCCATCTCATGGGTGACCACCATCATCGTGATCCCGCCAAGGGCGAGATCTCTCATCACATCGAGCACTTCCTTAATCATCTCAGGGTCAAGAGCTGACGTTGGTTCATCAAAAAGCATAATACGTGGTTCCATTGCGAGAGCTCGGGCAATAGCGACCCGTTGTTGCTGACCTCCAGATAACTGCCCCGGATGCTTTGCTGCCTGTTCAGATATCCCTACCATCTTTAAAAGTTCAGTGGCTTTTTCTTCTGTCTCAGCTTTTGGGAGTCTACTAACCCATTTCGGAGCAAGTGTGACGTTGTCAAGGACAGTCAAATGAGGGAAAAGATTGAATTGCTGAAAGACCATTCCTATTTCAGAACGAATCTTTTCAATATTCCGTAAGTCGTTTGTAAGTTCAACCCCATCAACGATAATTGTTCCTCTTTCATGGGCTTCAAGGCGGTTGATACATCTGAGCCAAGTGGATTTACCTGAGCCCGATGGACCTAGAACCACAACAACTTCTTGTTCAGCAATTGTTGCCGTAACCCCTTTGAGTACTTGAAAGTCACCAAACCACTTGTCGACATTTTCACATACAATCATGTCGGGTCGACCTCCTTTGATTTTTTCAACACTCATATGCGCTACCTTTCATCGCTGCGCTCACAAATAGCCTTAACCGGACTTTACACATTTGCCATATTCGTATGTGATCAAAATAGCAATACTTCACTTTTCAAATTGCAAACTATCACCTTGCTTGGGCTTTCTCTGGGTAATGTCAGAGGGTGGACAATATGCATACCGTTTTAGTGCGAGTATCCGGCGCAGATGAATTAGGGATTTCGGCAGAACTATTTGACGTTCTTGCCAGTATGGATGCAATAGTTCTAGACATAGAACAAGTTGTGGTTCGTCGTCGTCTCAGTTTGGATGTTCTAATCGAGATTGAAGACGGTGACGATGCATTAAAGGATCTTCTTCTTTTCGGATTTAAGCGAAATCTACAAATCGATCTTGAAGAAGTTGATGATGGTCCGACCGAGTATCGGCAACCATATGTCATTACCCTCATCGGCGAAGTTCTTACTCCCTCAGAGTTAAACGCTGCCACTATCGCTATCGCTAATGGGAAAGGCAACATAGACAGAATCGTTCGTTTGTCACGCTACCCAGTTATGAGTTATGAGCTCTCTGTCAGTGGAGGCGATATTGGAAAGGTGCGAGAAAATCTTATGAACGTTGCTTCTTCTCATGCCAGCATGGACGTAGCGATTCAGCCCTTGAACCTGAGTAGACGTGCAAAGCGTCTCGTCGTCCTCGATGTTGACTCTACTCTCATCCAAGACGAGGTTATTGATCTCTTGGCAGCTCAAGCCGGATGCTTAGATCAGGTTGCTGCTATTACTCAGTTAGCCATGGAAGGAAAGATTGAATTTGGAGAAGCATTGCGCCAACGGGTAGCCCTTCTTTCAGGTTTGGATGAACTAGCGCTTGAGCGGGCTTGGCGCGAACTAACACTAACACCAGGAGCGCGAACATTCTGCAGAACGCTAGGGAGACTTGGATATACCACCGCAATTGTTAGTGGAGGTTTCACGATCTTTACCGAGCGCTTACGTAAGGAACTTGGAATCAAACATGGGCGGGCGAATCAATTAGAGATCCTTGATGGCCGTTTGACAGGAAAGTTAGTGGGGCCATTGGTTGACCGACAAGCTAAAGCCGCTTTCTTACATGAGGTCGCAGAGATAGAAGGAGTCCCTATCGAGCAAACCGTTGCCGTTGGTGATGGTGCTAACGATCTCGATATGCTGAGTCAAGCGGGGCTAGGTATTGCTTTCAATGCGAAGCCAATCGTCCGAGATGTCGCGAATGCAAGCATTGGTGTCCCCTACCTTGACGCAGTGCTTTTTCTACTCGGGGTAACACGAGAAGAAATTGAAGCAGCTGATTCTCTTGACCCTGTCTAGGCTCTTAGATGCCTTCACTCCGGACCGTCCTAAACCCGAGATGGCCTATGGAACTATCAGGTGTCGTTGAACTTCTTCCGGCTATTCTATATCGGTTGCAATATGATGCATGACACAGATACGAACCACCTTTGATGACCTTTCCATCTCCTGATATCGGGCCATCAGGATCATAACATTCATCCCCATGGTCAGTACCGAACCAATCGCTGCACCATTCCCATACATTTCCTGTCATCTCTCCAAGCCCGAATGGATTCAATGGATACGTTCCGACAGGGGCTGTTCCGTACCAACCATCATCTATTAGGTTGCTCTCTGGGAATGACCCTTGCCAAACGTTCATGAGATGTTGACCTTCAGGTTCTAGTTCGTTTCCCCATGGGAATATCGAACCATCCAAACCGCCATGTGCCGCGAACTCCCACTCAGCTTCTGTTGGGAGTCGTCCACCTACCCATTTGGCGTAAGCTACAGAATCATTCCAAGAAACGTGAACCACGGGGTGTTGTCGCCTGTCTTGAGTTGTTGATTGAGGACCTTCGGGAGATTTCCAACTCGCTCCAATTACCTGTCGCCACCATGGAGCTGCTTGAACCCCTCGGGTGTCTTCGAAATCATCAGGAAGGAGTCCGGCGAATACAAACGACCACCCGATACGTTCAGCATCGGTGACATACCCTGTCTCTTCCACAAATTCGCTGTATTGGTCGATTGTGACTGCGAATCGATCAATGCTGAATGGGGATACTGTTACTGTCCGTTCTGGACCCTCGCCATCGTGCTGGTACCCGATGCGGCTATTGGTCCCCATGAGAAAGTTCCCACCTTCGAGAAGCACTGTATCTTTATGTTCCTCTCCACTCACGTGAATTGGAATAGCAACACCTAGATCTTCATTAGTGCTCCGTGGCGCACAACACGGTTGATTCTCTTTCATTCTCCCTCACATGCCTCTGTGAGCAGGTTACTAATCTTTTTTCGTTTCACCGAGTAAGCACTGATACAGGAGCTTCACGGATACATTCATACTGTGGTTTCTCTTGATCTCGATTTTATTCGGGCGCAGTTCCCGGTTTTCGCAAATCCGGAATCTTCGCGTTGGGCTCATCTTGAAAATGCTGGAGGAAGCTATGTGCCCAGTCAGGTTATTTCCATTCTGGAGGACTTCTACACAACTTCGAAAGTTCAACCATATTGGGATTTCGGCCCCTCTGCTAAAGCAGGTAAAGCTATGGACCGAGCTCTAGAGCTCCTTCCCGCTACGTTCAATGCCCGTATGGACGAGATCCATTTCGGCCCATCAACTTCACAGAATACCTACGTTCTAGCCCAAGCTTTACAGTCTTCATGGGATCCTGGTGACCAGATTATTGTGACTAATCAGGACCATGAGGCCAATATCGGTGCTTGGCGACGTCTCGAAATGGCGGGGATGAAAGTCATTGAATGGAGTGTTGACCCGAAAACCGGATTGCTTGATATCGACGAGGTCAAAAAACTCATCAACAAAAGAACCCGACTCCTAGCCGTAACTCACGCTTCTAATCTCGCTGCTACGATTAATCCGATCCGTGAACTCGCAGATCTAGTTCATGCAGTCGGTGGGATTATTGTGACAGATGGAGTTTCTTTCGCCCCCCATGCACCCATAGATGTAAGTGAATTGGGTTGTGATGTTTATCTCTACAGCACTTACAAGACCTTTGGCCCGCACGTTGGCCTAATGTATACCTCGCCTGAGGTCTTAAATCGGGCTACGAATCAAGGACATTTTTTCAATGCCGACAAAGTTTCTTACCGTTTAACTCCGGCAGGACCTGATCATGCGTCGATAGCTGCTTGCGCTGGAATCATTGATTATTACGATGATGTATTCCGTCACCATTTCGGTACTACTGATTCGGTTAAACTTCGAGAACGGATTACAAGGGTCTTCAAACTCTTCGGAGAGCATGAACAGAAACTCATGGAACCTTTGGTTAACTACATTGGGTCACATTCTGACTTTCGTTTAATCGGGAGTAGCTCCAAAGACCATTCAGTCCGAGCCCCAACAATTGCGTTCCATTCATATTCGCGTTCAAGCAGAGAGATCTATTCGGCTTTGATCTCTGCCAGTGTTTCTTGCGGCCATGGAAATTTTTATGCCCCTCGACTCGTTGACGCTGTTGGACTTGACCCAGAGGATGGGGTTGTCAGGCTTTCGCTCGTTCATTACAACTCGGTAGAAGAGGTTGCACGTGCACTTAGCGTCCTCGATGAACTTGCTAGCTAGTTTGTTCAAGTTCTAGGTCTACGATTCTATTCTCCAAGTTGAGTAAGTATTGCTTGATATACAGTAGGGAAGTCCCACCTCCATACCCTGTCAGCGAACCATTGGCTCCTACTATCCGATGGCATGGCAGAACGATGGGAATGGGATTCACAGCATTTGCTCCGCCGACTGCCCTCGCTGCTCTCGGTCTGCCGATCTTTTTCGCCTGTTGACCATAGGTGTTCGTCTCTCCGTATCTGATACCAGTCAGTGACTGCCAGACTTCAAGTTGAAACTGTGTTCCTTCTAGATCGAGAGGAATATCAAAATATTTGCGGGTGCCAGCGAAATACTCTGAAAGTTGTTCGGTCGCGTGAACCAGTATCGCAAGGTTACCGTCGCTATTTTTTCCTCTACTCAAGTTCCGAGTGGCTCGATCGGGTAGTTCTATACTGCGGAGTCCTTGTGCCGATGAAACAACTTGGAGATGCCCTATAGGACTTTCAAATTGAATTGAGTGAAGTGAACTCTCCGTGTTCATATCCTATGAATCTACCTACTTTTCGTAATCGAAGTATGCCTATTGATAATTGGATTTCCGGTATCTAGGTATGCAGGTACTCTTAGAACATGGAAATGTAGAAAGCGCATCCATCCGGATCAAGGAGATAGATCGAAATGCAATCACCGCACCCACTCTTCGAGAATCGAGTAAGTCGCGACCTTGGAGTTCCTATACCCATCGTTCAGGCCCCTATGGGTTGGGTCGCTAGGGCACAGTTAGCGAGTGCCGTATCTGCATCGGGGGCCTGCGGCGTTATTGAGACTTCTTCAGGTGAACTCGATGTCGTTAAGGAAGAAATGCAGATCATGAAAGAACTTAATCTTCCCTATGGCGTCAATATTGCGCAGGCGTTCGTACGTGACCCTACTATTGCTGAGTTCGTTATTGAACAGGGAGTGAAGTTCGTAACTACTTCCGCAGGTTCCCCAACAAAATACACGGCGATCCTTAAGGAAGCAGGCTTAACCGTGTACCACGTTGTCCCTACTCTTTCGGCAGCAAAGAAAGCAGTAGACGCGGGTGTAGATGGTTTAGTCGTTGAGGGAGGAGAGGGAGGAGGTTTCAAAAGCCCTACCCCTGTTTCCACTATGGTGTTACTTCCACTTATCCGTGAAAATGTCTCTATTCCGATCATCGCTGCTGGTGGTATCAACGATGGCGTGACGATGGCTGCTGCTTTCGCCTTAGGTGCCGAGGGGGTACAGATGGGGACCCAGATGGTCTCATCATATGAATCCCCAGTGCATATGAACTGGAAACAAGCGATTCTCGATGCTGACGAAACCGACACTCTTTTCCTTAACCAGAAACACTCTCCCGCTCTTCGAGCTCTCCGTACAAACCGTTCCGAACGGTTGATGGACTCTGAAGACAATGTCTTTGGAGAGTTCGGGAATCCCGATGCCTTATACTTTGGCGGAGACATGGAAGCTGCTATTGCCCTAAGCGGGCAGGTTGCGGGACGGATCAAGAAGATACGAACAGTTCAGGAGATCATTTCCGAAACAGTTTCAGAGTTCACGAAAACCATTGCTCGCCTTCAAATTAATTAACCACTCGCAACGCGTTCTCTATCGGAGAAGCGCGTCTTCATGTAGTGGTTCTACCGAGACAGGTATAGCGCTTTGTATCGCCTGACCAGTTATCGGGTCGAAACCATTTTCGACATCTATCAACCGATTTGTCGGTGCACCAATATCTCGGACTTTCTCATCAGTTGCGCTCGCAGCGCCCCATGAATGAGCCATAGAGATTACGCCTCTGCGAATGTCAGATGCTCCTTTGACTACGCCTGTTAGTGATGCTCGAGGAGAAGAGATCGAGATCAGGTCTTCGTTTTTGATAGAGAGTTCTTGCATGTCATCTGGATTCATGAACGCATAATTCGTAGGGTTTTTCTTATTCAAGACAGACAGTTCACCACCTAACGAATTGAGATGGGTCTTTAGTCTTCGACTGATAAGTCGGAAGGTATGGACCTTCGGGTCAAAGCCAATTATCCGTTCAGCAGATGTTAGTTGCTGGGAAATTTCTTGCAGTTCTTGCATATGGTCATCTAACGCAATGTTGAATCGGCCCCCTGCATCAGGGTCTGCTGGATTTATTTCTTGTCGTAAGTGTTCCAAAACTTGCCCATTCTTTGATCGGATTTCGTCAAATGGGACGAGAGATTCAGCATAGACAAGCTCTAGAACATCATCGTCAGACGGACGTTCACCGTGCGGGATTCTTCCTCCAGGTAATTCAATCTCGATACCGAGACGTTCCGCTATCTCCCAGTAGACCTCCCAGTCATTAAGTAAATCTCCTTCAGGGTTCTCAATGATTGCAGGGGTGTAGCAAGCGTAGGGAGAGCGAAACCACCGGTCCATGAACGGGGGCACGTCTGACCGTTCCAGGCTCAACCGCGGTGGGAGTACATAATCAGCGAACTGGGCTGTTTGTGTCATTCGGTGATCAATAGCGACAAGAAGGTCCAATGTCTCCATTGCTTGAAGGCTTCGGGCTTGGTCTGGCCATGCGGCAACTGGATTGCCACCGTTCGAGAAAAGAGCCCGAATCTGGCCTTCCCCTGGTTCAATTATTTCCTGAGCCAAAGTCGTGCAAGGCATTTCCCCGCCATAGCCTCGGAGCCCACGAAAACGGCTTTCTGGTCCAGATAAAGGATTGAAAGGTCCTAGAACTTGTGCGCGTTTAGGTGTATCTGGCTGAAGAAGGCTTCGAGATTCAGAGATCTCTCCAGCTCGTAGCCACCTCCCGCAGACAACGTTGAGGGAAATAATCAGATGCTCCATCAAGCTTGGATACGGTGACATGGACGGACCTGTTCCAGTCCCTGCATTCCCGGTGGGTCCATAAGCAAACATAGTCGCCGCTTCGATGATATCTTCCTGAGAAACCCCGCATCGCTGAGCCGCGTACTCTGGAGTGAACAGGCGGACGGCATCAGCAAGTAACTCAAGGTGTTTTGGTGCAACCCACTGCTCACAGAACTCATGGTCATGCAGGCCTTCAGTTAAAATGACATTCAAGAAGGCAGCCAACAATGTCGGGTCCTCGCCGGGCCGGATTTGGAGATGGATATCAGCCTGGGTAGCTAATTCAGTTCGTCTTGGATCAACTACAATAACTTTAAGGCCTTCCTCTTTACGCCGCCGCAAGGTGGTGAATGGATTTGTTCCTTGAAGACCGCCGAAAGGGGCGAAACTGGAGACCATTGGGTTGTACCCGACAGCAAGTAGCACGTCGATCTCAGAGAAATTCTGGGGGCCAGCTTCCCACACGCCAGCCCGCATAGCTGCAGTCCGCTTCATTGGCTGATCTATTGTTATTGATGTGTAATAGCTAATTGAACCAATTGCTTTGTGAAAAGCCCGTGCTACTGGATCAGATGGAGCATTTTGGTAACCACCCGTTCCGGTATAAGTAGCAACTGAATTCGCTCCATGGTCACTGATAATCTCACTCAAGCGTTCGGCGATCTCATCAAGTGCTTGCTGGGAGCTAATCTCCTCGAAATGCCCATCAGGCATTTTTTTTAGTGGGTATCGTAGTCGACTCGGGCTGTGTATCTGGTCGGGGAGTTGCCGGCCTTTGACACAGGTATACCCCTCAAACAAAGGGTCTTCATCTACACCGTCGATCTTCGTAACTTTTCCATCTATAAACTCGACATCAACGGGGCAGGCGGCATGGCAGATACGGCAAAATGATCTTTTAACTTCAACTGCCATGTCCCCTCCAGCGCTATTGAACCAAGATAGATATATCCTACTTCGGAATTCATACAATCTGAAAATTCATGATTACTATTAGATAAGTTTAGGAGGCCCTATGGGTTATGAATTTCTTGATATAGCGATTGATGCTGGGGTAGCTACTGTCACGATAAACCGACCAGATGTTTTAAATGGATTACATCCAGCTTCACATCGGGAACTGGAAATGGTTTGGTCTGACCTTGGAGAGAATGATGAAGTGCGGGCTGCGATTTTGACTGGGGCTGGCCGTGCTTTCTGCGCTGGGGGAGATCTAAAAGATATGGAAGAACGCTTAAAAATAGACCCATATGGTGGTTCAGGGATTTCTCCTGCTTCCGGTAGAAGAATAGTCTACAACTTGCTCGACTTTGAAAAACCGTTGATAGGTGCGATAAACGGCCACGCTATTGGGCTGGGAGCTACCCTTGGTCTTCTCTGCGACATCGTCATTTCCTCTGAGAAAGCTAAATGGGGGGACCCCCACATCAACATTGGGCTAGTACCCGGAGATGGTGGATTAGCTATTTGGACAGTTTTGATTGGCCCTAACAAGGCTAAAGAGATGATGATGTTCGGTACCACTATCACTGCTCAAGATGCTGAACAACTCGGGCTAATTAATCACCTAGTACCTGAAAGTGAAGTTCTAGCCAAAGCAATGTCAATGGCGACTTCACTAGCTGATGGACCACAAGCTGCTCTTCGTGGAACAAAGGTTTCCATAAATAACTGGCTAAAAACACAGTTCACCACACTGTTTGAAGTTAGTTTGGCAGCAGAATTACAATCTATGGATCATCCAGATTTTACTGAAGGTGTAAGTGCAGCTCTCGAAAAGCGCGAACCACGCTGGTTATAGATACTTGATACTCCTGCTACAACAAGTCACTTAATGCATCAGCGACTGGTTCAACCATGCTTGGGACTGTGGGTCTTGGGAAAGAAACAATAACGATGTCAGCTCCAGCTTGAATCATTTTTTCTGCTCGTTCCTGTAATACTTTTGGGTCTTCTGAAGCGCCATAACGTACCTTTCCAGAGACTTTAATCTCTGCCGGGTTACGGCCAATATTTTCGCAACACTTTTGTAGCACCTCAAGTTTTTGTCGCAGCTCTTGAGGGTCTACCCCCTCATAGTTCCAATGTTGAGCGTATTTTGCCGCTAATGGAAGCGTTCTCTTTTCTCCGTTCCCTCCTATACAGATCGGCGGATGCGGTTTCTGAGGTCCTAACAAAGTAAATTTCGCTTGATAGAACTGGACATGATCTCCTGCCATAGAAACGGTCTCTCCTTCAAGCAGACGAACCAATGCTTCGACATGCTCTTCAAACCGATCCATACGTTCACCGATTGACCCCAACGGTATACCAAAGGCACCGCATTCTTCTGGGCTCCACCCCGCTCCCAATCCAATTTCTAATCTACCTTCGCTTGACCAATCCAAGGTGGCTGCCATGTGGGCTAACACTCCGGCAGATCTGAAGTGCACACCAGTCACTAGCACTCCTCCACGGATTCTTTTCGTTTCATGAAGTAATGCAGCAAGCGTCATCCATCCATCAGCTGACCCTTGCTGGACATCTGGCACAAACGGTGGCCCTGAGAAGCCATAGAAGTGGTCATTCACCCACGCTGATTCAAATAACGTGATTTCATCAGCCACCTTCCAAATATCACGTAGTTGGGGCCACTCAATCGCCTGCGGACCTGTGCTGATACCAAATGCGGTACTAGACACTAGGACGACTCTCCACGTTTCAGGAGGCGGCCTGGAAGTTCTCCCGTAGCTTCTCCGTCTCTAAAGGTCTCTATTCCGGAGACAAATGTGTGTTTGTATCCATTGGGTTTCTGGAGAAGACGCGACCCCCCTGCAGGTACATCATTCTCTAGCCAAGGAATACCTACATCCAAGTTAGAATAGTCAATTACATTAATGTCGGCTCGGAGACCTGGGGCTATGCGTCCACGGTCGCTCAGCCCGAACATGTCGGCCGGTTCAGAGGTCATCATCTTAACGACTGACGACAATGGGATTCCTTCCTCTCGGTCTCTGGCCCAATGGGTCAACATGAACGTAAACAAACTGGCATCAGACAAGGTTTCAAGATGCGCTCCGGCATCGGAAAGCCCAAGTCGAGTTCTTGGGTGCAACAGCATCTCTCGGACAGCACCCAAATCCCGATCCGCATAGTTGTAATGCGGGTAGTTCAATATCCCCATTCCTTCGTTAGAACAAAGGACATCCATCATCACTTCTAGGGCGGGGATACCTGACCGAGCTGAGATCTCGGCAATGGATTCGCTAGGTTCGTAGTTTGGGGAATTCTCTCCAAACGGGACGAGAGGGTACGTAGTCTTTTCAAAGAATTTTCTGGTTTGCCAAATATCGCGTGTGCTGTCAGCGTCAGCAATTAATTTTGCGCGAAGCTCGCTGTCCTCACTAATTTTTTTGGCTATGTCTCTGTAGGGTAAATCTGCCAAGCTTTCCCATGCACTACTGTGCATAAACGGATTGAACTTTGTAGAGAAACTACCAAGGGTCACAATAGAACGGCCGGTTACTTGGGCAAACACTTGAGCACCTGTCGACCTCTTCGATGACATCAAATCGAGAACCCATTGCCATTCTTGTGGGTCGTGTGAATGTTGGATCAGACACATCATCACTGGGCCCTTTGCGGTAGTTGAAAGCTCAGCTGCTAATTCTATTTCCCCACTTCTTTCATCTGGGAACAAGCCTGTGACGCCTCGTGGGCTGAACATCATTGGTGCTCCACCCACACCAGCTATTGCGGAAGCTATCGGTTTCAGCTCCGCAAGGTCGGACAAAGTACCCGGCTGCCAACCGTCACGGTAGGTATGGGCTTTCGTCCGTGAAAAAGAAAATCCCACCGCTCCCTTCTCTATTGCTTCAGCAGTGAGGCGGGCCATTTCCTTACTTTCGTCATAGGTAGCGGGTTCGTTATCTGCCCCCCGTTGCCCCATTACGTAATAGCGCAAAGCTGCATGAGATACCTGTAGGCCGATATCTAATGCGTATTGCCCTGAACTGACACTGTCCATGTACTCAGGAAAAGTTTCCCAGTCCCATTTAATAGATTCTTCAAGACAGCGGGCTGGAATATCTTCTGTGGATTCCATCATCTCAACCAGTAGCCCGTGTGCTCCGGGTCGGACGGGAGCGAAACCTACGCCACAATTTCCGGTGATGGCTGTCGTGACGCCATGCCAACATGATGGTCGTAAAAGCGGGTCCCATGTAAGCTGTCCGTCGTAATGAGTGTGAATGTCTACCCAACCAGGTGTTACAAGGGATCCTTCTGCTTCGATGGCACGAGCCCCCGTCTTGATGCCTCTACCAACCTCGGTTATATGTCCTTGCTCAATAAGAAGATCCGCTTCATAAGGTTCGTTTCCGGTTCCATCGACGATGGTGCCGTTGCGAATCACGATAGATGAAGAATCAGTCATTTTAAGTCCTTAAAGCTTGGGGTTCGTCCTTCATTGAAAGCAGTGAGACCTTCGAGGTGTTCTTTAGACTCAAAACAATCCAATAGGATTTGACGACTGATTGCCTGATGTTCTGCTACTGGGAGATGGAGTCCTTCATATAGAAGACGCTTAGTTAGCCGATGGGAAGATGGAGCTCCCAGAAGGTATCGACGGGCTTCTTCCTTAGCAACCGATAGCAGATCGTCCGGTTCCACAATTTCGCATACATAACCGAGTTTGAGCGCTGCTTCAGCATCCAGCCAGTCACCAGAGTACAAAAGCCGTAACGCATTTTGTAATCCGATCTGACGGGGAAGTAGCCATGTTCCTGCTCCTGTATCGGGCACAAGTCCACGGTGTGAGAAATTCCAAGCAAAACGTGCCCTATTTGTGGCGATCCTCACATCACAGTGGCTCGTCCATTCTGCCCCCATCCCCACTGCGGGTCCGTCAACTGCCGCTATAACAGGTAATGGACAAGAAGTGATATTCCACCAGCCATCCGCATCATGGGGTGGTACTTTTATTCCCCGTTCCTCTGGAGGAATGTTAGCCAGAAAATTTAGATCAATTCCGGCGCAGAATGCATCACCTTCACCTATGATAATCACCACTCTGGCTTCATCCGACGCGCGTTGTAAGCCTTCATAGAGTTGTTCAATCATCGGATACGTCATGGCATTACGGCGCCGAGGGTTATTAATCGTGATGACTGCTATACCATCACCATCAATGTCATAAAGAGTCTCAGCCATTGGGTCATAATAGGCGAATTGCTCCCAGAGAACCAAAGTAGCCCTATCTATCGGAAATGGTTTGTTTACTGCTAGACAAAGGAGATGACCTTTGTTCCACTTGTTGGCACGCTTGCCTACATCTATGACCGGCAAGCCGAACAAGTGCTTCTGATACGTCGAGATGCTAGACCCGATGATGATCATTTTGGAAAAGTAAACGGCTTAGGGGGAAAACTTGAGATAGGAGAGCATGTATACGCCGGACTTCGCCGCGAGATCAATGAAGAGGCAGGTATCGAAATCGTTTCGTCATCCCTGCGAGGAACAATAGCTTGGACAGATTTCGGCCCCAAACGAGAACAATGGCTGGGGTTTATATTCTTAGTCGATGAATGGGACGGCGATTTTCGAACAGAGAACGAAGAGGGTTCTCTTGAGTGGGTTTCTTTAACAAGGCTTCTGGATGCTTGCCATCATGATGATTTGATACGCGCCGAAGCGAATCTACCGATATGGGAAGGTGACCGGCACTTTATACCTCTAATATTTGATGATGACCCGAGATGCTTCCATGGAGCCATGCCTTATGATGGAAATGATTTCAAGGGTTGGAGTTACGAACGGAACTAACCGAATTAATTACCGATTCTTGCAATAATTCGCTAAGGGCAACTACTGCAGGAACGGTTGCAGCGCTGGAACGATACGCCAAAACCAGAGTTCGCCTCGCGAGGGTTTCGCTCGGGGTCAGCGGACGCTCCCCTGACTCGGCTTGCCGAGTTGGAAGCACGGTCCAGCCAAGTCCCAAATTGACCATTTCTCGAAGTACTTCTGGTTGTGGCGAATCAGCAATGACTTCGACTGGGGCACCTTTTGCTAGAAGAGCATTTGAGATAATTTCTCTAGTATGGGAATCCTCCGGAAACAGAACCCAAGGGCCCCAATTTCTTGCAGGACCTAGTTTCCCTCCTCCTTGCCTATAGACCGCCAGTTCTTCCTCAAGTAGTGGCTGCGTAACGATTCCAGGGAAGGGCTTAGACGTTTCCACACAAACAGCAAGATCCAAATCTCCTTTTACAAGCATTTCAAAAAGTGGACGGGAAGAGCTGACACGTAAATGGAATGACAGGTCGGGGTGTTGCGCACGAAAAGCTTGAAGTTCGTCTGGAAAGTGATGAGTAGCTGCAATGTCTATCATTCCGACACGGATTGATCCTTCATCAGCAGCCTTAGTTCTCTGCGCCCATCGTGATAGGTCTCCGGTAAGTGCAACTACCTGCCGAGCGTGGTGCAGAACAATGTCTGCGGACGGCCGCAGCACTCTCCTTCTCCCATCCCTATCAAAGAGAGGTACCCCCACTCGCCGTTCAAGTTCTGATAAGCCTTGGGAAAGTGCTGACGGGCTTACTCCAACTGCTTCTGCGGCTAAGGCCCATGTAGGAGTGTCTGCCACTGCTACAAGATATTCAAGCTGCCGAATCGATAGATCGGGAAGGATACCCATACTCTGCAATTTAGTTTAGATTTCCTTAATAAACACAACTTCTTGTTAAATATCCCTTATGATTCGTTTTCATGACTTCAAGAAACATAATTCCAGCTACAGGTAAACTCGGTGTTCTTACTCCAGGAATGGGAGCAGTGGCATCAACGTTCATTGCCGGTGTCCTCGCAGCACGGAAAGGACTCAAACCCCCAATAGGGTCTATCAGCCAAATGGCTCACATTCGACTAGGGACCCGCAGTGATGAACGGAATCCACTCATCAGAGAATTTGTACCACTAGCTGATCTTGACGATCTTGTTTTTGGCGGTTGGGACCCCATTTCTCCGAACGTACTCGAAGCCGCAACAACAGCTGGAGTACTTGAAGGTGATGACCTGTCAGAGATCTCAAATGAACTCGAGAGCATTATTCCGATGGAAGCAGTGTTTGACCAACAATGGGTATCTCGACTTGAAGGAGTCCGTGTTAAACAAATTGCAAATAAGTGGGAGCAAGCTGAAGCTCTTATCGCAGATATCGCTAACTTCAAAGAAGAGAATGGCTGTGACCGCCTTGTCATGGTTTGGTGTGGATCAACAGAAGCTTTCCAAGAGCCCAGCGAAGTACATGCTTCCGTTGCTGCTTTTGAAGAAGGACTAAAAAATAACGATGACAACATCTCTCCTAGTCAGATTTACGCATACGCTGCGTTGCAATCTGACGTCCCATTCGCAAATGGTGCGCCGAACCTGAGCTGCGACCTCGATTGCATGGTAGAACTCTCAAAAACTCGAGGAGTACCTATAGCGGGGAAAGACTTCAAGACTGGGCAAACACTGATGAAGACGCTCCTTGCACCAGGATTCAAAGCTCGCATGCTTGGCTTAGAGGGTTGGTATTCAACTAATATCCTCGGCAACAGGGATGGGGAGGTGCTTGATGCACCAGAGAATTTCAAATCAAAAGAGGTTTCAAAACTAGGGGTCCTTGATACGATCCTCCAACCAGAATTGTACCCCGACCTATATGGTGACATCCATCATGTTGTTCGAATCAATTACTACCCTCCCCGCGGTGACAATAAAGAAGGCTGGGACAATATCGACATATTTGGCTGGCTTGGCTACCCCATGCAGATCAAAGTTGATTTTCTCTGCAGAGATTCTATTTTAGCAGCCCCCATAGTATTGGACCTTGCTCTCTTTATGGACTTAGCCCATCGCGCTGGTGAGTCGGGAGTTCAGGAATGGCTCAGTTTCTACCTCAAAGCCCCTCAGGCAGCCACCGAAAACGGTCCAGAACATGATCTGTTCATCCAACAGACGAAATTGAAAAACACTCTTCGGGAATGGATGGGAGAACAACCAGTGACTCATAGTGAGGCCGGGTAAACAATCTGCGTTTTATGCCTCAACTTTGGTAGGTTCCCATGGAATTGCCGTTCCAGAAGAAGGTCAACTAGAGCTTGATTCAATCCCTGCTTAGCCAATGTATCTATTCTGTTTTCTCTAGCGTCAGATACTGATCACCCTCCCCAGAAGAGAGGCCTGTTAGAGGGGCAGTTAAATTATTTTATGTTCCTTATCGTTCTTGTCAGCATTTAGTGTCGATCTGGATAATAATAGAGTCATGATTATCGTCGTATCACCAGCAAAAGCGCTTGATTTCGAATCCCCATTGGTAACAGCAGAACATAGCCAACCCGACATGCTGAACAAGAGCAAGGAACTCATAGAAGTTCTCTCCACGAAAACACCTGAAGATCTTAGGTCTTTGATGTCTATCTCGGATTCGCTAGCCGAATTAAATTTCGGGAGGTACCAGGACTGGAACCTTCCTTTTACGGCGTCAAATGCCCGTCCGGCTGTCCTTTCTTTTAGTGGCGACACCTATGTCGGACTTGATGCCGTAGGTAAGTTTTCACAAAGTGATTTCTCCCACGCACAAAAAACTCTCAGGATCCTCTCCGGCCTTTACGGGGTTCTCCGCCCCCTTGATCTAATTCAGCCATATAGGTTAGAAATGGGCACCAAATTGGAAACCAAAGAAGGTAGCAACCTCTACCAATTCTGGGGACAAGAAATATCTCGAAGAATCAATGAAGATATCCAGGAAAGCCCAGGAGAAAAAACCCTAGTCAACCTTGCATCGAACGAATACTTTAAATCTGTTCATGAGGATCAAATAGAAGGAACTCTAGTAACACCGTGTTTTCTCGACAGGAAAGATGAAGGAGATTACAAAGTAGTGAGCTTCTATGCAAAGAGAGCTCGCGGTGCCATGGCTTCCTGGATTATCCGAAATCGAGTAACTTCCAGTAAGCAATTCGAAGGTTTCGACGAGGACGGATACCGTTACGATGCAACCCGGTCCGAACTCGACCAGCCTGTGTTTGTTCGAAGCAATTAAAATCCAATCACGTGACAACGCTTATTGGGATAAATGGATTTGGGCGAATAGGACGCTTGGTAGTGCGTGCCCTTGCCCACCACCCTAAACTCCAGTTGGTTCATATCAACGAAATGAATGGAGGCATTGAGAATGCTGCCCACCTCATGCAGTTCGATAGCGTCCATGGTAAATGGAAGCACGCAGCCGAAATCCAAGGAACCAGTCTTTTACTGAATAAAAACCCGGTTAGGTTTACAGAATTTACGCAGCCTTCCGATGTCCCATGGAGGGAAACCGGAGTAGAAATTGTCCTTGAATGCACCGGAGCGTTCAAAACGATGGAGACCTTGGCTACGTATCTAGACGAAGGAGTCCGGAAGGTGGTCGTCGCTGCCCCAGTCCATGATGACAAAGCTTTAAATATTGTGATGGGTTGCAATGATGACCTTTACGACCCTGAAACATTCGATGTGGTAACTGCTGCGTCATGCACTACTAACTGCATTGCCCCAGTTGTAAAAGTTCTTCATGAAGAAGTCGGGATAGAAAAAGGTCTTATTACTACTATCCATAACCCAACGAACACCCAGGTCGTAGTTGATTCCCCGCATACCGATCTCAGAAGGTCCCGTTCGGCGCTAAATTCGCTTATCCCGACCTCAACCGGTTCTGCCACTGCCATCACAAAAATCTTTCCAGAGTTATCTGGAAAACTAGACGGAATCTCTGTGCGAGTTCCGATCTTGAATGCTTCCTTAAGCGATTGCGTGTTCTCGCTTACAGATAGTATGACGGTACCTAGTATCAATGAACTCTTAGAGTCAGCTGCTAGCTCTACCTTGTCAGGGATTCTCGGCTTTGAACATCGGCCGCTTGTGTCCGCTGATTACGTTAACGATACCCGTTCAGGGATTGTTGATGGGCAATCGACAATTGTGGTCGACGGGAACATGGTTAAAGTTCTCGTCTGGTATGACAATGAGTATGGGTATGTCCACCGGCTAGCTGAGTTAGTAGCCAAGGTTGCTGCAAGTTTGCCGCCCAAATAACGCCATGGACCTCCGAACTTATGGACTGGTCACAGGTGCGTATTGGAGCCTCACCATAACAGACGGGGCATTACGGATGCTCGTACTCCTACATTTTCACAATTTGGGTTATGGTCCACTTGAATTGAGTTTTCTATTTCTCGCGTATGAGTTAATGGGAGTGATAACGAATCTTCTTGGTGGGTGGGCAGGTTCACGGTCTGGCCTTCAACAGACCTTAAAGGTCGGCTTAGGATTACAAATAGCGTCACTAACTACAATCTCTTTCGTAGGAGCCGATTGGAACAAAGTTCTGTCAGTCTTCTTTGTAATGGCATGCCAAGCAGTTTCTGGAGTTGCAAAAGATTTGACAAAAATGAGCTCCAAAAGTGCTGTTAAATTAGTCGTCCGGCCCGAAGAAAACAAGACAGAAAATCCTACTCTCTTCAAATGGGTAGCGATACTGACGGGGTCAAAGAACGCGTTAAAAGGGGCTGGGTTTTTCATAGGAAGCGCTCTCTTGACTTGGATAGGGTTTCGTAAATCGCTGGTCGTGATGGCAGGTTTAGTTACGATCGGGCTTCTATGTGTTCTTCTCTTCCTACGGGAAGAGATCGGCAGATCAAAAGAAACCCAACGGTTGAGAATACTATCTTCGCATTCACCAGCGATAACCCGGCTTTCTACTGCACGTATTTTCTTGTTTGGTTCGCGAGATATCTGGTTTGTAGTTGCCTTACCTATCTTTCTCGACGAGGAACTGGGATGGTCATTTAATGAAATAGGAGGATTCCTTGCTTGTTGGATAATCGGTTATGGGATCGTTCAGTCATGGACCCCCGCCCTTGTTCGCCGTCTAGGGCGAGGATCGGATATCGCCCAAACTACGAAAGTGTGGGCCCTGTTATTAGCTTCTGTTACGGTCGTTCTCGCGCTACTCGTTACCGTTAATGTTTCAACTGGGACAGTCGTAGTAGGCGGTTTATTACTTTTCGGTCTTGTCTTTGCCATAAATTCATCTGTACATTCTTTCCTTATATTGGCGTACACAAATGACGACGATGTTGTTATCAATGTCGGGTTCTACTACGCAGCAAATGCTTTCGGAAGGCTTTCCGGCACTTTGCTTTCCGGCATAACGTACCTTATTGGAGGCATGCCAGTAGCTCTGTGGGTTTCGGCAGGCTTTTTGATCCTCAATTGGTACCTCTCACTGAACTTACCTTCTTTACGCCAACCTATCGAAGATCAGTAATTTCCTCTTCCTTGAGTCACGAGGTTCATTAGCCCACTTACCTACAATTTCAGAAACCTTCAACGAAGTAGGGTGGAAACGTTGTTTGCTCTAATCGAGGGCGATCTCCGGAACAATCCACAAGGGTCCCGAGCAAAAGAATAGCAAGAACTAGCAGACCTAGAAGTAGTAGATTCTTCAGATTACGCATGCCCTATTATCGCAGATTTGATAGGCCTCCCCTATTCAAGATCGTGAATACCAAGGAGGGAAGTTCCTCTTTCCAAAGTCATTCCATCACTTCCGCTGGGAGTTGCACTTCAAGTACCGTAAAGTCATCCGAATAGTTTTGAAAGCTAGTACCAACAAGTCCAAGGGACGAATTGATACTTACGATAGCGTCTCCCCCGTTGACACTTCGAGTGGAATCTTCGGACTGCTCATGGCAATCTGCTGTACCTGTGAGAATAAACCAGAGGGTAAAATTTGCTCTCGGGTCTTTCAAAAAAGGCGTAAACGGCTCTTTCGTAACCGGAGAGCCCGCTGGCCGAAGGATACGAACCCCTCCTTGATAGCCACTGGCTTGGCTAATTCCAGTTTCACCAACCTGAAAAGAAGCACCACCGAGTTTGTTGACCGTATCCCATCTCCGCGTAGCGCTCTGATTCCAAATAAAATGCTGGCCGGAGAAAGAACGCTCGGGCTCTAGCTTGCCAGTAGGAAGACCCATCATGTGATCAGTAAATGTTGAATGATTGAGTGGAGCGACTACCTCAATGACTTCGAGATCATCATAGCTTTCCAAGACACGGTGCCGAATGAGAGGAGGTTGCAGAACACAGTCTCCCGCACTGAACATAAAAGGGTCACCTTGATCTTCATACACTAATTTTGCAGCTCCCTTATAGCAGTAGATGATTTGGAAATCTGCGTCATGGTAGTGAACCCAATCAGGTACTTTCCCAGAACCTGCAATCTTGATATGAGAAGCAACATAGTCCCAAGATCCCGCTGGGAGTAGGTCCCGGTAAAGCATATCTGCCCTACCTGTCGTCCACTGCGCGTGGCCAGCATCACCAAAAGCAAAGACCGCTTCCTTCGAGGTAGGTAGTTTTACATCCGACCCTTTTGCACTAAAAATAATTCTGGTTCCATTCGGGCCAACCTTAGTGGTCCCTATTAGATTCATGTCCTCTGTCACGACACGCAATGAGACAGGGCCGGCATCAGCATTCTTATCGAGGCAAATAGTTAGCCCATGGCCAGAGAGCTCGGCCAAAGAAGGGTTTTCTGCTGGAGAGATCTTCTCGATAGTGAACCCTAATTCATCATGGAAGAATGCAAGCCCCTCTGAGAAAGCCGGTGAAGGCACGAGAAGGAGGACTTTCATTTTTATTTAAGGGCTTCTAGTAGGCGTATCGTATTCATGCGGCGTTGACCGCGGTCCACGTTGTTTTCCCATCGACATATATCTGAGTTTCTTTTAGACGAATCTCTTCAATATCAAGGTTGAGAGATAACTTCTCATCTGTGCAGTCGATTATGTAATCACTTGAGACAAAAAAATTAGTCAGATCTTCAGAGGTATCCTGATCAATATCTCCAGACAAAACAGCTGTAGGAAGCACCTCAATAACCCTAGTACCTAACGACTGCAGAGCGAGTCGAGCCACATCATGCAGTGACGGCTGGGAAGCGGAGCAGCCAAGAAGAATAACGCTCGTATCCGCGTCCACACCCATTGTTCGGAATTGATCTGCGTGTGAGGCGATAAGACCCCAGGTGATTTCCATAACTTAATTGTTCCTACTCCCAGATACCTACGCTGTAAAGATGATTACCACATAGGCATCTGACTGTATTGGATTTACGATACCGTTCAAATCCACAGCAACTACTATTGAAGAGGGACCCATGCCCCCAGCTCCATTGATTGGGATAACCGGCAAACGAGCAAGCGGGAAGGACCTTCGAGGAGAGCTCAAGGTAATGGGCGATGTGGACCTTGATGTCTTTTGGGGTGATTACGCGCAGGGCATTTTGGCAGCAGGAGGTATTCCCGTCTTTCTTCCTTTGGGAGCAGACCCAATCAAATATGTAGAGCGAATTGATGGTCTATTGATGAGCGGAGGTGCTGACATCGAGCCGGAACTGTATGGCGCTGATCCAATCCCTGAAACGTTTAACCCTGAACCAGTGCGCGACGAGTTCGAAACTGCCTTGTTAAAGTCCGCATTACAATACGAGATTCCGATAGCCGGAATATGCCGAGGCTTGCAGATGATCAATGTCCACACTGGAGGGAGCCTCTTTCAAGATGTCCCCACGCACGCCATCCATGATAAACCACCATCCAGCCAGGTACACACTGTCTCCATTGATAAAGATTCGACCCTCGCTGACTTGTATGGCACCTCCCGAAACGTAAATTCACTGCACCATCAAAGCATCGATCGTCTAGGTGAGGGACTACGCGTAACAGCATGGTCCGAGGACGGTGGAATTGAAGGCATTGAGCACAAATCTTTACCAGTAATCGCAGTCCAATGGCACCCCGAAATGATGGACACGCGAGATAGCGACCCATTATTCAAATGGCTTGTTAATGAAGCGAAATCCAACCGCAATTGATATTCCTTAGGTATCCCTATGTCTCTCGCTTCTACATTGCTTTGGGCCGCTTTGTACAGCGTTGCCACTTTGGGAATTTGAGAGTACGGTTCAACTTGTTTATCTTCCTGCAGTAGGTTACATGTCTGCTATAAATCCCATTTCAAAAGCCAATCCGGTCCCATTGTGGTTTGACTCTCCAGAAGTAACAATCCCGAGACGAACAAGTCTCCAAGGAGATAAATCGGTAGATATCGCAATAGTAGGCGGAGGGTTTAGTGGACTCTGGACAGCGTATTATCTTCTACGAAACGATCCATCATTACGTGTTCTCATTATCGAAAAAGAATATTGTGGTTTCGGTGCTTCAGGCCGGAACGGAGGATGGTGCAAAGGCTCAGTGGCAGGAGGAGCAAAAAGATACGCAAAACAGTCCTCTATTGGAGAAGCCCGAAGACTGGAACGTTCAATGTTCGACACTGTCGACGAAATACAACGAGTTCTTGAAATCGAAGGAATCCAATGCGGGTTCCAAAAGGGTGGTGTAGTACGCCTTGCCCGGAACACCCCGCAATCCGAACGCCAAGCTGCTGAAATTGATGAAGCCAGGTCTTCGGGTTTTGGAGACGACATTATCCGTTTTCTAGAACCAGAAGAATCGAGAAAGCACCTTAACGCTACCGATATCTATTCTGGAATTTTCTTTTCACCCGCTGCGGTTGTCGATCCGGGTCGACTTGTTGTTGGTCTCGCTTCAGCAGTCGAATTATTGGGAGGTGAAATTGTTGAAGAGACTGCAGTCTCCACATTAGGAAAGAACAGAGTAGTAACGACACATGGTGTTGTAACTACTGAAGTGGTGGTGCAAGCCACAGAAGCATTTACTCGTGATTTCAGTGGAAAGAAGCTAGACCTCCTTCCTTTCTATTCTCGGATGATCGCCACGGAACCATTGAGTCAGGGTTTCTTTGATCAAGTCGGGCTTGCAGAGAGACCTGCATTTTCTGACGACCGATACAGCGTCATATACGGAATCCGAACGGAAGATGATCGAATAGCATTTGGGGGTAGAGGAACACCCCCGTACCTATTTGGATCACAGATTTCTAGCGGCGCAGAACTCAATGCACAATCCCACGAACTCGTTTATCAGGCACTTATAGATTTATTACCCCAATTACATGATGTTCAAATAACCCACCGCTGGGGAGGGGTCCTAGGAATTCCACGGAACTGGCTTCCTGGCCTTCGATTTAACAAAAGCTCAGGCTTAGGCGTTCTTGGCGGTTACGTGGGGGCAGGAGTAGCGGCTGCAAATCTTGCTGGCCGGACAATGGCAGACCTAATTCTAGATCGGCAAACTGACCGAGTTACCTTACCGTGGGTAGGGGTTCATTCCCGACCGTGGGAACCCGAACCCTTCCGCTGGATTGGTGTGCGAACGAGCGGCCACTTACTAGCTGCGGCAGATGACTCAGAAACCAGAACAGGTAAAACAGCCCGGTTAGCGATGAAAATCGCTCACATGCTTCGAGGCGACTAGCTAGGACTATCACGGACCTGACCTAGTTACAAGCTTTAACCGCATCGATGATGATCGCTACTCCTTGATCAACTTCACTTTCGGTAACATTTAGCATTGGGGTGATCCTGATCACGTTACCAAAAACTCCACCCTTGCCAAGAAGAAGTCCTTTATCCTTGCAAGTTTCAAGAAATTCTACTGCTTTTGCCGAATCCGGCTCAACAGGCCCGCTCTCAGGATGTCGACCGACTATTTCAAGAGCAACCATTAATCCACGCCCGCGCAAGTCACCTATCCAAGGGGTTGTATCAGCGGCAACCTGCAAACCCGCCTTCAGCCGTGCGCCCATAATTCGAGCGTTTTCTTGTAAATTGTTTTCCGTAACCTGCCGGAATGTTGCGAGCCCCGCAGCAGCGGAGAGGGGGTTCCCACCAAATGTGCTGAAGTTCAGCGCTGTGATATTTTCCATAATCTCAGCTCGTGCGACAACCCCCGCAAGGGTGATTCCGTTCCCCACACCCTTTGCAAAAGTCAGCATGTCGGGGATAAGCCCATGTGCTTGGTACCCCCAGAAATGATCTCCCGTTCTCCCCCACCCTGTTTGCACTTCATCACTGATGAGAAGAGATCCATATTCTGAGAGGACTTTTCCCATCTGGCCGAAGAAACCATCGGGTGGGGTAGCGAATCCACCTACACCTTGTATCGGTTCGAAGATTAGGCAAGCGATGTTACCGGTAGTCGCCATATTTATGATCTGTTCTAGATCCGCTACACATGCGTCTGTGAGGTCCTCATCCGAGATATCTTGAAACGGGCTTCGAAGCCGGTAGGGACCTTGCACGTAATTCACAGACAATCCCGAAATCCGCGTGGACAACCATGAGGAATGACTAGTGACCGCTTGAGTAGCAAATGTCCTGCCATGATAACTATTACGGATAGCAAGAACTTCGTTTGAGTTGCGAAAGCTAGTTGCCAACATAAGTGCAGTATCATTTGCTTCACTACCTGAGGTCGTAAAGAACACTCTCGCGTCAGGGATACCTGAAATCCGACCGATTTCTTCAGCCAGCTCTATCATCGGTTCGGATAGGTACAGGGTGCTGGTATGAAGGACTTTTTTGCTCTGATTCTGAATAGCTTCTACAACTGCGGGATTGTTGTGCCCAATCATCGTTGTAAGCACCCCTCCAAAGAAATCTAAATACTCATTCCCTTCGATGTCCCACACATAACTTCCTTCGCCATGATCTATGGAAATTGGCTTTTCATAGAGGGGCTTCAGGTATGGGGCCATTATCGAACGGAACCGAGCTAGCAATGAGGCATTCGTTGACATCAAACTACTCCTTGCAGGTAATAACTATTTACAGAAAATGCCATATACGCCACGGTATTAACAGCGGAGCCTCTTCGTAGTATTTTTAGTGCAGCTCTTCGAGTTGGGTTTCTATCCATACCGCTACCCCATCTTCTTCATTCGTCAATGTTACCTCGTCAGCACATCCTAAAACATTCAACGAGGCCTGCCCCATTGCGACTCCCACACCAGCCCAGCGCAGCATTGAGAGGTCATTCACGCCATCTCCAAATGCAATCACGTCAGCCTGATCGATTTCCAAGTGGGAACTAAGCCACGACAATCCAGTATCTTTCCCACATCCGGCAGGGAGAATTTCTATCATGGGTAAACCGCTATAGACGACATCGAGACCTTCTTCTTGAACCACCTCGTTAACTATGTTGAAAAGTCCTTCAAGTACAAAGTGGTAATCACCATGATAAATAACTATGTCCTGCGTATTCATAGTTAATGCAGGCATAATGTCGTCCACAGTTTTGGCCGGGAATGAAGAAATGCCGGCAGGGAGAATTGGTAATGCTTTTGAAATATCGGGCTCTCCTACTAAATGCCCATCTATCCCCGCTCCGATCGCTACACCTGGGAGTCTTTGGCGAATCTTGAGAACAACATTTCGGGCTAATTCTAGATCTATCTCTTGCGCAACTAACCTTTCTCCGAGATTTGTAAAAATTTCTAACCCGTTGGTACATACCGAGTATTGAACAGAAGGTAGAACTGCTAGTAACTGTTTTACGGTCTCCCAGTCACGGCCAGTAGCGAGCGTTAAAGTCGCACCAGCATTGCGCGCAGCAACGAGTGCTTCTTGCGTCCTCTCGCGTAAATCACCAGAGGCATCTAAAAGTGTCCCATCCACATCCAACGCCAAAAGTTTTCCAGATAGTTTTTCTTTCACAAGATTTCTTCCATTCGTCTTTACTTAATATATTTTCAACCCCTGCTAACAGCTCCGAAACCATTCTACGACGTTTCTAAAGTTTCAATAAAATTTAATGGTTCTTACGAGCCTATAATTTCGATCAACAACTATAAAGGACTCTGCTGAAGAATAGTTTTCCTTTCAGTCGTTCTTCGGTAAGACTAGCCAAATGCCATTTCCTTCACTTTCGGCACTTCTCAGGGCTCAGGAAGGTTTCCGTGCGAACTTTAATTCAACTCCTTCAGTTATCGCACGTTCCCCAGGGAGAGTGAACCTTATCGGCGAACATACCGACTACAACGAGGGGTTTGTTCTTCCAATAGCGTTACCCTTCGATACTGTAATTGCGGCAAGTCCACATAAAGGCTCAACTGTCACGGTACATTCTGAAGGGTTCGGTACGGTAAACTTTGACCTTGATCGAGACCCTTCAGAAACCCCCGACTGGGCACGTTACCTTCATGGAGTAGGTGTCTTTCTTCGCTCTACTGGCAAGCCGATTTCAGGATGGACTGGCTACATCGCATCTGATATTCCTTCCGGAGCTAACCTAGCTTCCTCAGCGGCTCTTGAAATCGCAGCGGGTCTTATCTTTTGCACTCTCTCGGACGTGGCCATAGACCCAAAACAATTAGCACGTTGCGGACAACATGTCGAAAATCATATTTTTGGTCTACCGAGCGGAATTATGGATCAGTGGATATGTTCGCTCGCCAAACAAGATCAGGCTCTATTAATCGATTGCCGGACCCTATCAACTGAACCGGTAAAGATACCAGAGGAAGTTGCGTTGATTATTATGGACACGGGTACAAGAAGAGATCTGACTGGGACCGAATACGCGAACCGCCGAGCGACGTGTAAAAGAGTTGCTACCGAATTGAATGTCACAGCATTGAGGGACGCAACCTTGGAGGACCTCGCTCCGATCAGTTCAATCAACGCCACATGGTCTAAACGAGCCCGTCATGTAATTAGCGAAAACAACCGAACGCTAAAGGCATTTTCAGCTCTTCAATCTGGGGATTCTATATTGCTAGGAAAACTAATGGTAGAAAGCCACCGAAGTCTCGCAACGGATTATGAGGTTTCTAGCCCTGCTCTAAATAAGATCGTCGACACTGCTCTGGAAAACCCTGATTGTCTCGGTGCACGAATGACTGGCGGGGGTTTCGCCGGATGTGCTGTCGCTCTGGTAAAAAGCGAAAACGTTGACCATTTCTGCGATGAAGTTTCTTCAACCTTTACCGCACCAGATACACAACCAGCAGTAGCTCCAACTAGGGTCTATCCCGTTAGAGCTGCTGCTGGTGCATCAATAATCTGATTAGCAGGTTTCAACCAAGGAGATCCAGTCCGTTCACGTATCCTTCTGGGCCTATAATATCTGGAGGCCCTGTAACACCATTAGGTTCTACTATCTCCAGAAACAGGGATGCGCCTTGGCAAAGTGAGGAAAGGCCGATATCGCCATACACACATGACCAGCCAAATGAACCAACTCGTCCTCTAGTTTCTCCATCATCCATAGTGCTGATGATATTGACAGGGTCGCTGAGGTTCTCAACTCCGACTTGCTCGTAAAGGTCATGAATATCAAGCATGGTGGCCCACCCGAGTCCAGTGAACGCAGCATTGGGAGCTTCAGGAGCGTACTCTTCTATCAATCCATCATTTTCAGCAAATTGTGCAATCACTTCAGCCGGTGCCCATGTCTCTTGCTCTGTGTATCCTCCCTTGTGGATCCAGCTGCCGACCATAAGCTCTCCAACCTCTGCGTAGATATCCTCGGTCGCGCATGTTCCGCTGTAGAACATTTTTTCCGGAGGAATACCTAGTTGATTTGCCGAACGAATCACTGGCACGCATTCATTTCCCGCTGCTAGGAGCATAATGACGTCAGCGTCAGAAGCTGCTGCTTGACTCATCGGCGGAATAGCGTCAGTAAGAGGGATCGGTACATCGATGGCTTCATATTCGACACCGTAATCATCAAAAATGGGTCCGAGGCCCTGCTCGAGAGCTGCTAAGGCGGCGGGGTTCTGGTTAACCAGTACAGCTACCTTTTTGACACCAAGACCTTCAGCTACGAATCGTGCTGCCCCCGAATACACTGCGACACTTCCTCCATTGAAATACCTAGCGTTCGGCTGATTGTAATCAGCGGCAAATAATGGCAAACCGCCAATAACTGGGGTTTCTCCCATAGTCCCATAAAAATCGAAGGCTATAGTCCAAATATTAATACCGTTTATGACTGATACAAGGTTGCTGGTAGATAGGTCTTGAGCACATTCCTGTGCAGCAGGAACACTATTTTGCACACAAGAAACGATTTCTACTGGATGACCACTAATCCCCCCAAGTTCGGCGTTGATATAAGCGGCCGCTCCTTCAATGCCTAAACGGAGTTCGGGAAATGAACCTACTGGGTCGTTCTCTTGGTTCATGAGACCAATTTTTACTGAAGGGAGAGTATCGTCTGCTGCCACTGGTTCTACCGTCTGCTCTTCATCAACAGGTTGGGCAAGAATTTCAATTTCTTCGTCGCTCAGATACGGCATACAGGAAGCGACTTCTTCATCGATTTCGCCCACCCCACGACTATCGTTATTTACAAGGTCATCATAAAGTTCTTCATAGGTCAATCCGGAAGACGCTTGTACTGCGTCCACGAGACAAGCGGCGAACTCGGCGTTATCTATCATCTCATCTAAGACAGTCTCGATAAGCCCGTCTCTTGGATCACCGGTTTGCACGGTTGCACTTGATGTTGAGGATGAGGATGAGGAACTTTCTTCGTTGGTTCCGCTTGATGAACTTTCAGCCTCCGTCTCTTCTATCGGGCTTGAAGTCTTCGAGTCGCTATCAGAACTACCCCCACAAGCTGTTGCAAAGAGTGCAAGTAACGCGACGAGTGTTATAAGAATTTTTTTCATGTCCCCCCTAGGGTTTTTTGGAAGCTTACTTCCTGTTTCTTTCTAATGTCTTTAGATTTGCTTTTCTGTGTTTGTCTCGTGCGATCTTTCCAGCAATACCATCAGTGTTAAGAATTGCTGTGAGGACCAGTCCAACTCCTCCAACCAAGCTCGCGTAAGTTGAAAGCTTGTCGCCAGAAAATGCTTTCGCTATAAGACCGACCAAAAGACCACCGGGGGCTAGAACTCCCGCAACAATTGCTCCACTGACCGATCCGATGCCTCCCAGGTAAGCGAATGCAAGGAGAGCAAGACTTTCAAAAACACTGAAAGATTCTCCGCTGATCTGGCCCCGAAGGTAAGCGAGCATTGCGCCCCCTAAGCCAGCTAAAAATGAAGAGAATGCAAAAGCTTGTAGTTTCGTTAAGGCTCCATTAACCCCACATGCTGCCGCAGCACGCTCATTGGCTCGAATCGAAAGAAATTGGCGGCCAGTAGTTGTCCGGCGAACATTCACTACGAGAATGCAACAGATGAGCGTAACGATAAGCAGTAACACCCCGTATTCCCGTCGGTTAAAATCTGTCCCAATGTTTGCAGCTAAATTCATGCCAAATAGGTCGGGGGCCTCTATCGGCAGAGCTCCCGTTTGTCCAATGAACCAGCGGTTACTAAATAGAAGAGTTCCTATCGCAACGCCGAGCGCCATTGTCACCGCTGCAAGCTGCAATCCTCGAATACGTAGTGCTGGGATGCCTACCAATAGCCCTAAAATAACCGCCCCGAATGCACCAATGAATACTGGTATAGGGAAAGGAATACCAGTTTCAAGACCTACTTTCCCTAACAGAAATCCTGATACTCCCGCGAAAACAGCTTGCGCTAACGAGACCTGACCAACATATCCGGTAAGTACAACAATCGAGAGAACGATGATGACGGATGTCATCGACAAGTACAGGCTTAAACGAAGGGCCCTGTCGAAGAAAAAAATACCCAGGATAGTAAAAAATGAGACCATAATCGATGCTGGTAGGACCTTTTGAGGTGTGGGGGCAAAGGCAAGTCGCGCCGTCATGAAACTTTCTCGACTTGGAAGACGGTCGCCACGGAAAAATAGAATGATAATGATAACAATGAACGGTAAAACGTCTCTCATCCCACTTGATGCAAAATCTGGCCACCATGACTTAACCTGCAACAAGGAAAGTTCGGATCGAAACATCCCTAAGGCCAAACACGTTACTGCTGTTACTCCAAAGGAACGAAGCGCGCCCACCAGTGCGCCAGCCAATGCCGGAACAACCAACAAGGTGTAGTTAAC